>NZ_CP188040.1:3233666-3557033 GCF_049943125.1 Alloiococcus sp. CFN-8
AAGATATGGATGTTCTGTTATATGACCCAGAGATTAATAAGCGTCCTTCACATATTGTAAACATGGTAAAAGAAAGTAATGCAGAGGGTGTTATTATATTAATGATGCAATTCTGCGATCCAGAGGAAATTGAATTCCCATCTCTTAAGAAAGGCTTAGAAGAGGCTAATATTCCTTACATAATGATAGGAGTAGATCAGCAGATGACTGATTTTGGACAAGCTAGAACATCATTACAAGCCTTCGCTGATTTATTGGCAATGAGAAGCTAGTAGAGATTAATAGGATATATAGGTATACTTCATGATACGGATCAGCACTGAAATATACCTATTATATCCAAAATATTTATTTCACCTTTTATAAGGGTGGAGGTGGTAGGTGGTGGGATTAACACCAGGATTTTTAATAGGCTTAACTGTAACCTTATTTATCTTTTTAATTGTTGGAGTAAACACAGGAAGAAAGGTAAAGAATGCAGCGGACTTTTATGCTGGAGGAAGTGGGGCTAGTTTTATACTTGTAGCAGGTGGAATAATTGGAACCTTGGTAGGAGGAAATTCTACAGTGGGAACAGCTCAGTTAGCATTTGCCAATGGATTATCCGCTTGGTGGTATACCCTTGGAGCATCCTTAGGCTGCTTGATTCTGGGCTTAGTATTTACAAAACCTCTGCGCCAAAGCCAATGCATAACTATACAGGAAATCATATCTACTGAGTTTGGAGAGACTGCAGGAATAATTTCATCAGTGCTTACAATAATAGGCATAATAATTAACACTGTTGCACAAATACTAGCATCCAATGCATTGATATCAGCGGTCTTAGGTATTAGAGGTATAGTCTGTACAGTTATTACTATAATAATTATGACCTGTTATGTAATATTTGGAGGGGCAAAAGGTGCAAGTCTATTAGGGGTAATAAAATTAGTATTAATTTACTTTTCAGTGGTTATTGGCGGATTACTGGCATTGAAGCTGGGAGGAGGAGCTGATAATTTCTATTCCGCCTTAGAGCCATCTCAATTTTTTAATTTGTTCTCTAGAGGGATTATGAAGGATTCTTCATCAGGACTTTCTGTGATGCTGGGGGTTCTTTCCTCTCAAACTTATGTACAAGCTGTTCTTTCTGGTAGGACCTGTGAGGAGGCTAGAAAAGGCGCTTTCTTCAGTGCTGCTATTATACCACCAATAGGAATCTTAAGTATTTTTATTGGAATGTACATGAGAATAAACTTTCCAGCCATGGATCCAGGTGCTGCTTTTCCTGCTTTTATAATAAATAACCTTCCGGCAGTTGTTTCGGGTATTATAATTGCTGCTTTATTTATAACTATAGTAGGAAGTGGTGCTGGCATGGCAATAAACTTTAGCAGTATAGCTGTAAACGATATATACATCAGATTTATTGGAAAAAACATTAAAGATAAGAAGATTATTAATGTAACACGAGGTTGTATGCTTCTTTCTTTAATAGTTCCAGGTTTATTAACAGGGGGCAACCTTAAGAGTAAAATATTGACCTGGGGGTTTTTGTCCATGGGACTTAGGGCTGTAGTGCTTTTTATACCTTTATGTGCTGCCCTCTTTTATAAAGGAAAGGTGGATAAGAAATATGCTATAGCTTCAGGTATATTGGGGGTAATTTCTATGATTATATCTGAGGTGATTAAGTTCCCTTTAGATTCATTGATAGTGGGAATGGTTACGTCTTTAATTGTCATATTATCAGGGATACATATAGCAAAAGAAAAGACTAATGTAAAAAATATTTAACATAAAATATAAATTATGAATATTTATTCATAAAAATGTTAGAAAATGTTGCAATCTTGTGAAAAGTATCTTATAATCATAAT
Organism: Alloiococcus sp. CFN-8; assembly: GCF_049943125.1. Lineage (GTDB taxonomy): Bacteria > Bacillota > Clostridia > Clostridiales > Clostridiaceae > JAEXZL01. Next base: position 3,235,529 of record NZ_CP188040.1, read on the forward strand.
AGATAATCCACTATACGAAATAAAAATCACAATATGGAATTTTGAGATGACCTCCTTTTCAATGAAGCATGACAAAATACAAGGATAAGTATAAGTGATAAATAGGTGAGATGGCCATGAACCTATTTACATAAATCAACTAACCAAGCTAAATCATTCGAATTATTATTAAATAAGGAGTGTGTAATATGAACATTAGTTTTGATTTGTTAGCAACTACTGGTATAGGCTGTGTAATCGTATTCTTTGGTAAAGCAATAGTAAAGAGAGTAAAGCCCTTAAAGGATTGGGGTATCCCTGCTCCAGTTGTTGGTGGATTAATTGTCGCCATAATATTATGTATATTAAAGTTAAATGATGTGCTTCATGTAACCTGGAATAGTACACTTAGCAGCTTTTTCATGAACATCTTCTTTACTTGTGTTGGTTTTGGTTTTAGTAAAAATTTATTTATTAAAGGTAAAAAATTTGCCGTTGGTATCACATTATCTGTAGTACTCTTAGTATTAATACAAGGTTTTGTAGGTATGGGACTAGCTGATCTTTTAGGTATTCATCCATTACTGGGAATTCAGATAGGTACTGGTGCTCTTGCTGGAGGAGTTGGAACCACATCAGCCTTTGGTCCAGTATATGAAACCATGGGAGCTTTAGGTGCAACAGAAATTGGTGTTGCTTCAGCCACTTTAGGAATGATATTAGGAAGTATTATTGGAGGACCACTTGCTGTTCTTCTAATAAAGAGACATAACCTTAAGCCAGATCCTGCAGATGAGCAGCTTAAGAAGGATTTAGATGAGGCGGCAGTACCTTTAAATACCGATAGCCTGCTGAAAACAATATGTATGATGATTTTTATAGGTGCCTGTGGTATTCCTATATATATGCTTCTCAGTAAAATACCAATGATTGAAATGCCATATTTCATAGGATGCTTATTTGCAGGTGCTATAGCAAGAAATATTTTAGAGCCCCTTCATGTAAACTTTAATCAGCCTGAAATTGAGACTGTTGAGCATATATCCTTAGATATATTCCTTGCAATCACCGTTATGACAATGGACTTAACAAAGATTGCAGGAGCAGCGACTGCAATGCTTATCATCCTAGCAGTTGTAACTATTTGTACAGTTCTATTCGCTTACTTTATTGCATTTAGGATGTACCACAGTGATTACAATGGTGCATGTATGGTTGCAGGCTTTATCGGAATGGGAATGGGTTCTGGATCCAATGCTGTGGCTGATGAAAGAGCCGTTATGGACCAATATGGCTATGCTCACCTTGCCTGGGTATTATATCCTGCCTTCTCGGTACTTGTGGTAGATATAGCAAATCCACTGTTTATGTCGTTAATGCCAGGTATACTTGGTTTTTAAGGTTAAACAGTAACATAGAATACTTCAAATATAATTGAAATAGGATTAATTATAAAAATCTTGTAGGATAATCAGGTGAAAATAAAGATTTAGTATATTTAAGGAATTAGATTATCTGAAATAAATGTAAACATCTACAGAAGCTTAATTTCTGTAGATGTTTTGCATAGAAGTAAAAATAAAGTTATAGATATTATTACAGGAATAAGGTGGGAAGGAATTTTGGTTTATGCAATGTACTTTAGTGCTACGGGCACTACAAAAAAGGTAGTAGAATTAATAGCTGAGGTCTTAGGAGAAGGTCTAAACTGTACTTCTGAAACCATAGATTTTACACTACCCATAGTAAGAGAGCAGAAAAGAAGCCTAGAAAAGGATGATATAGTGGTCTTTGGTACACCAGTTTATGCTGGAAGAGTACCCAATGTATTACTTAAATATATAAAAGGTATTGAAGGCAATGGAGCAAAGGCTATACCTATTGTTTTGTATGGAAACAGAAATTATGATGATGCCTTAATTGAGCTTAGAAATCTGCTAGAGGAGGATGGATTCCGAACAATAGCTGCTGGAGCCTTTGTTGGAGAGCATTCTTTTTCCTATACATTAGCTCAGGGAAGGCCTGATGAGCAAGATTTAAAGATTGCTAAAGACTTTGGAAAAAGTATAGTAAATATGCTAAAGGATAATTCTGAGCATTCTCCAGTATCGGTTAATGGTCAGACACCAATAAGAGGCTATTATCAGCCGAGAGACAGAAAGGGGAATTCTATTGATATTAGAAAGGTTAAACCAAAGACAACGGATAGCTGCATTTCCTGTAAGCTCTGTGCCGAGGTATGTCCCATGGGAGCTATAAGCTTTGAGGATGTAAGAGTCTATCAAAATATATGTATAAAATGTGGTGCTTGTATTAAAAAGTGTCCAACTCAAGCTAAGTATTTTGATGATCCAGGCTTCCTGTATCATAAAGAAGAGCTGGAAGTGGGTCTTGGAAATAAAAGAGCTGTAGTGGAGACCTTCCTTTAATATAAGGAAGTATAATATTGAAGAATGAAAGAAAATATCGCTGCACCTTATAAGTTTCATATCTTTATCTTTATTGGTTATATGGTTCTTGGACTGCTATTAGACAGTCCTAAAGAAATATATATCGGACTGAATAAGATAATAGAGGATTCAGCTATTTTAATCACAGACTACGTAGCTATAGCAGGGGTTGCGCCTACTCTTGTAAATGCTGGATTGCTATCTCTAATGATAACCTTATTTTATACTATTCTTGATATTAAACCTAATGGTGCAATACTAACATCTCTATGGCTTGTCTTTGGTTTTTCCTTCTTTGGAAAGAATATCTTTAACGTCTGGTCAATTATTTTTGGAGTATATCTATTCTCTAGGTATAAAAAAGAGCCCTTCAATAATTATATTCTAATAGCGGTTTTGGGAACTACTCTGGCTCCTACTGTAAGTCAGATAGTATTTCGAGGAATTCTTCCTCCGGTATTGTCCTTAGTAGTAGGCAATGGATTTGGGATAATCATAGGTTTCATACTGCCACCAATAGCAGTGAGCACCGTAGGAGTACACTATGGTTATAATTTATATAATATGGGGTTTGCTGGTGGACTTTTAGGGATGATACTTATGTCAGTTTATAAGATATTTAATGTAGACATAGAAACAAGATTTTTCTGGAGCACTGGTAACAACGTTTTTTTTGCCCTGCTTCTATATACTACCTTCATAATTATAATAATCTATGGCTATTATAATAATGGTAAGAATTTTCGAAGCCTAAAAAAAATTATTAGTCATTCTGGAAGGCTGAACAGCGATTATTATAGCCTTTATCTAGAGGCTTCCTTTATAAATGTTGGGTTCCTTGGGATTCTAGGAGTGTCTTCAGTTCTTATATTGGGAGGAGACTTAAATGGACCAACAATCAGTGGTATTTTCACCTTAGCAGGTTTTGGTACCTTTGGAAAGCATATTAAAAATGTAATACCAGTGATGATAGGTGCAGCATTAACCTCACATCTATGTATCTGGGAGCTGAAATCTCCTAGTATGATACTTTCTATTTTATTCAGTACTGGCCTAGCTCCAATTGCTGGAGAATTTTCATGGCTATTTGGAATTCTTGCAGGCTTTATTCATGGAGCGGTGGTAATGAACATAGGTTCAGTAAATTGTGGTATGAATCTATATAACAATGGTTTTTCCGCTGGCTTTGTAGCCATGGTTTTGGTTCCCATAATAAGGTCTCTCAATACAAAAAGAGAAAACAATTAATAAAAATAAATTTACTTTAAAAAAGTAACAATATTATCCTAAGGTAGCTTATAAAATGTACAATAAAAGAATAGTTAAATATAAAAAATAAACCACTAAAAATTTACAGTTAGTGGTTTGTTTTTTATTATTATTTTTTAAGAAGAGTTTCAATATATGCTATACATTCATCCACCTCAGCTTCAATAGTAGCCCAAGAGGTTACAAAGCGAATAGAACAATGATCTTCATCTACTTTCTGCCAGAACTCACAGCCATATCTTTTCATGAGTATTTCTGCTATTTCATTGCTAACGATTGGAAACAGCTGATTAGTTGGTGAATCTGTTAGCATTGGAGTGCCAAGGCCTTTAAAGGCAGCTTTAAGCTTATCAGCCATTGTATTAGCGTGAGCTGCTAGCTTGAAATAAAGCTGATCCTTGAATAATTCTTCAAATTGTATACCAAGAACATAGCCCTTTGCCATAAGAGCACCTCTCTGCTTCATGGCATATCTAAAGTCCTTTTTAAGGTCAGGGTTACAGATTACCAGGGCTTCTCCTAAAAGTGCACCATTTTTAGTGCCGCCTATGTAGAATATATCTGATAAGGCTGCTATATCCTTTAAGGTTAAATCATTATCTTTAGAGGTAAGCGCAGAGCCAAGTCTTGCTCCATCTATAAATAAATATAACCCATATTGGGAGCAGCAGTTATGGATTGCCCTCAGCTCTTCTTTATTATAAATTGTCCCCATTTCAGTAGAATTAGAAATGTACACCATTGCTGGCTGTACTAAATGTTCGCCTACGTATTCCTCCATAATTGAGATTATATCCTTTGGAGTAAGCTTTCCTTCTTTACCTGGTCTAGTCAATATTTTATGACCAGTAGCCTCCACAGCTCCTGTTTCATGAGTATTTATATGTCCTGTTTCTACTGCAATAACTCCTTGATAAGGCTTCAAAAAGGTAGATACCCCCACTAGATTTGTTTGGGTGCCTCCTGCTAGAAAGTGAATATCAATATTCTCTAAGCCTATTTCTTTTTTTATAAGCTCAGCTGCCCTTTTGCAGTGGTTATCCTCCCCGTAACCGATGTTTTGCTCTTTGCTTGCAGCCATAAGAGAATTTATAATATTTGGATGAGCTGCTTCGCTATAATCATTTCTAAATAACGCCATAAGTGCCTCCATTAAATATATTTTTAATTATAAATAATTATAGTATATTTTATCTTATATGAATAGAAAATCTATTATATTGAAAAGTGTTATATATCTAGATAAATGGCAGGAAAAAAGGTATATTAAATATACTAAATATGTGTATTTATGAAAGCTTCATCATAATTTTAGAAGCTATATATGATTTATTGGAGTGATTTCAGTGATAAAAAAGACTTTTGGAATATTTGCCCACGTGGACTCTGGTAAGACCTCATTTTCTGAGCAGCTTTTATATCATACAGGTGCCACAAGAAGCTTAGGGAGAGTTGACTATAAAAATACTGTAATGGATGCTAATGCTTTAGAAAAGCAGAGAGGTATTACAATATTTGCAGATCAAGCTCATTTTTTATATGAGGATACAACTTATTATTTAATTGATACACCAGGACATATAGATTTCTCAGCAGAGGCGGAAAGGACTGTTGGTTCATTAGATTATGCGGTTCTTTTAGTTAATGGAAAGGAAGGGGTACAGGCGCATACAGCTTCTCTCTTCAAGTTATTAACTAGATATAGCATTCCTTCATTTATATTTATAAACAAAATTGATATGGAGGGATTCTCCATTAGTAATACCATAAAGGATATTAAGAGGAAGCTTTCCCAAGATATTATATTTATCCATACCAGCCCAATGGATGATGATTTTATAAAACAGGATGCTATCGGTGAGTTTTTAGCCGATAGGGATGAGGAGCTCATGGAGTTATTCCTTCAGGATAGATTGAATAATGAACTGTTAAAGTCTAAGCTTATAAAAGCAATCAAGGAAAGAGGCTGCTTTCCAGTTATGGCAGGATCAGCACTAAAGGATATAGGAATTATGGAATTTTTAAAGGTTTTTCATGAGCTTACAGAAACTAAATATCATGAAAAAACTCAGGAGCCCTTTACTGGTAGAGTTTATAAGATAAGACATGACAGTAAAGGCAATAGGATAACTTTTATTAAGGCTTTAAAAGGCACGATTAAGCCCAAGGATGAATTTTATTTTGGAGAGGAAAGTGGATCTGAAAAAATTAATGAAATAAGGCTTTATATGGGAGAAAAATTTGAAAGTATTTCTGAAGCCTCAGCAGGGGATATCTTTGCTGTAACTGGGCTTAAAGCTTCTGCATCAGGAGATTTGTTAGGTGGAGAGAATAATAGGATACAATATTATTTTGATACGGCTCTAGAGTCAAAGGTTTCCTTCTCTAAGGCTATTGATAGAAATTATGTTTTTCAATCATTAAAAGTATTGGAGGCGGAAGAGCCTACTCTTTCTGTTAAGTATGAAAAAGAAGTGGATTCTATTACAATTCATGTCATGGGTCAAATTCAGCTGGAAATACTTAAAGATATTATAAAAGAAAGATTTCACCTGGATGTAGAATTTGAAAAGCCAGAGGTATTATACAGAGAAACTATAGAAAAGTCTGTCATGGGATACGGGCATTATGAGCCACTTCGCCATTATGCAGAGGTGAATCTGCGCCTAGAGCCTCTAGAAAGAGGAAGAGGGATTTTATTTGCCAGCGAATGTCATGTGGATAAGCTTCCTTTAAACTTTCAAAATCTCATAGAAAAGCATGTATATGAAAGGGCTCATAAAGGAATATTAACAGGTTTTCCAATTACAGACATAAAAATAGTCCTTGTTAATGGAAGAGCTCATCTAAAGCATACAGAGGGAGGAGACTTTAGAGAGGCTACATATAGAGCTATTAGGCAGGGACTAGAGAAAGCAGAAAATCTATTATTAGAACCCTATTATAGCTTTCATATTTATGCTACTACAGATTTTATGGGAAGAATCATATCAGATATACAAAGACTATCTGGAACCTTTGAAATAGAGGATAATTCTAATGAAATTATACATATTCAAGGGAGAGGACCTGTAGCTACCTTTATGGAGTATTCCTCGGAGCTTTTGGTTATAACAAAAGGAACAGGATCAATAAGCCTTATATTTGATGGCTATGATATCTGTCATAATAGAGAGGCAGTGATAGAAAGAATCTCTTATGATAAAGGAGCAGATAAAGAAAATACCTCTGCCTCGGTATTTTGCTCTAAGGGAGCAGGCTTCTTAGTAACCTGGGAGGAAGCAGAGAAATATATGCATTGTATTGACAAATAGTTTTAAAATTATAATTCATGCCAAATAATCAATTTATTCCTTGTGAGAGAGAATAATTGTTCCATTAGGGGTAAATCATAGTTATTAGATACCTTAGGCTGTAAATAGGTAGCTAGACTTAGCTATGAAAGGAGTAAAGCTAATGAAGGATAAAATGCATAGATGGATTATTTTGGCTGCTTGTTTTTTAATAATGGCCGTGGCTTTTAGTATAGTTAACTCAGTACATTCTCTTTTTATTGATACTGTTACTAAGGAGAGGGGATTTTCTTTATCTTCCTTCTCTCTTATTTTTACTATAGCAGGAATAACTACAGGCATAGTGTCTCCATTTATTGGGAGGTTAATTCGAAAAACCAATATAAAGCTGGTTATGGCTTTGGGATCAATAATTGGTGGCCTTGGATTTGCAGCTTATGGTTTGATAAGTGCTCTCCCAGGGTTCTATATATTAGCTGTGCTGATATCTATAGGGATCACAGCATTAACAACCATACCAATTTCTACTTTAATTAATTACTGGTTTAAAGAACAACGAGGAATGGCATTGGGTATAGCTTTCGCAGGTATAGGTACTGGAAGTTTTTTTTGGATGCAGATAGCAAGCTATCTTATTGAAAAGGCTGGTTATAGATGGGCTTATATAATTCTAGGAGCAGCAATAGTAGTTATAACCTTACCTTTGATTTTGATATTTATTAAGCTTCCAAAGGAAAAAATCCAGGAGAAGGTAGTAAATAGTGAAGATGGTGAGGTAAAAGCTAGTTCATTTATGAGTTTATCTTTTATCGCATTTTCCGCAGGATTATTATTGCTAGGTATTGCTGTGGCAGGAACCAAGGTACATGCACAGCCATATTTAAATAGTGTAGGCTATAGTATTCAGAAAAGCGCTAATATAGGTTCTCTTCAAGCCATCTTCGCACTAGTGGGAAACGCATTAGGGGGGATTGTCTTTGATAAGCTATCCTTAAGAAAATCTATTACTATATTTACTCTGTTGTCTTTAATAAGCTATGTCTCATTATTATTAATTAGGATACCTTATGTTTCGGTATTATACGCCCTGAGCTTTGGATTATTTATGTGTATGCCATCAGTGCTTCCATCATACGGAGCAAGTGCCTTATTTAAAGGAGAGAATTATTCTGAGAAGATAGGTGTGGTAAATATGGTTTTCACACTAGGATCTGCTTTCGGCTCCTTTTTGTCTGGCTTCATTGCTGATATTCGTGGGTACGGCTTCGCATGGTTTATATATATCATTATATCTCTAAGCTATCTAGTTTTATTTTTTATTACCTTCCGCAAAAAAGTCGATATATAATATTAATCTGTGTCATTATTTTCTCCAATGAATATTATATCAGTAGAGATGATTATCTATATATGCATAGGAGGAGAAAGTAATGAGCACAGGGTGTAGAAGTACTATAGGTCCTTTTAATCATGATCCAGACAGATATACTTTAGTGGATTTTGACTTATCAATCGATGGTTTATGTCCTAATTCTAGATATGCCATAGTGGCTGAGCTATTAGCTAATGGAGATAGAGCAGCTCTGGTGGATAGTATTTTTGATGTTCCTAATAGAAGATGTAGCGGTGGTTGTACAGAAGTAACATTATCCTTTAACAATGTAATAGCAGATTTAGGTGATATTAATAGCTGTACCGATGATATAACTTGGGAGTTAAATATAATCCATGAAAATTATATATCTAGAGGAGCAACCGAATAATCAGTTCTATATTAATTGAAATCAGATATCTTCTACTGATGATAACCCCCGGCATCAAATGTCGGGGGTTAATAGCGTTTAAGAGTTAAAAGTTATATTAAATATATTTTGCTAAAAAATACAGAACTATTAAATGAACGGGATAAAAGCTATAGAAAGCATATTTATTTAGATTTTTACCTTTACCACCGTTATACATAAATATTGGTATAATCGAGATAATAGCAAAAATTTGGATAGAGTTTATGATGGTATATATATTCAAAGATAGCATAAGAATGCCCAGTATATAAATAGGCAGCCTGAAGTTTGTAATATTTCTTGATATATAAAATATATAAATTAAAAGAACACCTTGAGCACCATAATCGGTTTTCATAAGAGAAGCTATATACATTCCTAGAAATAGAAAGAGACATGATAGATATTTTTTGTTGTATCTTACAAGTAGTTTATGGAAAGCGATTACTATTAAACCTAAAAATAAGGTGAAAAAAACATTTTGATGATAAGGGGAACTATAGCTTCCATAGAAAGCTAAGTTAAAAGGAAGCTCTGAAATTAATGCAAAAATTCCAAGACGTAAGGCATATTGTTTAATGTTTTTTGTGTGATATGCTCCTTCGGCTATCAAGAAGCAAAATATGGGGAAAGAAGTCCTCCCAATTAATCTTAAGATTAGATAATAACTATTATTTGGGGCTAGGAGCACTGCTGCTCCATGATCCAAGGCCATGGTTACAATAGCTATACACTTTAGGGTAAAGGTAGATAAACCATTATTTGTGGATTTTTCTTGTATCATAATATATCCTCTTATCGTTCATATTAATTTTTAAAATATTGGTACAAGTATATCATAAAAAAGTTATAATATAAATTGTAGTTTCCTAGAAAAGCTTTTTTAGTGTTTCTACTTAACATAGATTTGTAAGTAATTAATCATAACAAGAAAATGGGGATATTATGAAAAAATATATAGGGGATAGAAAGTTTTATAAGATGGTACTAGCAATAGCGGTGCCTATAATAATTCAAAATGGTATTACTAATTTTGTAAGTCTTCTTGATAACATAATGGTAGGTAGAATTGGAACTGAAGAAATGTCGGGAGTTGCCATAGTAAACCAGCTTATATTTGTTTTTAATGTAAGTATCTTTGGAGCAATTTCAGGAGCGAGTATTTTTGGAGCTCAATTTTTTGGCAATAAGAATTACAAGGGAATGCGAGATTCCTATAGATTTAAATTTATATCAGTACTATTGGTAACTTTCATATCAGCTTTTATATTTGTTATTTTTGGTAGAAATCTTATTTCTCTTTATCTTCATAAAGGAAGCACTACAGGGGATATTGCCAAAACCTTATTATTCGGTGAAAAATATCTTCGGGTAATGCTTTGGGGACTACTTCCCTTTGCTATAAATCAAGCATATACCAGCAGTCTTAGGGAAATGGGACAAACCCTTTTGCCCATGGCTTCTGGCCTTGTGGCAGTTCTGGTGAATTTGGCATTTAATTATGTTTTGATATTTGGTAAGCTAGGTTTTCCTGTCCTAGGAGTTGAAGGAGCAGCTATAGCTACTGTAATTTCAAGATATGTTGAACTATCTATAACTGTTTTGTGGACACATATTAATAGTAGAGACATTCCTTTTATCAGAGGGGCTTATAAGACCTTTAGAATATCAAAAGAGCTAACAGGTAAAATACTTTTAAAGGGACTGCCCTTAATGGCTAATGAGTTTTTTTGGTCCGGAGGAATGGCTACCCTTACACAGTGCTATTCTGTTAGAGGACTGGCAGTTATAGGAGGTCTGAATATTGCCTCTACTATTTCAAATGTGTTTAATGTGGTTTTTATAGCTTTGGGAGGTAGTATATCTGTAATAGTGGGACAGCTGCTGGGTGCAGGAAAAATGGAGGAAGCTAGGGATACCGATAGGAAGTTGATTTTCTTTTCTGTTTCCATGTGTGTAATAATTGGACTTATAATGGCTTCGCTTTCCTCAATATTTCCTTCAATTTATAATACAACCAGGGAAGTAAAGGAATTAGCTAGCAGCTTTATATTAATAGTCTCTTTATGTATGCCTCTTCATGCATTTATGCATGCCACTTACTTTACCCTTCGATCTGGCGGAAAAACATTAATAACTTTTTTATTTGATAGTGGTTATGTTTGGCTTTTTAATATTCCTTTAGCCTTTATTTTAACGAGATATACGAGTCTCAATATTTTAGTTATATATTTATCCTGTCAGCTGATTGAAATAATAAAATGTATAATAGGCTATGTTTTAGTGAAAAAAGGGGTATGGCTTCAAAATATAGTAGAGTAATGAAACCTCATGGAAGTATTATATAAAGTGAGGCGAAGAGGGGAGGGAATTTTTGTGAATAAAAAAATCACTCTGGGTATTAAGCTTTTGATAGCAGGAGGATTTATTGCATCAATAGTATCATTTTTTATGATATTTATAGATCTAAATCCTATTAATATTGAAAGAGCTTTAAGTGGTGTTGATATTATTAAGCTTCCTGAAGCGATGAAGGAGCATTCTAGTACATTAAATATTATAAGCTTATTTGCACCAGGGCTAATAGCTTCTGCAGAGGATGCCTTGTTAATCATAAGCAGGTGCCTCATAGCTATAAACATAATAAGCTTTTTAGGAGCCTTTCTCACGTTAGTTCTAAGAACAAGAAAAGGATTTGTAGCGGCTATCAGTTCAGTAACAATAAACATAGCTATCCTTGTCTTTATTTATTCGAGAGCTAGTGGTGAGGTGAATAATATAAAGGAAACTATTGGCGATGCTCTAGATAAGTTTATGAGTTTAATAGGAGGTAACCTTTCCTTTACTGGCAACGTAGAGGCAGGTGAGATGTTAGGCTCAGGAGTGAAATTGTGGTTAGCAGTACAAGGACTGGTATTTTTATTATCGATAATTGGACTTATTTTCAAATCGAGGCAAGAGGCTAAAAAGACCGCTTAAAGCGGTCTTTTTGCATTATTTAGCCTTTAAAGCAGCCATAGTTATAAAGTTATAGGGCTTATTAAAGTGAGGAAGGAAGAAAATGTCCAATAGCTTTAGCTTATCTATAGTCACCTTTTCCTGAATTGCAAGTGAGAACATGTGAATACCTAAAGAAATATCCGCTTTAGATACCATTTGAGCACCGAGGATTACTCTTGTGGTATTATCATAAACTATTCTAAGCTTTACCTTCTCGTTATTATTTATCATGAATTCTGGCTTTATAAGATCCTCATATTCTGTAAAGGTCGCATCATAGCCCTGCTTTTTTGCTCTTTCGTAGGTAAGTCCTGTAGAGGTCATATTTAAACCGAAGATGCTTATCCCGTTAGAGCCCTGAACCCCAATTGACTGAGTTTTATCACCTGCAGCATTTGATGCTGCAACGATGGCTGAACGGACTGCATTAGTGGCTAAAGCAATATAGCTTAGTCCCTGAAGGGAGTTATCATAAACCGTTGAACAATCTCCTATGGCATATACATCCTTAATATTGGTCTCCTGATGGTCATCCACAATATAGGCACCATTTTTAAATAGTTTTATTCTTTCCCTGCCTAATTCATTATTAGGCTTAAAACCGATGGCCATAATAACCATATCAGCATCATAGCTTCCCTTATCAGTAATTACTCTTTTAACTTTGTCTGTACCCTGGAATTCCATAACCTTTTCGCCATAGGCAAGCTTAATACCATGGTCCGAAAGATTTTTATCCATGAGAGCTGTGAATTCTTTATCGTAATAATTAGATAGGCTGGTTTCCATTAAGTCCACTAGTGTTACCTGTTTTTCACTTCTTATAAAGGCTTCGGCTAGTTCAACACCAATATAGCCAGCCCCCACAATAACTATATTCTTTATATCTTTGTTATTAAGCTTTTCAATTACCTCTTCCGCATTCTGGAATAGCTTAACTAGCTGAACATTTTTTAAATCTATTCCCTTTATATCTGGGACTATTGGCTGTGAGCCTGTGGCAAGTATAAGCTTGTCGTAGCTCTCTTCAATTGAAGATCCTTTATTATCCGTGGCATAAACTATCTTATTATCAAAATCCACTTTAGTAACCTTGGTCTCGATGTATATGGTAGCACCTTTTTTCTCTAGATCTTCCTTTGAAGAGTAAAACAGAACTTCTGGCCCACTTATCTGATTACCTATCCAAAGAGCCATACCACAGCCTAAAAAACTAATATTAGAATTACCATCGATACCTATTACTTCGTGACCTTCATAATTATTGAGTATGGTATTAATTGCTGAGGTACCAGCATGATTGACACCAACAACTATAATTTTACTCATAAGCTATCTCCTTTGGCTAATTAGTTGTTTTACTTAAAACAACTTTATTTTTGATAATTATATTAAATCATAAATGAGCTGCTATATAAGGATTGTGAACTAATATTGATAATAATTTCACCGATATTTTATTTTTTAATCACATATTATTAGATAGCAAAAATAAACTTAATTCTAATTGTAATATGGAAAATAAAGTATTGATTTGTATACATAATTACTAACAAATATTGTATAATTATTATAGAATAATAATAATGATGTCTGGAGTTGAGGATATATGAGTAAAATTTTACAGGTTAATAATCTTGTAAAAAGCTATGGTAAGGTGCAGGCTGTAAGAGGAATAAGCTTCTTTGCAGAGGAAGGAAAGCTCTTTGCATTTTTAGGACCTAATGGTGCTGGAAAAAGCACTACTATAGATATCCTTTGTACCCTTTTAAAGCCCGATGGAGGAGAGGTAATCATAGATGGAAAGACTTTAGGCTCTGGGGATGATGAGATAAGAAGAGAAATTGGAGTAGTATTTCAGGATGGTGTACTGGATAATCTTCTCACTGTAAGAGAAAATTTAGTAACTAGAGGGAGACTTTATGGTCTAAATAGTAAAGCATTAGCGAAAGCAATTAAAGGGGCAGCGGAAGCTGCAGAGGTTATGGATTTTATAGATAGACCTTACGGTAAGCTGTCCGGTGGTCAGAGGAGGAGAGCTGATATCGCCAGGGCACTGGTTAATACTCCAAAGATTTTATTCTTAGACGAGCCTACTACTGGCCTTGATCCTCAGACAAAGGTGAGCGTATGGGAAACTATAAGAAGGCTTCAAACAGACCAGGGAATGACAGTGTTTTTAACTACCCATTATATGGAAGAGGCTGCGGAGGCTGATTATATAACTATTATAGATCATGGAAAAATTGCAGCAAAAGGGACACCCTATGAGTTAAGAAATGAATACAGCTCAGACCTGATAAAAATTAAGCCAGTAGACGCTCTAAAGGTAGAAGAGCTATTAAAAAAACAGGGCATCTCATATATTCATAAATCAGGGATATTAGAAGGAAAGTTAGGTAGTTCCAAGGAAGCTATATCCATACTCTCTCAAGGGGAAGCTTTTATTGAATCCTTTGAAGTGATTCATGGAACCATGAACGATGTATTTATCAATATAACAGGAAAGGAGATAAGGGAAGATGCTTAATTTAGCTGTGAGGAATATAAAGCTATATTTCAGAGATAAGACTTCTGTGTTCTTTTCCCTTTTAGGAGTATTTGTAATAATAGGTCTCTATGTTCTGTTTTTGGGAGATCAGGTAGAACAAAGTGTTGGCGAGCTGCCAGGAGCCCGTTTTCTCATGGATAGCTGGATAATGGGTGGCGTAATTGCAGTTACTGCTATAACTACTACCATGGGAGCCTTTGGACAGATGGTGGATGATAAGGTGAAGAAGAATTATAAGGATATTTACGCCTCTCCCTTAAAGCGCTACAAAATAGCTGGGGGATATCTAATAAGCTCATATATAGTAGGAGTAATTATGAGCCTTCTTACCTTTTTATTGGCTGAATTATATATAGTTCTTAGTGGAGGAGAGCTTTTACCTTTTAATCACATTATTAAAGTTATAGGTATAATCCTAATAAGTGTACTAGCTTCTAGCGCTATGATATTTTTCATGGTAAGCCTATTTAAAACTAATAACTCCTTTGCTACTGCCAGTACTGTAGTGGGAACCTTAATGGGTTTTCTTATGGGAATTTATATTCCTATTGGCGTACTACCTAGCTCTGTACAGACCTTTATAAAGGCTTTTCCACTTTCCCATAGTGGTACCTTACTCAGACAAATATTTATGGAGGTTCCCATTTCTGTAACCTTTAAAGGGATTCCACTGGAGGAAGTTGAGAAGTTCAAATCAGAATTGGGTGTAGTTTATAAGGTGGGGGATGAGATTTTAACTCCTTCACTTCAGATAGGTTTTTTACTTATAACAGCTGTAGTATTCTATCTTTTAGCTATACTTAGTATTTCTAGAAAGAATAAATAAGGAGGACCAGTTGGTCCTCCTTATTTATTTAAACTTTCTCTTTTTATTTGAGTCCTTGAGCTTTCTCTTTTGCTTATTTTCCTTGTGGGCTATGAAACGAGCTTCCTTTTTTAACTTTAAATAGCTTTGATACCTATCTTCAGAAAGTTTGCCAGAAGAAAGAGCGTCATTTACTGCACAGCCTGGTTCATTAGTATGAGTGCAATCACTGAATTTACATAAAGCTATTAGCTCCTCGATTTCTACAAAGGTTTCTCCTAACCCCTCTGAAACATCCCACATTCCAAGGCTTCTCATTCCAGGAGTATCTATAACCACTAAACCCGTAGAAAGGGAGATAAGCTGCCTGTGAGTGGTGGTGTGCCTGCCCTTGGAATCATCCTCCCTGATGAGATTTACTTTCATAAGCTCTTCTCCTGCTATAGCATTTACTAGACTGGACTTTCCAACACCAGAAGATCCAAGAAGGACAATAGTGATTCCTGGCCTTAGTAGGGTGGAAAGCTCTTCTAATCCATGACCTGTCAGAGTGCTTACAGCATATAAGGGAACATCGGGAGCAGCATATGCTGCAGCATCAATTTCTTCCTGGAAGGATGGTTTTAAATCTGCTTTTGTTAAGACTATGATTGGGTTGCCTCCACTCTGCCAAGCTTCGGTAACATATCTTTCTAATCTTTTTGGGTTGAAATCGTGATTTAGCGATGTGACTATAAAAACATAATCAAAGTTAGAGGCTATGGCTTGCTCCCCTCTACCTTTATCAGGATCCCTTCTAGTAAAGCAGGACTTTCTAGGAAGAGTCTCAGTAATTACTGAGTCTCCATAAGGATTATATTGAAAAAGAACAAAATCACCAACAGTAGGATAAAGCTCTATTAGATCATTATTATAATATATACTACTTTTTAAAATCCCATTGGTAAAGCCTAAAGAGGAGACTAATTCGTAGCTGCCTCTATGGACCGCTGTTATTCTTCCTAGTGTCAAACTGCCATAGTCTGAGCTCAGCAGTTTTTCATCAAAACCATAGTTTAACAGATTTGTATTCTGTTTATAATAATTATTATTTGTTATCATTCTTACCTCCGATATTGTGATATATATTTATATTATTGAAATACAACTTCATAAATATCACACTCCTTTCCTAATATGAATAATCACAGGCAGAAAGAGGTCGTGGTAAAAAAGGGCATAAAAATACCGCAGAAAGCAAGCCTTATAAAGCTGTTATCTACGGAATATATCAATTACAACAGTTTTTAAGAAGGATTACCTAGAGGGCATTAAACCTTAGAAATTATCTAAGCTCTCTGCCTGTATTATATTTTAATTGTAAATCACCTTTTCTGCTGTCATAATACATCTCTCCTTTCCTTCTATGATAATGATAAAACATTTACATAATAAATAGTACAGTATTAATTAGCTATTTGCAATGATAATTATTATATTACCGTTATGTTATTTTTGTGACAAATACTATTAAATCTAAAAGTAAATATTATTTTATATGAAAAGATAATATAAAAGAACAAAAGCATACTGAAAAGCTTAAGAAAATTACCGAATTAAACCTTTTCATGGAGAAATGAGCACATATTTATCCTGAAGATTGTTGACAATTTGAAATATTTGCTGTAAACTAGGAGCATAATTTAATAAGGCCTCATCATTTCGATGAGGTAGAGGCGCGAGGTTTAACAGTTCTTAGAGGAGCAGGAGAAAGCAAAGATTCTAAGAAGAAGGATTCATCGCCGAAGCTTATAATATTCTCAGTATTATTTGCTGGGTCTGCAGTTAAGAGCTGCAGGACTGTCTCAATAGATTACCCGATCTATTGAGTTGTGCTATCTCATATGGGAAGGAAAGGGGCTGTGAGTTATTATGTTTATAATAGACTTGAGTTCTCTCAAGTCTTTTGTTTTTTTATAATAAAATTGAATAATTAAAGTATTTAAATAAATAGATAGAAAGGAAGATATAAATGAAGAATAAAGTCAAAGCAATTTTATCAGCAGCATTAGTAGCAATGGTTGTATTTACTGGTTGTGCCTCCACAAGTGGGAATAACAATGGAGGGGACAAGGATACCTTTAAGGTTGGCCTTGAGGCTGCCTATGCCCCATTTAATTGGACTCAAAAGGATGACTCTAATGGAGCCGTTAAAATAGAAGGAAGCTCCGATTATGCAGGAGGCTATGATGTAGAAATTGCTAAAAGGATAGCCGATGCTTTAGGCAAGGAGCTGGTTATAGTTAAGACAGAGTGGACAGGCTTAATACCTGCTCTTCAATCAGGAACTATAGATGCAATTGTTGCCGGTATGTCCCCAACTGCGGAAAGATTAGAAGCAATTGATTTCTCAGATATATATTACAAATCAGATTTAGTTATCGTTGTGAAGAACGGTGGAAAATATGAAGATGCAAATAAATTAGCTGACTTTTCCGGTGCTAAAATTACAGGACAGTTAAATACCTTCCATTATAGTGTTATAGATCAGATAGATGGCGTAGTAAAAGAGAATGCCATGGACGATTTTGCAGCCATGAGGGTGGCTTTAGAGTCAGGAATGATAGATGGTTATGTAACTGAAAGGCCTGAGGGGATAAGTGCTGAGGCTGCCAATGAAAGCTTTAAAATGATAGAGCTACAGGATGGCTTCGAAACTTCTCTAGAGGATACAGCCATTGCTGTTGGATTAACTAAGGGCTCAGATCTAACTGACAAGATCAATGATATTCTTTCTAAGGTCTCCGAAGATGAACGCCAACAGCTGATGGATGAGGCAATAAAGAACCAACCAGCAGCACAATAGTTATTTGAATACGCCGGATGCTTAGTAGGAAGCACCCGGTTTTACTTTGAGGAAGGTGGCTAAAAATGAGTAAAGAATGGCTTTTTAGAATTATAAGTGAAAATTGGGAGATGTTTTTAAGAGGAGCAGGAATGACTCTTTTAATATCAATGATAGGTACAATTATTGGTTTAGCAATAGGGCTGATCATAGGGGTTGTACGAACTATTCCTGCCCCTAATAGAGGAGTAAAGAAAGTAGTACTTAAGATAGTAAATGGTATATTAGCTGTTTATATTGAATTTTTTAGAGGAACTCCGATGATTGTACAGGCAATGGTTATATATTATGGCGCTGCCTTAGCCTTTAGTCTTTACATGAACAGGATCTTTGCAGCAATCTTTATTGTTTCTATAAACACAGGAGCTTATATGGCTGAGATAGTGAGGGGTGGAATAGTTTCCGTAGATAAAGGGCAGTATGAAGCAGCACAGGCAATAGGGATGAATCATTTTCAAACTATGATAAATGTAGTTATGCCCCAGGTTATAAGAAACATCCTTCCTGCAACCGGTAATGAATTTGTAATAAACATTAAGGATACCTCAGTATTGAACGTAATTTCAGTTACGGAGCTTTATTTCCAGACAAAGACAGTGGCAGGAAATAATTTTAGATATTTTGAGTCCTTCTTTGTAGCTTGTATACTGTACTTCATCATGACCTTTACTGTTACAAGAATTCTTCGCTATATTGAAAAGAAATTAGATGGACCAGATAACTATATTTTACTAGGCAATCAGATGCAGGTGGAAACTCCTGAAGCAAGACTTAAAAGAAAGATGTAGAGAGAAGAAATTAGGAGGATAAGGTATGGAAAAAATTATAGAGGTGCAGCATTTAAGTAAAAGCTTTGGAGACCATGAGGTTTTAAGGGATATAGATTTTTCAGTAGAAAAGGGAGAGGTTGTGTGTATAATTGGTTCCTCTGGTTCAGGAAAATCTACCTTATTAAGATGTATAAATCTATTAGAAACCCCTAGTGGCGGAGAAATTATATACAAGGGTGAAAATATCCTTGATGATAATCACGATATTTATAATTATAGGACAAAGCTAGGAATGGTATTCCAGCAGTTTAATCTTTTCAACAATCATAATGTCTTGAGCAACTGCACCGTTGGGCAGATGAAAGTCTTAGGGAAATCTAGAGAAGAAGCTGAGAAGACTGCTTTGAAGTATCTAAAGGTGGTTGGTATGGATAAGTACATTAATGCTAAGCCTAAGCAGCTATCAGGAGGTCAGAAGCAGAGAGTTGCTATTGCACGAGCCCTTTCTATGGAACCAGATGTGATGCTCTTTGACGAACCTACCTCTGCCTTAGACCCAGAAATGGTAGGAGAGGTGTTGAAGGTAATGAAAGAGCTGGCGGAGGCTGGACTTACTATGCTGGTGGTAACTCACGAAATGGGCTTTGCAAGAGAGGTAGCTGATAGAGTGGTATTTATGGATAAAGGCGTAATTGTTGAAGAAGGTTCTCCTGAGGTAATATTTAATTCTCCTAGAGAAGACAGAACTAGAGAGTTCTTAAAAAGAACTTTAAATCCCATAGAAGTATAGCTTTCATAGTGAAAATTAAAGCTACAAAGGTTATAAGAGTCTCAATGTATACATAGTTTGCATTGAGGCTTTTTTTGTCTAAAAATAAATCTATTAACAGTGGATAAACCGGATATATTGTGATGGTATAATATACTATATATGTAAGAAAAGGGGAGATGGTTATGAAGAATGCGGTTATTACTGGGGGGACAAAGGGCCTTGGCTTAGAAATGACAAAGGAGTTTCTCAAAAGCGATTGCAGCGTTATAATATGCGGTTCCAGTGAGGAGGGGATTGAGAAGGCAAAATCAGAGCTGTCAAGGTATGAAAATCGAGTTTTAATACTGAAATGTGATGTAACTAAGCCAGAGGAAATAGAAGCTCTTTGGAAAAAAGGTAGAGAAGCCTTTGGAAACATTGATATCTGGATCAATAATGCTGGAATTAATCAGCCTTATAGAAAGATATCTGAGCTTCCCTATGACAGTATATCAAAGATCGTCGACACTAATATTAAGGGAATGATTTATGGCTCAGAAATAGCTTTAAAAGGAATGATAAGTCAAGGCTGTGGTGCTATTTATAATATGGAGGGTCTTGGTAGTGATGGGATGATTCAAAGAAAAACTGCAATTTATGGAACCTCAAAAAGAGCATTAACTTACTTTACTAAGGCCCTGGCCAAGGAGGTAGAGGGAAGTAAGATAATAGTTGGAAGACTATCTCCAGGGATGATGGTGACAGACTTTATCACAAAGCCTGCTAAGGGAGAGGCAAGAAGTGCAGCTGAGGAAGAGGATTTCAAGAAGATATTTAACCTGCTAGCTGATACTCCTGAAACGGTTGCAGAATTTCTAGTTCCTGAAATCCTTAACAATAATAAAAATGATGTGCAGATTATATGGCTCACTAAGAGAAAAGCAGCTCTTCGTTTTGCAAAGGGAATGTTTGTAAAACGGGAATTAATTAAGTAATTTGTTAAAAAACAGGCTCTATTAGGACTAAAAATTTAATATATATCAAAATATCATTAAATATTATAATATTTATTAATATAATTAAATTTACTATAATTATATATTTAAAACAATATTGAATAATTTATGAAGTTATGATAATCTGAATATAGTTAAGACAGATACTATAAACATATTAAGGGAGGAAATACCATGAAAAAACTACTTTCTATGATATTAGCTGGTGCTTTAGCAATATCCATAGTAGGATGCGCTGGAGACTCTAATGAGGGCGGCGATAAGGGGACAGGCAGTAAGGACGGATATGAACTTGCACTTATAACAGATGTAGGTACCATAGACGACAGATCCTTCAACCAAGGTGCTTGGGAAGGTCTAGAGAAATATGCGAAGGAAAACGATATCACGCATAAGTATTATCAGCCAAAAGAAAAGACAGATCAAGCTTATTTAGAAACAATTCAGCTAGCTGTTGAAGCTGGAGCAAAAGTAATAGTTTGTCCTGGTTACTTATTTGAGCCAGCGGTTTTCCAAGCACAGACTTTATATGAAGATGTTAATTTTATCATCTTAGATGGATATCCACACAATGGTGACTACGTGCCAGTAATAGAGGATAATGTTTATTCTGTATTCTATGCTGAAGAGCAAGCAGGATTCTTAGCAGGTTACGCAGCTGTTAAGGAAGGCTATACTAAGCTTGGTTTCATGGGCGGAATGGCTGTTCCAGCTGTTGTAAGATTCGGTTATGGTTTTGTACAGGGTGCAGAATATGCAGCTAAAGAAATGGGTATATCTGATATAGAAGTTAAGTACAACTATACTGGCGGCTTCGATGCAACTCCAGAGGCACAAGCTACAGCAGCTTCCTGGTATCAATCAGGAACTGAAGTTATCTTTGCTTGTGGTGGCGCTGTAGGTAACTCAGTTATGGCTGCAGCAGAAGCAGCTGGAGAAGGTAAGTTTGTTATAGGTGTTGACGTAGACCAATCTGGAGAGTCAGAAACAGTTATAACTTCATCTATGAAGATGCTTTCAAATTCTGTTTATGATGGATTAAAGGCTTATTATGATGGTAGCTTCCCAGGTGGAAAATCAGTTACTCTTAATGCATCTGTTGACGGTGTTGGACTTCCTATGGAAAACTCCAAGTTCGAGAAGTTTACTCAGGAAGATTACGATGCTATCTACAGCAAGATAAAGGCTGATGAAATAGATATATTTAAGGATACTGAAAAAGCAGTAACAGATATTGAACTATCTATTGTTAAAGTAGAAGTTATTGGAGAGTAATTAAGAAAAAATAAAAGGATGCTCTGAGCATCCTTTTATTTATATATTAAGAAAATTTAGAAACAATTTTATAGTTTAAAAGTAATAATCCTTGTATATTGTATGATATAATTAAACAGCTAAATCTATATTATGGAGGGGAAATATGTGGACTACATAATTGAAAT
Source organism: Alloiococcus sp. CFN-8 (assembly GCF_049943125.1). Classification (GTDB taxonomy): domain Bacteria; phylum Bacillota; class Clostridia; order Clostridiales; family Clostridiaceae; genus JAEXZL01. The sequence continues at coordinate 3,257,523 of NZ_CP188040.1, forward strand.
GATAGGTATAACAAAAGAGTTTCCCGGGATCATCGCAAATGATAATGTTACCTTACAGGTGAAAAAGGGAGAAATTCATGCACTCCTAGGAGAAAATGGAGCAGGAAAGTCTACACTCATGAGCGTTTTATTCGGTCTTTATCAGCCTGAAAAAGGTAAGATAAGGGTAAAGGGACAGGAAGTTAAAATAAATAGTCCCTTAGATGCTAATGATCTAGGAATTGGAATGGTTCATCAGCATTTTAAATTAGTTCATAATTTTACAGTTCTGCAAAATATAATTTTAGGAGTAGAGACAGTAAAAAATGGACTTTTAAAGATGGATGACGCTAGAAAAAAGGTAATGGATCTCAGTGAAAAATATAATCTTAAAGTAGATCCAGATGCATATATTGCAGACATTAGTGTTGGAATGCAGCAGAGAGTAGAGATATTAAAGATGCTCTATAGAGATAATGATATTCTAATTTTAGATGAGCCTACAGCAGTATTAACTCCTCAAGAAATTAATGAGCTAATGAATGTAATAAAAGGCCTTGCTAAAGAAGGAAAGTCTATTATCTTTATCACTCATAAGCTAGATGAAATTAAAGCTGTTGCTGATAAGTGTTCTGTCCTTAGAAGAGGTAAATACATTGGAACTGTAGATGTAAGAGATACAGATAAGGAAGCTCTATCTGAGATGATGGTTGGACGTAAGGTCAATCTTACTGTAGAAAAGGATGAGGCAAAGCCAAAGGAATTTGTTCTTGAGGTGAATAATCTTTCAGTAAAATCAAAGAGAGAAGGAAGCTCCAAGAATTCTGTAAATGATGTTAGCTTTAAGGTAAGAAAAGGGGAAATACTCTGTATAGCAGGAATAGAAGGCAATGGTCAAACAGAATTAGTACAGGCTATTACTGGCTTGAGCAAGCTTGATGAAGGTAATGTTATTCTAAAAGGTGAAGATATTTCTACTAAAACCATTAGATATAAAAATACCCACGGTATTGGACATATACCAGAGGATAGGCATAAGCATGGTTTAGTATTAGATTATAATCTTGGAGAAAACTTAGCCCTTCAAGAATACTTTACTAAAAAATTCCAGAGGAATGGTTTCTTAAGATATAACAGCATATATGAGAGTGCAAAAAAGCTTATAGATACCTTTGATATAAGAAGTGGACAGGGCATCTATACTACTGTAAGAAGCATGTCTGGAGGTAATCAGCAGAAGGCTATTATAGCTAGAGAGATTTCAAGGAATCCAGAGCTTCTAATTGCTGTTCAGCCTACTAGAGGTCTAGATGTTGGTGCTATAGAGTTTATTCATAAAGAGCTTGTAAATCAGCGTGACAAGGGTTGTGCTGTATTACTAGTATCACTAGAATTAGATGAGGTTATGAATTTAAGTGATAGAATTTTGGTCATGTATGAGGGTGAAATAGTTGCTGAGGTTAATCCTAAAGAGGTTACAGTTCAGGAGCTAGGACTTTATATGGCTGGTTCAAAGAAGGGAGTGAAGGAAAACCATGGATAATACAAGTAATACACAGGTAACTAAAAAGACAAAAAACTTTGGCTTTCTTTCATCGGTATTTGCCATTATTGTTGGATTGATGTTTGGGTTTATAATTCTTTTAGTTAGTAACCCGGCAGAAGCAGGTCAAGGTTTCATCACAATTTTAACTGGTGCTTTAACAAGAGGAACTAGAGGAATAGGACAGATATTCTATTATGCAACACCGATTATTATGACAGGCTTATCTGTTGGCTTTGCCTTTAAAACAGGGCTGTTTAATATTGGTGCTTCTGGTCAGTTTATAATGGGAGCTTTCTTTTCAGTTTTTGTTGGTCTTACTATGACCAGCCTCGGTGGATTCCACTGGGTGGTTGCATTAATCGCTAGTGCTGTAGGAGGAGCATTATGGGCTTTAATACCAGGTTTGTTAAAGGCTTATGCTAATGTTCATGAGGTTATTTCCTCAATTATGATGAATTATATTGGAATGTACTTAGTTAACGCTATGGTAAAGAACTCAGATATAATTTTTGATTCATTAAAAAATCAATCAAAGGCTCTACCAAAGACCGCCTACATTCCTAAAATGGGATTGGATAAAATCTTCCAGGGTTCTAGTGTTAATGGGGGTATAATAATTGCCTTGATAATGGCTATTATTATGTATATTGTATTAACTAAGACTACCTTTGGTTTTGAATTAAGAGCTGTTGGCTTTAACAGAGATGCAAGTAGATATGCAGGAATAAATGAAAAGAAGAATATAGTTCTTTCCATGGTTATTGCCGGTGCCTTAGCTGGAATTGCTGGAGGACTCCTTTACCTTGCTGGTTCAGGTAAGCATATTGAGGTTGTGGATGTACTTGCAGCAGAAGGCTTTACAGGAATATCAGTAGCTCTATTAGGCTTATCAAATCCTATAGGAATAATATTCTCTGGATTATTTATTGCTTACATTACTGCAGGAGGCTTCTATCTTCAATTATTTGATTTCTCCACAGAAGTAATTAACATTATTATAGCTGTTATTATTTACTTCAGTGCCTTCTCACTAATAATTAAGACCTTTATCAATAAATTTAATAGTCGTAGAAAGGGAGGTAAAGAATAGTGAATACTTTATATTTCTTATTCCAGCAGACGATGTTTTTCACTATACCTCTTTTAATCGTTGCCCTTGGAGGAATGTTTTCCGAAAGAAGTGGTATAGTAAATATTGCTTTGGAAGGTATAATGACCGTTGGTGCTTTTTGCAGTATTTTATTTATTAATATGACTCAGGATGTATTGAGCGGGCAAGTTCAGTTAATTTTGGCAGTATTAATAGCTGCTTTAGCGGGTGTTATAGTATCTCTATTCCATGCCTATGCTTCAATAAATATGAAGGCTGATCAAACTATAAGTGGTACTGCAATTAACATTTTTGCTCCTGCTTTTGCAATCTATACCGCAAGATTAATCCAGGATGTGCAGCAGATATCCTTTAATAATACCTTCCGTATAGCTAAGGTTCCAGTGTTAGGGGACATTCCAGTTATAGGTGACTTATTCTTCAAAAATACCTATATAACTACCTACATGGGCTTTGCGATATTAGTAATTGCTTATATTGTATTGTACAAAACTAGATTTGGTTTAAGACTTAGAGCCTGTGGTGAGCATCCACAAGCTGCGGACTCCGTAGGTGTTAATGTTTATAAGATGCAGTATGCGGGAGTTATGATCTCTGGTCTTTTAGGTGGTATCGGTGGATTAGTTTTCGTTGTACCAACCTCAACTAACTTTAATGCTACTGTAGCTGGTTATGGATTCTTGGCTTTAGCAGTATTAATATTTGGTCAGTGGAAGCCAATGAGAATATTATACGCTTCATTATTCTTCGGTCTTATGAAGACAATAGCAGCTTCCTACTCTGGAATAGAGCTTCTTAAGAACCTTGGAATTCCAAATGACTTCTATAAGATGGTACCTTATATAGCTACATTAATTGTACTCGCCTTTACTTCAAAGAAATCTCAGGCTCCTAGAGCTTCAGGTGTTCCTTATGATAAGGGTGCTAGATAAGATATATATATATAAAAATCATTTGGCAGAAAAGACTTCTAATTTATCTATTATTCAGATTAGAAGTCTTTTCTCTTTTTATAAAAAAACAAGGTGATTATAATCACCTTGTTGTGAGGTTGGTAGTATAGCTTATACTTTCATGTGGATCGGAATAGCTACTTTTGAAGCTCGAAAGAATTACAATCGGTACACTCTACTACTTTAGGACTTTTTTCATGTGTTCCAATCATTATTTGATTAAGAGTACAATAATTTTCTGATTTGGCATGGAATTTACATTCGTCAACGGTACATTGTATGCTTGGGTTTTTATCCATAAAAGCACCTCCATAAAGTATTCGATATTATTTTATCCTACTTTTATGGATTTATTCTTTTAGGGCTCTACCTTGATATTGTAAGTTTTTAGCCAAGTATTAAGCTGGATTAAATAAGCAATAAGCTGAGGACCAGTCATAAGCTGTCCGAACCATGGACTTTTATAGGAAGAACCTCCGGATTTTATAATTTCACAAATCTTATTTCTATCAATTAAGGGTAATATAGGTGATTCAGAATTTGAGATTATATTCTCTAATCTGGAAGCAACGATATTGGTATATTTTGGGTTATGAGTCTTTGGATAAGGACTCTTTTTTCTTTTTAGAATTTCTTCTGGCAAAATACCCTGTAAAGCTCTTCTTAAGAGACCTTTTTCCATGTTATCTGCAAAGCGTATAGAATTAGGAAGATTAAAAGCATATTGCACAAGTCGTTTATCAGCAAAGGGAACTCTTACCTCTAAGCTGTTAGCCATACTCATCCTATCTTTTCTGTTTAATAGATTTACCATAAACCATTTGATATTCAGGTAAACTATTTCTCTCATTCTGTACTCTTCAGGCGCTTCTCCTGGTAAATGAGGCACTTCCTTAAGAGTTTTTTGATAGTGATTCCTTGCACATTCCTCTAAAGGAAGACTCTTTAATTCCGAAGAGAGTATACTGCTTCTTTCTGATAGAGATAAAGACCATGGAAAGGTATCTGCATTTAATAGCTCAGGCTTTCTAAACCAAGGATAGCCTCCAAAAATTTCATCTGAGCATTCTCCTGAAAGGGCGATTACATAATCCTTTCTGATTTCTCTACAGAGAAGGTATAAGGAGGAATCAACATCAGCCATACCTGGTAAATCTCTAGCCAATACAGCGGCGTCTAAAGCTTCAGCTAAGGAATGATTATCCACGATATAATTGTGATGGTTGCTTTTTATATAAGAAGCCATAAGCTTTATAAAATCAGCATCAGCTGTTGGCTGGAAGCTGCTGGCCTTAAAATATTTATCATTTTCTTGATAGTCTATGGAATAGGTATTAAGAGTTTTTCCCTGTTCTTTATATACAGCTGCTGCAATGGCTGATATGGCACTGGAATCAATTCCTCCAGATAAAAAAGTGCATAAGGGTACATCGCCAATAAGCTGTCTACTAATGGCATCTATCAAAAGCTCTCTTACGTGATCAGTAGCTTCAGAAAGACTTTCAGTGAACTCTAAGGCTTCCAGCTTCCAATATTCCTTTAAATGAATAGTATCCTCTGTTATATACATATAATGAGCAGGTGGTACTTCTTTTATATCTTTTAATACTCCGCTGCCCAAAGCTGTGGCAGGACCTAAAGCAAAGAGCTCTGTCAATCCATCTCTGTCTAGAACTGGTTTAACCATTGGATTTTTAAGCAAAGCTTTTATCTCTGAAGCAAAAATAAAGGAGCTGCCTTTTCTAGTATAAAAGAGAGGCTTAACTCCCAACTGATCTCTGGCAAGGAGTAGGCTCCTTTTGCTTTCATCCCATACAGCAAAAGAAAATATCCCGTTTAGATAGTCTAAGCACTTGATACCCCAATGTATATATGCAGTAAGCAAAACCTCTGTATCACTATAAGCTGAAAATGAATATCCTTTTTTTGTTAATACCCCTCTTATTTCCTCAGTGTTATATAATTCTCCATTATATATAATCACATATTTATGGCCATCTACATTTTTAATCATGGGCTGTCCGCCACCTAGAGGGTCAACAACTATTAATCTTCTGTGACCAAAAAGTACATTATTATCAATATAATACCCATAATCATCTGGTCCACGCTTTTCCAAGGTTTTAGTCATGGACTCTATTACCTCTCTATTATTAGATAAAGGTAATTGAAAATCTAACCAGCCGCAAATACCGCACATAATAACCAACCCTCCTAAAATTTCACTATAAGTTATCTTATGTGGTTTAAAGAGAATTGGTAATAAATAATTTTTTATATTATTAAGAAAAAATATAACTATAAATCTTCAGTAATTATATTTGAAAGCGATAAAAATAATAGGGAGTATTTATTAGCTGTGTTGTAAAATTAACAATAGCTTAATAGATAAAAGTTATAAGAAGATATAATAAAATGCTAATTGGATATTTATAATAATCAAGATAAGAGGGGGGTACATAATATGCTTAAAAAGTTTGTAGTGGTGATACTTTCAGCTATGGTATTAGCTACTATTGGAGTTAGCTTTCAGGGGAATAATGTTATTGATACCAAAGAAGCAGCAGCTTCAGCAGGTGGAGAAACTCTAGAAAATGTAACAGCTCTTTCTATGGGAAAAGGCTTCAATAATATAGGGAAAAGCTACAAAGATGCATTAAATAAAATGGGATTGAGGGTTATGCTAAAGGTGGTTAAAGAGCCTATGAATGAAGAAGAGAAGGTAATAGATGGAGAAGCTGAAAAGCAGAATTTAGAGCCACCAAAGGAAGTAGTTGAAAAACAAATAATAGATAAAGCATCTGATAATAATAAGAAAGCTAATGGTAATGGACAGCCTCAAAAGGTTGAACAAAAGCCAGCTGTAGTAGAAAACAAAAAAGAGGCTATTCCAGTGAAAGAGCCTACGCCAGTACAAGTACCCGCCCCAGTGGTGGAAGAAAAAGTTGTGGTGGAACAGATAGTAAAGGAGCTTCCAGCAAATTATCCCATATCCTATAGAAGTGATATTGAGGATGAACTTCTAGTCTTAGTCAATCAGCTACGAGCTGAGAATGGCTTAGCCCCGCTAACAAGTACAGGTATATTAAAGGAATCCTCTAGGTATAAATCAAATTCAATGATACAGTTAGGATATTTCAACCATAATAATCCAAATTACAATAATGAGAATTCTGGTTATTTACTTTTAAAGATATTTAAGGTCGGCAGCTCAAAAGTAGGAGAAAATATAGCTATGTATACCGATAGAAGAGAAGAGAGAATTAACGCCAAAGGCTTATACGATCTTTGGTATAATTCTGAACCTCACAGAAAAGCTATGCTGAGCGATTCCTACACAAAAATAGGAATAGGAGTGGTAACTACAGTAGATAGTGAGGGAAGGATAAAAATTTACGGTACTCAGCATTTTGCAAAATAATATAAAACAAAGCCTCCAATTAATGAACAAAGTGGAGGCTTGTTTTATTAATTACATTATATCTTTTCAAGTAGTTTATAGTTATTAAAGTCAGCGGTTATCACTTCTTTATCCTCTAAAATTAATTGATCTGAGCCTTGGCTTTTACCATCAATAGTTATAAGTGCATTTTCAACCCCATAATTAAAGCATAAGGTATTAGCAAGGGATTTTAGAAACATCTTATTAAAGGTTGTCTCTAAATCTAATTTATCATTTATAATAAAAGAAAAGTCAATATGAACATTGTCATTCTCCGGTGAATATTTGATAAAGTTTATCTTAATGTTAGAATCTAAGGAAAGCAAGTCTTTTCTTGGTGCATTATATAAATTTTTTATTATCCTTTCTTTTAGCTCTTCTTCTCTGAGTTCTGATACTTTTTCTTCCAGATAATATAGTTCATTTCCTGAGGGGGTATTATAATAATACCTATATATTCCCTGGACTATCTCATAATTTTTATAATCCATTAATTCAGTGGTAAAAACGGTACCATTCATCTCAAAGACAGTTTTAATTTTTCCAAGGTTTAGAGCATAATAATCTTTTTGAGTAAACTCTTTTCCTTTTGTGGTGACTTCTATAGAGGTATAAGTGCCTGACTTTGTTTCCACAGGGATATCAATAGCTGTTATGGAAAGGGTCTTATCACCATTATTCCAAGTGGTGCCTACGATAATAGGATTCATAAGAAGGATTTCTTGTGAGTTAGGCTCTTTGTCAAATAGCTCCTTTTTTATATAGTTATCCTCGGCTATATAGGTTAGAACTAAAGCGTCTTCCTGAATTTCATATATTAAGGAGGCTATACTTGAGCTGCTCACTGATTTCACTTGTACTCTGCCTTCTTTTAAGAATTCAATATATTCCTTAATTATTTCATTTTCTTGACTACGAGAAAAAGAGTATATAGAGTTTATCGCCGATGGGAGAAAGTCTGTTATATTATATTTTGTCATTTCAGCTTCTGGAAGTACTGCTGATACCTCATTACTATTATTTTGAGATAGACTTTGAGAGCCATAATCTTCAGAATTACTGCTGCAGCTTGCTATAAATAATAGATTGAAAATTATTAAAAAAAGATATATTGTTTTTTTCATATTACACCTCAATAAAAGTTACATTTGTAAAACGTATTCATTTACATTATATAACATAATCTTGAGGTTGTCTTTATTTGCCTTATTAATGTTGCAAGATAAAGTTATTAATTTTATACTAATATTAAAGTAAAAGCTTAAATAATATGACTTTAAATGGGGTGAGGATTATAAAGAAAATTAGGTTTATACTTCTTCTTTTATGTATTGGGGTATTTTGCTATTCTGCGTATCAGCTGATAAGTTACTTTTATGATGGATACAAAAATGAAAAGGATTATCAGGAGATAAGAGAGGTATATGACTTTGAGGAGTTATCTAAAGCCGATAAGGAGGGAATTGAAGACCTAGCTGCTTTAAGGAAGGAGCGATTTGCTGCCTTGAAAGAAATAAATGCTGATGTTGTGGCATGGGTTCACGTTCCAAATACAAATATTGATTATCCTGTGGTACAAGGGGATGACAACAGCTATTATCTGGATCATACGGTGGAAGGTTATACAAGCCGTGTGGGGGCTATATTTATGGATTATAGAAATAAACTCAGTGATGAGAGTGTCCCTACAGATTACAACACTATAATTTATGGTCACCATTTAAAAAGTGGCGCTATGTTTACATCCTTAAAGGAATTTAAAGATGAAGCCTTCTTCAATATAAATAGATATATATATATAGATACTCCAGAAGGTACTTTAATCTATGAGATTTTTTCAGTAATAATTACTGAGGCTGATTATAACTATATTGAAACATATTTTCAATCAGGAGAGGATTTTCTAAGCTTTGTTTCCGATATACAGAAAAGAGCTTTGTTTAATCGTGACACTATTATAAGGGAAGAAGATAAAATATTAACCCTGTCTACCTGCACTTATGAATATGAGGATGCTAGACTAGCAGTTTTTGCAAAGCTAATTGAAAAGTAAATGTTAATTTTTTTGAAATAAAAAGGTTCGCTTAAGTAAAGCGAGTCTTTTTTTATAAACAAACATAATACGAAAGTAATAAAAATACTTAAATAAATTTAATTAATTATGAAGTTTATGTATAATATAAGGCTGTTTAATATTATTTAGGTAATATTATTAAATTAGTGTTTAAACTTGTGTATTTATTTACTATAATAGGATAATCATTACAGAATAAAATGGTTAATTATATACAAATTATTTAAAAATTATTTCAACTCAATTTCATAAGTTGGTTATAATATGGTAAAATTTAGATACTAACTAGTTTAATTTTGGTTGAAACAATAATATTATTAACCGATTGGGGAGTTATTATGGAAAATAAAATATTAGAGAAGCAAGAATTAGATCTAATGATTTATACCTTCGATCGTTTTGAAATATTATATAAGGGGGTTGATTTGACTCTGATGTTTTCCAAATATCCAAGGATCTTTAGCCTTCTGAAGTTCTTTGTGCTGAATAAAGGGAAGCATCTAAGCAGTGAGTACATAGAAGATAATCTGTGGGGAGAAAGTGAATATTTAGATCTCAAAAACACTATTAAAGGACAAGTTTTCAGGTTGCGAAAGATTATTAAAAAGATAAGCTCTGAGTTTTGCGGAGGAAGCTTAGAGCAGATGATGGTAATATCCTTTATTGACGGTTGTTATATCCTTCAGTTATTTGGAAATTGCTTTTTGGATTTTGAGGATTTTGAAATTAAGGCCAAGGATCTATTGTCCTTAGGTAGGGAAAAAGAGGATATTTATCATGATTATCACAGCATATTAAATCTTTATCCTAATCATTTGTTAAACAATTTAGCTTTAGATCATTGGGTAATACCAAAACGAAATTATTATAAAAGATTATTTATGGATATAGTCAATGGTATGATAACTATTCTTAAGGAAAGAAATGACTATAAGAAAGCCATGGAAGTTATTGAAAAGGTGATGTTAATAGAGCCCATGGAAGAAAGGTTGCATATTCATTTTATAGAAATATTGTTAAAGCAGGGAAAGAAGTATGAAGCTTTGAAGCATTACAATTATACAAATAATAAGTTGTGCAAGGAGCTAGGAATAATTCCATCGGAGGATATGAAGGCTATAAGGGAAGAGGTTTATGGCAGCATCTATGAAAAGGAAGATGCACAGGCAGACCTTGAGGAGGTAATCAGCTTAGTATTTAAACAAAAAAGGGTTGATATTAATAGCTTTAGAAGGATATTTACCCTTGCTTCAAGGCTTAAAGGTAAGAGAAAAATAAAGTGCGCTCATATGGTAATAACTCTTGAGGAGCAGTATATTTTAAAACTAATTAGAGAAGGCTGTAAAGACGCTCTATTTATGGTATCAAAAACTAGAAACGATATGTTTCAATCATTGATTAATTCCATCAGCAGAACTATCAGAAAAGGTGATGTTTATTATTTTGATAGTTTTAGCTTATCCTTTAAGGTAGAGGTTCTGCTATATGATATTATAGATAGTCACTGGAGCATAGTGAGTGATAGATTATTAAAGAGCTTTAGAGAAGAGCTACCAGACTTACCACTTCAATATGTAAACATAAAAATAGAAGAGATTTAGATTAAAGAGGCTGCAGAACATACACTGCAGCTTCTTTTTTTATTTAAACTTAGGGATGGTATATCTAAATTAAGTTAAACATTTTAAAGGTTACCATATTTATTAACTATTTGTGTATAAGTGTTACGGAATATTTAAATAATTTACATTAATAAAACCGATATAAAACCAAAATGAAATTAGTGTGTAACTAATAGTTACTATAATTAAATATATAAGATTAATAAATAATTACTATTGTAAAAGGGGGGTGAATAAATGAAAAATTACCTTAAGCATAAGAAGGTAATATCAATTATTCTTACGCTAATCCTCACCTTAGGCTTTGTAGGCTTTAATAATAATCGTAAGATTATGAATGCTTCAGCCACTGGGGGAGCAGGAGGTAGTGAAGAAACAGTTTCCAATGATGACATGACCATTAGTAAAACTGCAGAGGTAAACAGCTGGGACAACCGTACCTATGATATTACCTTAACTGCAGCAGCAAAAGAGGGAACAGTGATAGTAGATCCTAAACCAGCAGATATAATCCTGGTCCTGGATAGATCGATAAGTATGGATGAGAACCTAGTTACCTATACCTATACTCCTATAACAAGACAGCCAGAGAGCTGGCAGAATTATTATATACTCAGAAATGGAGAATATACTCAAGTAAGGTATCGATCTAACAGTGGATGGTCCTATGAAGTTGGAAATAATCGTACTACTGTTACCTACTCACCTGGAAAGACAGGTGAAAACAATGAATATGAGTTTTATAGTAGATCCGAATCTAGTATATCAAAGATTCAATCCTTAAAAAATGCGGCGATTTCCTTTGTGAATACTGTGAAGGAAAAGTCCCCTGACAGCAGGATAGGAGTAGTTTCTTTTGCTGATACAGGGATAATTAATACTAATCTCAATAATAAGTATCTGTTAAGAGTAGGAAATAGTGCTTCCTATAATGAAATTAATAGAGCTATCAACTCATTAAGCTTGAATTTTTATACAAAAGCTGACGAGGGTTTTAATAAAGCAATGGAAATTTACAACACACCATCGAAGTTCGAAGGTGTGAATATTAATAGTAACAGGGATAAGGTAATAATATTCTTTACCGATGGAGTTCCAACATCAACAAGTACTTCTTTTGATGATAATGTCGCAAGGAGAGCTACAGGAAAAGCAAATGAATTAAAGGGAGCACCTTATAATGCCTCCATATATTCCATAGGTATTTTTCAGAATATCACAGGTGATACACTGACAAGAGTAGAGAATTATATGAGAAGTATAGCCTCAGATAAAGCTGGTGGTGGTAAACACTACTACAAGGTAGAATCCAGTGATGAGCTATTAAACTTATTTGATAGTATCACTGAGGTAATTGGAGGAACCTTAGAAAATGTCTATATAAGAGATTATATAGATCCAAGGTTCAGGGTTCTAGATAATAATGGAAACATGATAACTAATACCACCTCTATAGTTAATTTAAGTAACGGTGGAGTGGTAAGGTATGATTCCGATAGAAATCTATGGTACGTTCAGTGGGCCCTAGCAACCCTTACTAAGAATGTGGTTAGTAAAACCATAAGGGTTAAGGCTATAGATCAGTTTATTGGAGGTAATGATATAACTACCAATGAAGAGGGGTCAGGGGTATTTTATGGTGAAGAAAGCCTTTTATATCCAAAGCCAACGGTGAACGTAAAGCCTAGAATTACAGTAAACAATAAGGAAGAGACTATATTCTTGGGTGAGAGTGTTCCTACAGCAGGCTTACCAGATAGTATGTATAATGATGCTTCACCAGATCCTTTTGTAGGGAAGATGGCTACTGGTAGTTTTTCTATAGAATGGTTAGACGGGACTAACAGCCTGGGAAATAACCTTACTCAGCTAGGAAATCAAGCTCCTGAAGAAGATCACGATTATACATTGAAAGTGACCTTTACACCTAATCCTGTAGTGTTTCCTAAGTCCACGGAGAATACCAGTGGAAATACAGCAGCTATGGTTACAGCTCAGGGAATCTATAAAATAAAGGTTCAGTCAGGAAAGATAACTGTCAATAAAGTGGTTTTAGATAAGAGTGGAAATACAATAGCTATTCCAAGTGGAGATGTTTTTGCAGTAAAGGTAGGAGGTCCTTTGGAAACTTATTTAGATTTATTAAAGGATGACAGTACAAAGGTATTAAGTAAATTGAAAGCTGGCCGCTATACCTTAAGTGAAATACTTCCAAAGGAATATCAGCTAGTAAGCATAAAGATTAATGGTACAGAGGTTGATAAAAACAATGCCTTCGTGGATATAAATAAAAATAACCCTGAGGCTGTGGTGGTGATAACCAACAAGCAGGAGGCGAAGCCCTTCTTCCACGGCACAGATAGAGTAGTAAATAGAGTTAAGATGAATTGATACTTAATCAAGTTTAGATTGTGAGGCATGATGATATGAGGATAGTTATTAAGCTTTTAAATATAATTTCAACAGTGATATTCATAGCAATGTTTGCTCTTATGACGTTTTTTGCACCTTTGGTTTTAGGGTACAAGCCAGCCGTTATACTTACAGGAAGCATGGAACCAACCTTCCCTGTGAACAGCGTTGTGTATTATAAAAGTGCTGACTTTTCAGAGATAGACGAAGGTGAGCCAATAATATATCAGAAGGGTGACGCTTTGATAACTCATAGAGTGGTAGAAAAAAATAATGAGCAGGGCTATGTGATTACCAAGGGAGATGCAAATAATACTGAGGATTCTTATGAGGTATATACTGAGGAAGTTAAAGGCATTGTACACTTCATGATTCCTTATGTAGGGTACGCTGCTCTGGTAATTCAAAACAAATTTATGTTTATAATGCTTATAGCTGTTCTGATATTAAACATTGCTTTAAATAAGCTTTTTGAAGAGAACATCGATAACAAAGTTATCCAGAAAGAAGACATAAATAATAAAAAAATTGGAGGAATATTAAATGAATAAGAATAAGAAAATGTATAGTGCTTTAGCAATGACAGCAGCGGTAGCTTTAATGACAGGGGCTTTTGCATGGCTCACTCAGGAAGCGGATGTAACTAATAGATTTGCCACTCCTTATGAAGGACGCTTTGATGCACAAATAGTTGAGACAGTTTTTGATGAAGAGGAAAATGATGATGTAACCCAATACTATAATGATACTGAAAATGTATGGGAGCTAGTAGTTCCTGATCAATTCAAGCCAGGAGATTCCATTAAGAAGGAAGTTCGCTTTGAAAATACAGGAACATATGATCAATTAGTTCGTATTCAATTCAACCCAGATTTAGCAGAAGGACTTTCACTAGTAGGAACTGGTGCATTAGATGAACAGTGGACCTATATAGTAGAGGGTGAGGGAGATGAAGGAGTTGGATACTATTACTATAACTTTATTCTAGAAGATGGCGAAGATACAGATATGATATTAGAAGCAATTAAATTTGAAGAAGATTTTGTAGGTCCAAATGTTAACTTAGATGCTAGTATCTTTATAAAGCTAGAAACAGTACAGCTAAGTGATGATAACGTTGCTGCTCAGGAAGTGTTTGGTAGAGCACCTCTAGATATCAACGGTTTGAATGTTAGCTGGATAGCTAGATAAATTTAATGACAGAATAGGAGAATTATTATGATTAAGAGAAAAGGACAAAAGGTTGCTTTAGCTGCGGTAGTTATGGCAGCAGCAGTGGCAGCTCTGGCTGGGAGCTATGCATGGCTCACTGCAGAGGCGGATGTAACTAATTTATTCTCTACAGGAGATAGGCAGTTTGATGGAGTTATCCTAGAAAGAGTAAATGATGAAGAGGGTTTTACAGAGTATCGTAAGAGTAATCTTCAAAATCCTAATAATGTTTTAGTAGACGATGCTTTTAAGCCTGGTGATACTAATTTAAAAGAAGTTAAGTTTAAGAATAATGGTGATTATGATTCAATGCTTAGGATTAAATTAACTCCAGAGGTAGAGCAGTGGTTTGCTCAAGAAGAGAGATTCAAGCCGATTCATAATTCATTAGACAAGGTGCCGACTGGAAATGATGCTCCAATTATTATTGAAAATTGGAATACCTCTTCTTTTACCTTTAAAGGAGAAGGACAGAATTGGAAGTATAATGAAGATGATGGTTATTACTACTACAAGCATATATTCAACGCTGATGAGACAACACCATTGATTCTTAAATCCATTACCTTTAATGGAGCAGCAGGAAATGATCACCAAAGGATTGACTACTCACTGTTTATTGAAATGGAGACGGTGCAGATGAGTGAAAATAATCAATCCATATCTGCTTTCTCTGAAGTAGACACTGTTCAAATAACCGGTGACAATATTACCTGGAACTTTAAATAATTGAAATGAGGTATAGAGCAATTTCAGGATAGAAGGCCAAGGAGGTATATTAGATGAAGATTAAAAATAAAAGAAAGCTCAGTTCTCTGGCTTCTATCTTGATGATATTGATAACCACTACTATAGTGGGAGTATATGCATATTATCAGATGGATGCTGATGTAACTAATGAGTTTATAATAGGAGAAAATAAAGGGAAAATCGTAGAGGACTTTCCTGAGAACCCTAAGTTTAATGGTCCTGTTACTAAGGTAGTAAGGTTTCAGAACACAGGAGATTATGATCAAATCATTAGAGTAAGGTATTCAGAAACCTGGACGGATAAGACAGGTAATATAATATCCAACAAGGTAAATAACGATTCAGTGGTGACAAAGAATTGGACAACCATTTGGCCAGAGGCTGCAGGAGGAAATCAGGATGACCTTTGGGTTTATGGAGGAGATGGATGGTTTTATTATAAAAGTGTTCTGCCTGCACACAGTGGAAATGATAGCATAACAGCTCCAGTATTGGAAAGGCTCGAATTGAATACAGCTTTAAGCAGCGAAGAGCTTAAAAAATATTCTGAAGGGAATTATTCTCTATCCTTCCAGTTAGAACATGTGCAAGCTACTGAGGCAGCAGTGAAGAAGGTATTTGGTAAAGACTGCACCATAGGTAGCGATGGCATGGTTCATTGGAATTAAGCTTAGGCTTAATAATTAAAATTGGAGGTGATTAGATGAAAAAAACTATAATTAGGTTAATTATTTTATTAATAATGTCCCTTAGCTTTTCACAGATTCAAGCTGTTAGTGCCGCAGGTAATGTAGCAGAGATTATCATTAAGGATGATGAGATTATTTATAATCCTGAAAATAAGGTATTTATGGAACATTTAAATATAATTCCTGGAGAGAGCTACAATAATTCTCTAAGGGTTTATAATGAATCCACAGCTATATATGATCTGTATCTTCAGCTTTCAGTACCTGAAAATGATGAAGAAGGTTTAAAGCTTTTAGAACATATAGAGATGGATATTATCTATGATAATGAGATTATATATAGCGGTAATGTAAAGGGAAATGAAGGGATTAAAGGGAAAGCACCAGGAGAAAGATATCTCCTTGGAATCTTTGATCCATTAGATCAAGGAGAAATAAATGTAGTTATAAAAACTTCTAATGAGCTTACTAAGGAAAATCTTAATGCTTATGGAGAAACAGAGTGGAAGCTCATTGCTGTAGCCTATGAACAGGGAGTTGGAAATGAAGAAACGGAGGAGGAGCCTAAAGAAGAAGAACAAGTTGCGTCAGAGGAGACTGTAATAACTCCTGGTAAAAACCCTAAGACAGGAGATGAAAAGTTAGTATTTCCATATATGCTTTTTATGGTAGGTGCCTTTGGCTCAGGAGTAGTACTTCTACTAAAGGATAAAAAACGTATAAATGAATAATTTAATGGCTGCCTCAAAAATGATTTGAGGCAGCTTTTAAGGTGTAAAAGTGCTTCCTACGGGGAGTGCTTATTTATTTTTATTCATATTTATGTTATAATTGAAAAATAAATAGATATGGGAACACATGTTTGACAATAATGGACATAGCTATTATACTTAATATTATTGGCTACCGTTAGAACTGGATATCTCCTTCTAGCGGATTTTTTGAGTATTTTAGATATTTTGGATTAAGTATTGTTAATCACTTTAATGGTAATGAGAAAGATATATTAATGTGAACATAAGTTGGAGGTAACTATGGAAAACAAAGAGCTGATTATGAAATATGACGTTAATAGCTTGACATCCCTTGAAAAGCTTGAACCAGTAAGAGTAAGACCAGGTATGTATATAGGCTCCACAGGAAGTAAGGGATTACATCACTGTATCTGGGAAATTCTAGATAATGCAATAGATGAGATTACTAACGGCTATGGTGACAGGGCTGCAGTGACTTTAAATAAGGATAAGAGTGTCACTATAATTGACAATGGAAGAGGAATTCCTACAGGGATACATCCCACAAAGAAAATATCTGGAGTTGAGATGGTGTATACAGAGCTCCATACGGGGGGTAAGTTTAACAACAAAAATTATAAGACCTCCGGTGGACTTCATGGTGTTGGTGCAGCGGTGGTCAATGCTCTTTCAGAATGGCTAGAGGTTGAGGTGTATCAGGATGGCAAAATATATAAGCAGCGCTTTGAATATGCCTATGATAAGTCACTTAAGAGAGTTATGCCAGGAACACCGGTTACACCTTTAAAGGTTGTGGGTAAAACTGACAAGACTGGAACAAAGGTTACCTTTATGCCTGACTCAGAAGTTTTTTCCTCCATAGATTTTAAGTTTGAATCCATAGATGAAAGATTGATGATATTAGCCTTCCAAAACAAGGGGATAACCTTAGAGTTTATAGACCTTCGTAAGGAAGAGGAAGTAAAGAAGGAATATTATTCAGAAAATGGACTTTTAGATTTTATTAATTATTTAAATGAATCAAAGACTGTTCTGCATCCACAGCCTATACTATTTCAAGGTGAAAGGAATATAGGTGGTATTGATTTATTTGGTGAGGTATGTATTCAGTTTACCGATTCTACTGCAGATTCTATTGCAAGCTTTGTAAATAATATACCTACAACGGAATCTGGAACTCACGAAACGGGTTTTAAGACAGGAATGACTAGAGCCTTCAAGGAATGGGCTAGAAAGCTAAATCTTATAAAGGATAAGGATAAGGAATTTGAAGGGGATGACCTAAGAGAAGGCATGACTGCCATTATAAGAGTAAAGATATCAAACCCAATATTTGAAGGACAGACGAAAACAAAGCTAGGAAATAATGAAGCTTATACTATAATGAATGAGCTTACCTATACCAAGCTATCTGAATGGATTGAGGACAACAAGGACGTTGCTACAATCCTTATTAATAATGCTTTGGAAGCAGCTTCAAGAAGAGAAAAGATAAGAAAGATTAATGAAGCTGAGAAGAAGAAAATAGGTAAGGGTGCAGCTCCTTTAGCAGGTAAAGTAGCTGTCTGTACTCTTAAGGAACCAGAATACAATGAATTTATAGTGGTAGAGGGAGATTCTGCAGGAGGTAGTGCTAAGCAGGCAAGGGATAGAAGATTCCAAACGATAATGCCTTCTAAGGGAAAAATTATGAACACTGAAAAACAGAAGCTTGAAAATGTTTTGGCCAGTGAGGAGTTAAAGATTTTTAATACGGCCATAGGTACAGGAACCTTAGATAATTATAAGGAAGAGGATTTAAAATACCATAAAATAATAATAATGAGTGATGCAGACGTAGATGGATATCATATCAGAACTCTATGGATGACTTATATATACAGATATATGAGGCCGCTTATTGCAAATGGTCATCTTTTCCTGGCTCAGCCGCCCCTTTATAAGGTTTATAAAACAGGGAAAAAGGGTGAGGTTTTTCAGTATGCTTACAGCGATGAGGAGCTAGAGCAGGTAAAAAAGAATATAGGAAAAGGTGCTCTTATACAGAGGTATAAAGGTTTAGGTGAGATGAACCCTGATCAGCTGTGGGACACAACCCTCAATCCAGAAAAAAGAACCCTGTATCAAGTGACTATTGAAGATGCAGCTAAGGCAGAAAAGATGATATCTCTTTTAATGGGTGATATAGTTGAGCCGCGAAAAAAATACATGTACAAATACGCAGAATTTTAAGGGGGATAATATATGGCAAAGAAAATCAATATACCTAAGGACGGGAATATAATACCTATACCACTAGAAGAAGCAATGCCAGATAATTATCTACCTTATGCTGTGGAAGTGGCAAAGGATCGAGCTCTTCCTGATGTTCGAGATGGGATGAAGCCTGTTCATAGAAGGATTCTTTATGGCTCATATTTATTAAGAGCATTTCCTGACAAGCCTTATTATAAGTCTGCAAGAATTGTAGGAGACATTTTAGGAAAGTTTCAT
The DNA here is from genome assembly GCF_049943125.1 of Alloiococcus sp. CFN-8. Classification (GTDB taxonomy): domain Bacteria; phylum Bacillota; class Clostridia; order Clostridiales; family Clostridiaceae; genus JAEXZL01. The sequence goes on from NZ_CP188040.1 coordinate 3,276,561, forward strand.
CCCCATGGTGATACTTCTGTTTATGATGCTATGGTTATCCTTGCTCAGAATTTTACCACAAGATATCCTCTGATAGATGGGCACGGAAACTGGGGATCTATTGATGGTGATGGAGCAGCTGCCATGCGTTATACTGAAGCAAGACTTGCTCCAATAGCCATGGAGATGATTAAAGATATAGACAAAGGTACTGTAGATATGGTACCAAATTATTCCGATAGTGAAATGGAGCCAGCAGTACTGCCTTCAAGGTATCCAAATCTATTAGTTAATGGTGCCTTTGGTATTGCCGTTGGATTAGCCACCAATATACCTCCTCATAATCTCAAGGAAGTGGTGGATGGGATTACAGCTTATATCGATAATCCTGATATAACTACCAAGGAGCTTATGAAGTATATTAAGGGACCGGATTTACCTACAGGAGGAATATTGATAGGAAGGGATTCTATACACTCTGCCTATGAAACGGGAGAAGGAAAGGTTACCTTAAGGGCAAAAGCTAATATAGAAAAGTTAGAAAATGGTAGATTGGGGATAGTTATTACTGAATTCCCTTATAGAAAAAATAAAGCGAAGCTCCTCCAAAGTATTTCAGAAATGACTGGTGACAAAAGACATGCTAAGGCTTTAGAGTCAATTGTAGATATTAGGGATGAATCTGATAGAACTGGTATCCGTGCCGTGATAGAATTTAAAAAATCTACTGAAATGGAAACAGCAGATAAGGTTTTAAAATATCTATATAAAAGAACAGACCTTCAATGTAATCTAAGCTTCAACATGGTAGCCCTTGCTGATGGTAAGCCGCAAACCTTAGGACTAAAGCAGATATTAGTTCATTATGTTAATCACCAGAAGGAAATAATAACTAGAAGGAGCAGAAGAGAGCTAGATGATGCTAGCAAAAGATTTCATATTGTTGAAGGCTTTATTAAAGCAATAGATATTATGGATGAAATAATTGCGGTTATTAGAAGCTCTAAATCAAAGAAGGATGCAGGAGATAATCTTCAGAGTAAATTTGGCTTCACAGAGGCTCAAGCTAATGCCATTTTAGAGCTGATGCTTTACAGGCTTACTGGACTTGAAATTAAGGTTTTTCAAAAGGAATATAAAGAACTAGAAAAGCTCATTGCTAAGCTTAATAAAATATTGAATAATGAAAAAGAACTTATAAAAGTTGTAAAAAATGAACTTTTAGAGATAACTGAAAGGTATAAGGACGATAGAAGAACAGAAATAATAGCCGATGAGCAGGAGGCTAAAATTGATATTGAGGAGCTTCTTGTGGTAGAGGATATAATGGTTACTATTTCTAAGGATGGCTTTGCTAAAAGAGTACCTCTAAAAAATTACAACAGGACCAGTGGAGAGGTGGATTCTATTGAGTATAGAGAGGGTGATTATGCTAAATATGTTTTCCAATCTAATACCAGAGACATTATAATGGTCTTCACAGATAAAGGCAATATGTTCCAGTTTAGAGGAAACCTTCTTCCTGAGGCGAAATGGAGAGATAAGGGTGAAAGGATTGATACTCTTATAAAAGGGCTGGATTTAGACAAGGAAAGTATAATAGCAGCCTATACAATAAATGACATAAAAAGTCCACTAGATTATATTTTTATAACGGCTAAGGGAAATATAAAGAAATCCTCCCTTGATAAATTTGAAACTAGCTACACAAAGCTTCAAGCCATAAAACTAAAGGATGGAGATTCTTTGGTAATGGCTGAGCTCATGGATAGGAACAGAGAGGAAGAATTCATAAGAATTGCACTAAATAATGATTTACACTTTACTATTATTGAGCCTAAATTGTTATCTACTGAAAGGAATATACTTCCTCAATCACTGATATTACTACCAGATAAGCTCTCCATTAACAGTGCTGAAATTGTAAAAGACTATGCTCTAAGTGAATATATCGTTGGGATAAGCCCTAGTGGAAATATTAAGCTAGTAAAGAGCAATAAAAGAGATGATTACTTTAAAGCAAGAGTGACTCAAGAGGATTATCTACTTATATTTACAGACTCGGGAAAGGTTTATAGAATACCAGCTGTTATACTTGAAAGCTTAGAGAACACAGAACTTCATTTAGAGGATATAGCAGATTTCACCAGCAAGAAGGAAAAGGTTCTTAATATAGTAAGTAGTAGCATGGATTTAGAGAAAGGCATAGTTTATTATTTTACCAGTAACGGACTGATAAAAAAGACTGCTCTAAAGGAGTTTAGTGGGGAATATACAGAAATACTGGGCTATAAATTCAAGAGTGAAGGTGATGTCCTTATAAATATCGATATCTCCTTTGAAGAAGAAATAAATGTACTGATAATTACCTCAAAGGGAATGGCTATAAAATTTGATTCATCTAATGTGAATCTCATGGGTAAAGGAGCTTCTGGGGTAATAGGAATTAGTCTTAAAGATGAGGATAGAGTTATATATGGAGGAATTGTATCTGCTGACTCTGCTGCAGGCTCTAAGAAAAATAATCTTCAACCAGTGGTTACCGATGAAAGCTTAATAGTACTAAAAACAAACAAGAAAGAAAGTAAGCTATTAAAAATTGATGAAATTAAGGTGCAGAATAGAGCGGGCAGGGGAAATAATATTTTCCTCATACTTATGAATGATTATATTAAAGATGTGAAAATCAAGTGATAGGGGAGTTGATTGGTATGAAGAGTGCATTAGTAATAGTGGCTGAAGGCTTTGAAGAAATAGAAGCTTTAACAGTGGTGGATATATTAAGAAGAGCAGGGGTAACCTGTGATTTATGTTCACTGCAGGGGGAAGTTGTAGAAGGAGCTCATGGCATTAAGGTAATCTGTGATACTTTTATTGATCATGAAAATACCGCAAACTATGATGCTATTATTCTTCCAGGTGGTATGCCAGGAACTAATAATTTAAAAAATAGCGCACATACCCTTGATCTTATCCGTGAATATTACAGCAGCGGCAAGGTAATAGCTGCCATTTGTGCTGCACCAATAGTTTTAGCTGAGGCTGGACTGTTAAAAGGAAGAACAATCACCTCTTATCCAACCTTTAGAGAGGATTTGGATAATTGTATATATAAAGAGGATGCAGTTATAGTGGATGAAAATATTATAACCAGTAGGGGGCCAGCTACAGCACTGCCTTTTGCCCTTGAGATTCTCAAGCAGCTTGGATTGTTTGAAGAAGAAAAAAAGCTTAAAGAAGATACTTCTTTTTTCTATAGTATAATTTAAATATTTCTCGGCATAGTGTAGTATATATTATGCCGAGATTTTTATATATGAATGGAAAATTGATGATTAACTAGTTTTGATAAAAAAGTTAGAGGTATTTAAAGAAAATGTCCACTAGGTGATAGAAGATATAGATTAAATAATTGAAAATCATTATAATAATGGAGTAGACTTTGGTGTTAATAGATATAAAGTATTTATATGATTTATGATGGTTAGGTTGTGATAATTTGAAGGAAATGTGGTTAATTAAAAATCCCGGTATTGATCCTAAGCGTTTAGCCAAGGAATGTAATATATCAGAGCTTTCAGCAGTATTATGTGCGGTCAGGGGACTTAGGGATAGAGAGGTTGTGGAAGAATTTTTAGAACCATCCTTAGAAAAACTTCATGATAGTACTTTAATGAAGGATTATAATAAGGGAGTAAGTATTATAAAGGATGCTATTTTGTCCAATAAGAAAATAGTAATTTATGGAGATTATGATTGTGATGGTGTTATAAGCACCTATATATTATATAGTACTCTAAAGGAATTAGGAGCTAAGGTAGGGTATTATATACCGCAAAGAGAAGAAGAAGGTTATGGTTTGAATTCTGATAGAATTAGAGTGCTGAGAGAGGAAGGCTATGAGGTAATATTAACCTGTGATAATGGTATATCAGCTATTGAACAAGCTAAGTTAGCCTTAGACCTGGGCTTTACCTTAGTAATTACAGATCATCATGATATTCCCTACAAGGATACAGATGAAGGTAGAATATTTATGATACCTGAGGCTCATGCTGTTATAAATCCTAAGCAGTCAGATTGTCCATATCCCTTTAAATCTCTCTGTGGAGCTGGAGTGGCAATGAAATTTGCTGAAGGCCTCTTTATATCAATGAGGAGAAGCCTTGAAGAAGGTAGAAAGTATATAGAATATGCCGCCATTAGTACAGTATGTGACGTAGTAGATCTCATTGGTGAAAATAGAATTATAGTGAAAAATGGCTTAAAGATGCTAAATAACACAAGGAACATTGGTCTTAAAGCATTGATAAATGAAACTGGAATAAATAATAAAAAGATTTCTGCCTATCACTTGGGCTTTGTTATTGGACCTGAAATTAATGCTACAGGGAGGCTTGAATCAGCTGGCTTAGCATTAGAGCTTTTGTTAGAAAAAAATGAGCTTTTGGCAAAGGAAAAAGCTAAAAGGCTTCATGAGCTAAATACTGAGCGTCAAAGAATGACTCAAGAAAGCGTAGAGCTTTTAGAGGAGAAGATAATTACTGAAGGCATCTCTAAGGACAAGATTTTAGTTTTATATTGCCAGGATGTTCATGAAAGTATAGCTGGAATAGCTGCGGGAAGAATAAAAGAAAAATATAATAAGCCTACAATTGTATTAACAAGAGGAAAAGAAATGCCTAAGGGTTCAGGTAGGTCAATAGAAGGTTATAATATGTTTGAGGAGCTTTCTAAGGGAAGAGGATACATGGAAAAGTTTGGCGGACATCCTATGGCAGCGGGACTTTCCTTAAAAGAAGAAAATATAATTCCCTTGAGGAATTTTTTGAATGAAAATTGCCAGTTAACTGATGAGGACCTTATTCCTAAGATTAGATTTGATCTTCCATTAGGACTTGAATTTATATCTGAGAGGCTTATTAATGAGCTTGAAGTGTTTGAACCTTTTGGAAAAGCTAATCCTTCTCCTCTATTTGGTGCGAAAAATATCAGGGCTATAAAGATTAATTTCATAGGGAAGGAACGGAATATATTAAAGCTTAGGCTGGAAATCCCTAAAAGAGGTTTATATATAGATGCAATATCTTTTGATAAGGGAGAAGCTTTTAAGGAGCTTATTAAAGCCAACTTTTCAGAGGAAGAAGCAGCTAAGCTGATTAAGGGAGGTAGCTGTAATATATCAGTAGATTTTATATTCTATCCATCTATAAATGAATATAATGGTTATAGGAATATACAGCTAGTAATTAAGAGCATAAGGCTGACACAAAAATAAAGGTACGGGATTTTCATCCCATACCTATCACTGATTATAAATTTTTCTCATATTGCTCTACCATTCTCTTAACCATTTCTCCGCCAACGCTGCCGTTTTCTCTAGAAGTAAGGTCACCATTGTAATCGCTAAGAGGTACTCCTAATTCATTAGCAACTTCTTTCTTAAACTTAGATAAACCGTTTTTAGCTTCAGGAACTAGTTTTTGATTTCTGCTTGTCATAATGTCACCTCCTTTTTTCCTTTGTGATATTATGTTGTCCGTTATTTGGATTTATATTTTATTGAATTTAAGGCATAACAGGAATTTAATGCTTAGAGCTGTACAAAAATCAAATAATGCTAAAGGTTATCTTTATTTACAGTCTTTGTTTTAATTTTATAAATAATATTGGGAGCTGGTAATTATGAATAGATATAAAATTATTATGACCGGTGGTGGATCTGCTGGTCATGTAACTCCAAACCTAGCACTCTTTCCGATGCTAAAGAAGGAAGGCTTTGAGATAAAATATATTGGAGGTAAAAATGGAATAGAAAAAGGAATAATCGAAGGAGCTGGAATACCTTTCTTTGGTATATCTACAGGAAAGCTTAGAAGATATTTTGATTTAAAAAATTTTACCGATCCTTTTAAGGTCATTGCTGGTATAGGTCAATGCTATAAAATAATTAAGAGAGAAAAGCCTGACATAGTATTTTCAAAAGGTGGTTTTGTAGCTGTTCCAGTGGTGCTAGGTGCTTACTTAAACAAGGTGCCAGTGGTTTCTCATGAGTCAGATATAACACCTGGCCTTGCTAACAAGCTTATAATTCCATATTGCTCTAAGCTTTGCTTAACCTTCCCTGAGGCGATAAATCATGTAAGGAAGGATAAAGCAGTTATAACAGGAACTCCTATAAGAGAAGAGCTATTTAAAGGTAAAAAGGAAGAGTGTCTTAAGATAACAGGATTTTCAGGGAGGAAGCCAATACTTCTAATAATTGGAGGAAGCTTAGGGTCAAAGGTCCTAAATGATGCGGTAAGAAATAATTTGACAGAGATACTTTCTACCTTCGATGTAATACATTTATGTGGTAAAGGTAATAGGGAGGAGTCGCTGACAGATAAGGCTGGTTATAAACAGTATGAATATGTTAATGAGGAAATGTCTCATTTTTTAATGGGGGCTGATCTAGTAATATCTAGAGCAGGAGCTAATAGCATATTTGAGTTATTAGCATTAAAGAAGCCAAATATTTTAATACCCCTATCACAAAAGGCGAGCAGGGGAGATCAAATACTTAATGCTAAATCCTTTGAGAAAAATGGTTATAGTTATGTAATACAGGAAGAAAGCTTAGATGATGAGGTTTTTAAGAAAGCAATAAGGACTGTTTACAAAGAGAGGGAAAAATATACTTCTCTTATGGAAACGAGCCAAATGAAAAATGGCTCTCTAAATATCATGAAGGTAATACTAGATAATATCAAAAAATAATATTTATAATTTTTGAAAAGAGCGCAGCTCTTTTCTTTTTTTATTGGTTATATTTACTTTATATTTTTTTGGTTTTTATGGGGTAGCCATTGCCTTTTGATATTCAGACAAGTTTTTCAATTAACAATATTATGCACAATAATAGGGGGGGTGTTATTGGAACTTTTTATAATATAATAAATATAAATAACAGTTTTGTTATTGACTACAAATAAATTAAAAATGTATTAAAATTGATAAATAAATAAAAATTAAAATAAATTTAACTATTAAGCAAAATTTATACTAATAAATAAATTAAGTTCTAATCTGCCTATAATCAGCAATTATAGTGATTTTTAAGTGAGAATTTATTTAGGTTTATGAATAATATTAGAACAATATTGGGTAAGATAACTTGCAAAATATATTTCTTAGTATATAATATTAATGTAGTTTATTTTGCTTTATCTCTGGATTAAATATGTTATGGATTTAACATCAATTGATAATACCAGTTATTTTTGATTACTTTCGTAATGTATTGAAACAGATTTACTTTTATAAATAAATCCTTTGTTACAAAAAAATATTTAAATTTTTCATAAAGGAAAGTGAGGTCTACGCAATGAGAAAAATGAAAACTATGGATGGTAACACCGCTGCTGCTCATATATCATATGCTTTCACAGAAGTAGCTGCAATCTATCCAATCACCCCTTCTTCCCCTATGGCTGAGCATGTAGATGAGTGGGTTGCTCAGGGAAGAAAAAACATATTTGGACAACCTGTTAAGGTTATGGAAATGCAGTCTGAGGCTGGTGCTGCCGGTGCGGTTCACGGCTCCCTACAATCTGGAGCATTAACTACTACTTATACTGCATCTCAGGGATTATTGCTAATGATACCTAATATGTACAAGATTGCTGGTGAGCTTTTACCAGGAGTATTCCATGTAAGTGCTAGAGCTTTAGCTGCTAACTCTCTAAGCATTTTTGGAGATCATCAGGACGTTATGGCTGCAAGACAAACAGGACTTGCACTTCTTGCTGAAGGAAGCGTACAGGAAGTTATGGACTTATCTGCTGTAGCTCACTTGACTGCAATCAAGTCAAGGGTTCCATTCATCAATTTCTTTGATGGATTTAGAACATCTCATGAAGTACAGAAGATAGAAGTACTTGAGTATGAAGAACTTAAGAATCTTATAGATATGGATGCAGTAGATGCTTTCAGAAGAAGAGCTTTAAATCCTGACCATCCTGTAACTAGAGGTACTGCACAAAACCCAGATGTATACTTCCAGGAAAGAGAAGTTTCCAACAAGTATTATGAAAGAGTTCCTGAAATAGTACAGGGATATATGAATGAGATATCCAAAATTACAGGAAGAACCTATAACTTATTTGATTACTATGGAGCTCAAGATGCAGAATATGTAATAGTTGCTATGGGATCCGTTACTGATTTAATAGAAGAAACTGTTGACTACTTAATGAGCAAGGGGGAAAAGGTTGGTCTTGTTAAAGTAAGACTTTATAGACCTTTTAGCACTGAAAGCTTCTTAAAGGCATTCCCTTCTACAGTTAAGAAAATAGCAGTTCTAGATAGAACTAAAGAACCAGGTTCAGCTGGAGAACCATTATATCTTGATGTTAAAAATGCCTTCTATGATGCAGATATAAGACCTGTAATTGTAGGTGGAAGATATGGATTAGGTTCAAAGGACACTGTTCCTGCTGATATAATCGGAGTATATGACAACTTAAAACTAGATGCTCCAAAGAACTCCTTCACTATAAGCATAGTTGACGATGTAAATAACTCCTCACTAGAAAAGGGTGAAGATGTTGACACAACTCCTGAAGGAACAAAGGCTTGTAAGTTCTGGGGCTTAGGTTCTGATGGTACTGTTGGTGCAAACAAGAGTGCTATTAAAATAATCGGTGACCATACAGATATGTATGCTCAAGGATATTTTGCTTACGACTCTAAGAAGTCAGGTGGTATTACTGTATCTCACTTAAGATTTGGTAAGAAGGTAATTAAATCACCTTACTTAATAAATAAGGCAGACTTTGTTGCTTGCCATAATCAGTCATATGTTTACAAGTATGATGTATTAAGTGGATTAAAGAGCAATGGAACCTTCCTTCTTAACACTATCTGGAGTCCAGAAGAAATTGAAACTCATCTTCCAGCATCAATGAAGAGATATATAGCTAATAAGGGTATTAAGTTCTATACCGTTAATGCAGTTAAGATAGCTCAGGAAATTGGTCTTGGTGGAAGAATTAACATGATAATGCAGGCAGCTTTCTTTAAGCTTGCTAATATTATTCCTGTAGAAGATGCTGTTAAGTACCTTAAGGAAGCAGTAGTAACTTCCTATGGTAAAAAAGGCCAAAAGATTGTTGACATGAATAATGCAGCGATAGATAAGGGCTTGGATTCCTTAGTTGCTATAACAGTTCCTGAAAGCTGGAAGAATGCTGAGGACGAAAAGGTTGAAGCTAAAAAGGTTCCAGACTTTATAAAGAATATAGTTAATCCAATGAACAGAAATGAAGGAGATAACCTACCTGTAAGTGCATTCTTAGGCATGGAAGATGGTACCTTCGAGAATGGTACTGCTGCTTATGAAAAGAGAGGTATAGCTATTAATGTTCCAGAATGGCAGATGGATAAATGTATACAGTGTAACCAGTGCTCATACGTATGTCCACACGCTGTAATAAGACCATTCCTTCTTAATCAGGAAGAAAAGGATAATGCTCCTGAAGCTCTTAAGCTTGCAGACGCTAGAGGAATTAAGACTGCTGAAAAGATGTTCTTCAATATAGGTATAAGCGTACTAGATTGTACTGGCTGCGGAAACTGTGCTCAGGTATGTCCTGCACCACAGAAGGCTCTTATCATGAAGCCACAAGAAACTCAGCATGTAGAAATACCAAACTGGGATTATGTAATTGAAGATGTAGCTCCAAAGGCTAACCCAATGAACAAATTAACTGTGAAGGGAAGTCAGTTTGAACAGCCACTTCTTGAGTTCTCAGGAGCTTGTGCTGGTTGTGGAGAAACTCCTTATGCTAAGCTTGTTACACAGCTATTTGGAGATAGAATGATGATAGCTAATGCTACTGGATGTTCATCTATCTGGGGAGCAAGTGCACCTGCAACTCCTTATACAAAAAATCATTTAGGTCAAGGTCCTGCTTGGGCTAACTCATTATTTGAAGATAATGCTGAGTTTGGTTTAGGTATGTTCTTAGGTACTAAGGCTACTAGAGAAAGACTTGTTGATGAAGCTAAGGCTGCTATAGAAAGTGGAGTAAGTGAAAATCTTAAGGCTGCTTTAGAGGATTGGATAGCTAATGTAAATAATGGTGAAGGAACTAGAGACAGAGCTAACAGACTTGTTGCCTTAATGGAAAATGAAGCTTCAAATGAACATGTTGCTGCAATCCTTAAGGATAAGGATTATCTCGTTAAGAGATCTCAATGGATATTTGGTGGAGACGGTTGGGCTTACGATATAGGTTACGGTGGTCTTGACCATGTATTAGCTTCTGGTGAGGATGTAAATGTACTTGTATTTGATACAGAGGTTTACTCAAATACTGGTGGTCAATCTTCAAAGGCTACTCCTACCTCTGCTATAGCTAAGTTTGCTGCTAGCGGTAAGAGAACTAAGAAGAAGGACTTAGGTATGATGGCAATGACCTATGGATATGTTTATGTAGCACAAATATCTATGGGTGCTGATAAGAATCAAACCTTAAAAGCTATAGCAGAAGCTGAAGCTTATCCAGGTCCATCCTTAATCATAGCATATGCTCCATGTATAAATCATGGATTAAAGCTTGGTATGGGTAACACTCAATTAGAAGCCAAGAGAGCTGTTGAATGCGGATATTGGGGAATGTACAGATACAACCCAGCTCTTAAGGAGCAGGGTAAGAAGGCATTCTTTATGGATTCTAAGGAGCCTACTGCAAACTTTAGAGAATTCTTAATGAGCGAGGTTAGATATGCATCCTTAGCTAAGGCTTATCCAGAAGCTGCTGAAGCTCTATTCGAAAAGACTGAGAAAGATGCTATGGAAAGACTTGATAACTATAAGAGATTAGCAGCACAAGAGTAATTATATACTTTGTTTCTATAAGTAAATTCTTGTGACGATTTAAAATAAGTTGTGTGTTGTTGTGAAGTAAATTAATTTGTTGTGTGTTGTTATGTGTTGTTGTGTGATTAATTATATTTATGATGATTATTTCATAATTGGAACCCCTTTCGGGGTTCTTTTTTTATGTCTTGTTATATTTACACCATTTTTTTTGTTAAATTTAATAATTATATTAATATTTATAAGCTTTTTATTTAAAATATAAAAATATTGTTGTTAAAATCCCCCTTTAAGGGTAGAATTAATACATGAACTTTAAGGAGGTGAGTATCTAGCCTATATTTTAGGTTAGAGTTATTATGAATGATAATGAAATGAATAAATGTAATTGTGGTTGTGGTGATATGGAAGAGAATCAAGGAGGCACCTGTGATTGTGGACACGATCATGAACATCATCATGATCATGAAGGCTGTGACTGTGGACACGACCATAACCATGAAAGCTTTGTGGTTGATCTAGAGGATGAAGAAGGTAACATAATTTCCTGTGAGGTAGTAGATGCTTTTGAATATAAAGACGGAGAATATGTTTTAGTGCAAAATCCAAATGATGGTTCTGTATATCTTTTTAAATCCGTAGGAGAAGAAGGAGAACTAGTAGTACCTGAGGATAGCGAATTTGAAGAGGTAACAGCTTACTATCAGCAGCTTAGCAGCGAAGAAGAATAATTCTTACAAAACAGTGCATACAGCACTGTTTTTTTTTGCAATAATATATACTGCTTAGTAAGTTTTATAGAGTAAAACAATCAAATTTGATATACTATTATAATGAAGGAGGAGATACAGATGGAAAAACTTGCGATTTTTGATGTGGACTATACACTCACAAAAAAAGAAACTTCTATAGAATTATTTAAATACGTCTTAAAGAAGGACCCTAAAAAGATTATCTATTTACCAAGAGCGTTATTTTCAGGTTTATTGTACATTATGGGAATATATGACGAGAAAAAATCAAAGGAAAGCTTTTTTAAGTTTATTGATGGTTTAGAAGAAGCTAATATGGAAAAGCTAGTAAAGGATTTCTACAGGAATAGGCTCAAGAATATTATTTACGATGATGCCATTGCTATGATGAGGAAACTAAAAAGCGAAGGCTGCAAGATTTATTTAATATCTGCTAGCCCTGAATTTTATTTGAAGGAATTATACTCTTTGGAAATAGTGGATAAAATAATTGGTACTCGGTATGCTTGTACTGGAGGATTTCATTCTAGGACACTTGAAGGACTTAATTGCAAGGGAGAGGAGAAGGTAAGAAGATTAATGGAGGAGCTTAAAAAGGATAATATAAAGGTGGATTTTAAAAACTCCTATATGTTTTCGGACTCATTATCTGATAAACCTCTCTTTGACTTAGTTGGTAATGCATTCTTAATAAATTACAAAAAGAACCATGATACCATAAAAATTTTAAGATGGAAGTAGGTGAGTACTGTGGAAAAGGCTATTTTGAATTATTATGCACTTAATGGAACTATTACACCAGTTAGAGAGTTTTCAATTCCTGCTGAAGGATTCAAGGTTTATGAAGTTGTTAGGATAATAAAAGGTACTCCACTATTTATGGAAATGCATATCAATAGATTAACAAACTCTATGGAAATAGCTAAAGTAAAAAGTAGCTTAGATATAGCTAAGGTTACAGAAATATTTTATAAAGTTATTGAAGCAAATGGTAATATAGATGGCAATATTAAGCTAATTATTAATTTTTATGGGGATAAAGAGAATTATTATGTATATTACATACCTCATAGTTATCCTGAAGAAAAGCTTTATAAAGAAGGGATTCACACAGTCTTATATAATGGTGAGAGAAATAATCCCAACGCTAAGGTTATAAATGCTACTTTTAGGAAGGTGTTGGATGAACAGTTAAAAGAGAATAATGCTTACGAAGCCTTACTTGTAGATAAGCATGGAAGGGTAACAGAAGGAAGTAAATCCAATGTGTTCTTTGTTAGAAATAATATTTTAATCACCCCCCCTTTGGAGCAGGTTCTTCCAGGAGTAACAAGGGCGAAAATATTAGAGATTGCCAAGGAAAATAACATAGAGGTACAGGAAAAGTATATTAATAAAAATGAACTCAAGGAATATCAAGGTGCTTTCATATCTGGCACTTCTCCTAAGGTTTTACCTATTAAATCCATAGACTCTATAAAAATTTGCTCAAGTGATAATTTTTTAGTTAAAAAAATTATGAAACTCTACGATAATAAAATAGATAAATATATCAATAATTAACTTATTTTGAAAAGTGGTGAAGGGTGTGAAGGAATATACCTCAAGTAATCTAGAGAAATGCTTAGAGCTAGCGGCCTTAGATTTGCAGGTAAATAAGAACGAAATTGTCTATGATATTTTAAAAGAAAATAAAAGCTTCTTTAAAAAATCCATTACAATAGCCATAAAAGAAGCTGACTTTTTAGTTGAGAAGGAAAATGAGAGGTCTTCTCCTAGAAAAGAAAGGTTATTATACCTTGAGATAAGTCCCTGCAAAACAGCTGCTTATCTAATAGTCCAATATGATGGGGACGACACACCATCAGATGAGCTATTTACTGAAGAAGAAGTACTTAAGCTTATTGAGGATAAAAAAATTAATGTTAATAATAGTGTATCCTACTCAGAGTTAATAAAAGCAAGTGGACGATATATTATAGCAGAAGGGGTAGAGGCGGTAGATGATGAGGAGGATATTATAGAATTAAAATTTCATTCATCTAAAGGCATAAATGATTCTGAAAGCTCTATCATAAAATATAAAGAAAGATGTGCTATTGAATCAGTAGATAAAGGAGATATACTTGCTTCAATAAAAAAAGGTAGGATTGGTCATAATGGTAGAGATGTTTATGGGAACGAGATAAAGCGAAAGAAAGCAAAAAAGCATTTATTTAATGCTGGTAGAGGATGTTTTCTTGATGATTCTGGAAATATAATAGCTTCAGTGTCTGGCAAACCATCCTATAAAGCTGGAACTATAGAAGTTAACGAATATTATGAGCACAGAAAAGACGTTGACATAGGAAGTGGTAGCCTTTTTTTTCAAGGACATGTAAAAATATATGGTTCAGTTCTTCCTGGCATGACTGTTGATGCTAAGGGTGATATAGAAATACTTGGCTCAGTGGAGGAGGCTAATATCACAGCATCGGGGGATGTAATTATCCATGGTAATGTTTTAAGGTCTAAAATAGCTGCAGGAGCAAAAGATAATTACAGGATAGGTCTAATGAGAATTTACAAAGATTTGGCCACTAGCTTAAGTGAAATGAAAAAGGTAGTTGAGGATATAAAGAAGTACAAGCTCTTAGGTAATGATAGAGATGATGGACAGATTATTAAAGTACTTTTAGAAAGTAAATTTCAAAGGATAGACAAGGATGCTAAGGAAATCATATCTATTTTAGCTAAGAATTCCTCTAATGATCTTCCTGTGGAGAATTTTATTAAAAAGAAACTTATAGGACTAGGACCTATTACTATTAAGGATTATTTAGAGTTAGATACCATGGTAAAGGTATTGCTCTTAAGGGTTAAAGAATTGCATAATGAGCTCCGTATCAGAGCAGATATTCATTTAGGATATATACAGGACTGTGAAATTTATGCTACTGGAAAGATAATTATAAAAGGCAGAGGGGAATATCAAAGTATACTTACCTCTGGTACGTCAATAGAATTTGCAAGAGGAGCAGTAGCTAGGGGGGGGACAATAACTGCCGCCCAGGAAATTTTAGCTGGAAGTGTTGGCAGTGCTGGAGGAGTTATTACAAAATTATCCGTGGACAGGGCTGGGATTATTAAAATTAATAATATATATCAGAATACAATAATTATTATTGGAGATAAGGAGCTCTGCTTTGATAGTTATCAAGAAAAAGTTAAGGCAAAACTAGGCGAGGATGGTTTTATTAGCATAGAAAATTATTATTAATGGGAGAGATTTATGGAGATAAATGAGGAAAAGATTCTAACCTTTTTAGTTAACGATGAGTATTATGCTGCGGATATTATGGAGGTTGAAAGAATATTAGGCTATGAAGAGCTTACAGCCCTTCCAGAAGCGCCAAGCTATATGATGGGATTAATGAAATATGAAGGAACTGTATTACCTGTAATAAGCCTAAGAAGAAGATTTGGGCTACAAGACGCATTTGATAGTAATAGTAAGATTATAGTAGTTAAAAAGGAAGATTACAGAGTGGGAATCTCAGTAGATCAAGTTATTGAGGTAAGGAGTATAGATAGTACAAGCTTGGAAATGCCTTCTTATATAAGCAGTACCATATCAAATAGATATATTAAGGGGATTATAAAAGAAGAAAGTAGCATAGTAATTCTATTAAGCTTAGAAAACATTCTCACAAGCAAAGAAAAGGAACTAATAGAACAGGGGATATAGCTTATATGGAGGTTAGGGTAGGAATTGCAGATATGAATGTGGTTAAAAAGCCAGAAAAATTAATTACCATTGGGTTAGGTTCCTGTATAGGGGTTGCTCTTTATGATAAGACAACTTCTATTGGAGGCCTATCTCATATAATGCTTCCCTTAAGTTATCAGTTTTCAAATATAAGTAATCCTTATAAGTTTGCGGATTTGGCTATCCCTATTTTAATAAGTAAAATGGTGGCCGTTGGCTCTAGAAAATATAATATTACTGCTAAGCTAGCAGGAGGGGCCTCTATGTTCAATTTTACTGATAAGAGTTTAAATCTAGATATAGGAGATAGGAATATTAAAGCAGTGATAGAAGTATTAGAAAAGGAAAATATTAATATTACTGCTATGGATGTTGGAGGCTCTAAAGGAAGGACTATGATTTTAGATTCCTTTGATGGCAGTGTTCAAATTAAGACTGTAGGTGCAGGGATAAAAGTTATTTAGAAGGGTTGATATTTTGGATGATATTAGAGTAATAGTGGTTGATGATTCCTTTTTAATGAGGAGAATTATTTCAGATATGTTAAATGAAGTGGAAGGGATTACCGTTGCAGCCACAGCAAAGGATGGAAATGAGTTATTATATCTTCTGGGGAAAGAAAAAATAGATGTTATAACTTTAGATGTAGAGATGCCAGGGATGAACGGTATAGAGGTGCTCAAGGTTCTTAAGGAAAGAAAGATAAATATTCCTGTTATAATCCTGAGCAGCTTATCTAAGAATAGCACAGAGCTTACCTTACGATCCTTAGAAGAGGGGGCCTTTGATTTTATTCCTAAACCCTCGGGTGAAATTTCTTTAGATATTATAAGGCTGAAGGATCAGCTTATTGAAATTATATATAATGCATATGGAAGAAAAAACGTTAAAATGATTAATATACCTCCACGCCCTTCGAGTACTTCTCCACTTCTAGGAGAAGTAAGTTTGCCAAAGGCTATTGCCATAGCTGCTTCCACTGGTGGGCCAAAGGCTTACAGCTATCTATTTTCAGAGTTGAATTTTTATATAGATATACCAATATTTCTTGTGCAGCATATGCCCAAAGGCTTTACTAAGACTTTTGCAGAAAGACTAAATAATCTATCTCCTATGGTGGTAAAGGAGGGAGAGCAGGAGGAGCTTATTCGGAGTGGAACTGTATACGTTGCTCCAGGAGGTTATCATATGGAAGTTCTCAATGGTCGTATCCATTTGAACGAAGATGCACCGTTATGGGGAGTAAGACCTGCAGCAGATAGACTTATAAAATCCGCTGCTGAATATTATAAGGATGGCCTCATTAGTATTGTCCTTACAGGAATGGGAAGGGACGGTGCAGAAGGAATAAGAATGACTAAGGCCTTTGGTGGCTATACAATAAGTGAAGCAGAAAGCAGTAGTACAATTTATGGTATGTCAAAGGCAGCTTATGAAACTGGATGTGTAGATGAGGTTCTGTCTTTATATAGTATTCCTAAAAGAATAGAGGAACTTTTAGGGGGGAGAAATATATGGAAGTAGTAGAATTTGAAAGCTGGATTCTCAAAAATTTAAATGTGGATCTTTCTGCTTATAAACCAGCACAGCTTCATAGAAGAATAAAAAGCTTGATGAATAGAATTGGCGTCGATAATTATGTAGCATACACTGAACTTATAAAAAGAGATGAAGCTGAACAAAAAAGATTTTTAAATTATATAACCATTAATGTTACTGAGTTTTTTAGAAATCCTCAGCTTTTTTTTGAACTACAGAAGAAGATAAAGGAAGAATTGTTAGTTAATAATAGAAATTTAAAAATATGGAGTGCTGCTTGCTCACAAGGGGCTGAGCCATATTCTCTAGCAATGATTATGAAAGAAATATCACCTCATGGAAGACATGAGATAATTGCCACAGATATTGATGAACCAATTTTAGATAGGGCTAAAGAAGGTAAGTATGCATATAGCGAAATAAAAAATATATCAGAAGAACTGTTAATCAAATATTTTAAGAAAAAAAATGAAGAATATTATATAGAACCAATAATTAAAAATATGGTAGCTTTTCATAAGCATGATTTAATTCTAGATGATTATTTCAAAAATATGGATTTAATTGTTTGTAGAAATGTTGTTATTTATTTTAATAGCTCTATCAAAAATGAAATTTATAAAAAGTTTCATAGTGCTTTAAAAAAGGGTGGATTGCTTTTTGTAGGGGCCACAGAGAGTATATATAACTACAAGGAGCTTGGATTGGATAAGGTAGGAACTTTTATATACAGAAAGATATGAACCTTATATATAGAATGAAATAAGGAGTGATTATATGGATGTTATGCAATACATGACAATGTTCCTTGAGGAATCTCTGGATAATCTACAGAATCTCAATGATTCTCTGCTTCACCTAGAACAATATCCTGATGATGTTAACAGAATAAATGAGATATTTAGACTTGCACACACCCTTAAAGGAATGGCTGCTACTATGGGCTATACAAAGATGGCTGAGCTTACTCACAAGATGGAGGATGTATTATCTTCTTTTAGAGATGGGCAGCTAAAACCTTCAAAAGAAACTATAACGGTGCTATTTCAATGTCTTGATGTACTAGAAAGATTGATTAGAAGCATAGAAGAGAATAACACTGAGGACTATCCTATAGAAGACATAATATATAAGCTTGATGAAGTTTGTCTTTGTAATAATGATGAAGGTCATGAAACTAAGATTAAAGAACCACAAAGATTGCCTAAGATTATATTAAATAATTATGATTTAAATGTTCTTATTCAGGGGGAGGAAAAGGGATATTCATCCTATGAGGTTATTATTACCTTAAGTGAAAAGACTTTATTAAAATCTGCAAGGGCCTTCTTGATATTCAAAGCACTGGAGGAAAAGGGTGAAATAATAAAATCTGAACCAACGGTAGAAGAAATAGAAAATGAGAACTTTGACACTGAATTCAGTTTAATTTATGTAACTATGCTTCCACCGATAGATATAGAACAAATTCTTTATAATATTTCTGAGGTTCAAGAAATTACTGTATTAAAGCTAATGGATGGGAGCTGTGATAGGGAGCTGTCTATTGGTGAACAAGAGATTATACCAAAAGAAATTAATAAAGAAGCAGTGGAGCAACGAAATAGTAAAGTTGGAGTTATCGAAAGTAAAAAAAATCATCAGTCTATAAGAGTTGATATTGAGAGATTAGATTTATTGATGAATATGGTATCTGAGCTAGTTATTCATCGTACAAGATTAGAGCAGTTAAGCCAGAGCTATAAATCGGCAGATATCCATGAAACCCTGGAGCAGGTAGGAAGATCCACATCGGATATACAGGATTTGGTTATGAAGATCCGAATGCTTCCTTTAGAAGTGGTATTTAATAGATTCCCTAGAATGATAAGAGATTTATCCGTAGAGCTCAATAAGGATATGGAATTTATAATTGAAGGTGCTGAAACAGAATTAGACAGAACAGTGATAGATGAGATAGGAGAGCCTCTTATTCATCTCATTAGAAATGCTGCTGATCATGGAATCGAGGAAAAAAATTTAAGAGAAAGCCTTGGTAAAAAGTCTAATGGTACTATAAAGCTAATAGCATATCAAGAAGGAACAAAGGCAGTTATTAAAGTTGAAGATGATGGTTCAGGATTAAACCTGATGAAGATAGCAAAGAAGGCTCAAAGTATTGGGATTGATACTACAAATATGACAAAGAAGGAAATTGAAAATCTTATATTTATTGAAGGCTTCAGTACTAATGATAAGGTTACAGATCTCTCTGGTAGAGGGGTAGGAATGGATGTAGTGAGAACAAAAATATCTTCCTTGGGTGGAACTATAGAAGTGAGTAGTCAGGAGGGGTGTGGTACAAGCTTCATTATTAAACTTCCTTTGACGCTACAGATTATACAAGCTTTACTGGTTAAGGTGGAGGAAGAGACCTTTGCAATATCCTTAGGGTATATAGATAGAGTAATTAATTTTAATAAAGATATGGTGAGAACATCTAATGGAAGAGAGATAATTTTATACAGAAATTCAGTAATTCCATTAATTAGACTTAATAAAGTGTTAAGACTAGACGATATATATGAAGGAAAGCAATTTGTGATTATTGTCAAAATAGGTGAAAAAACCTCAGGCTTGCTTGTGGATAGTTTGCTAGGACAAAAAGAAATTGTGATTAAGCCCTTGGGAAGAACATTAAATACAATGAAGGAATACATTGGTGCAACAATATTAGGTGATGGTTTGGTTACATTAATATTAGATGCTGCAGCGCTTGTATAAAAAGGAGACCCATTATGGATTACAGAGCCTTGAGTTTTCTTCAGCTGGATGCTTTAAGAGAGGTGGGGAATATTGGTGCTGGAAATGCAGCTACAGCCTTATCTCAGCTTTTAAATAGAAAGATACAGATATCAGTTCCCAATATTGATGTTATTGATTTACAGCAATTAATGGATTTCTGTTCTGAAAAAATTGTAGTTGGTGTTATGGTAAGGGTTTTAGGTGATACTCCTGGAAACATAATTATTATCTTTGAAAAAGAAAAGGCAATTAATATTATAGAATTCTTAACAGGTAATAAAGAAAAGGAGTTCAGTGAAATAGGTGTTTCTGTTTTAAATGAGATTGGGAATATAGTTGCTAGTGCCTATATGAATTCAATAACAAAATTTACAGGCCTTAATTTACTTCCGTCAGTGCCAGCAATGGCTTATGACATGTTAGGTGCAATCTTATCGACGATGGTTTTAGAAGCAGCACAATATGAGGATAAGGTACTTGAAATAAAAACAAATTTTATAGGGAACATGGAGACAAAGCCCATTGGTATAATAAACACAGAAGATATAGGAGCTGATTTTTATTATATACCTAAGCCTGGCTCTTTAGAAAAAATTCTAGGGGCTTTGGGAGTAAACTAAAATTGGAGGGAATAAGATGACAAAAGTATTAATAGTTGATGACGCTGCATTCATGAGAATGATGATAAGAGATATATTAGAAAAAAATGGCTTTGAGGTTGTTGGGGAAGCGAGCAATGGAATAAAGGCTGTAGAGCTGTATAAAAAAGAGAAACCTGAAGTTGTAACCATGGATATTACCATGCCTGATATGGATGGTATTGAAGCGGTAAAACAGATTAGAGCCTTCGATCCTGAATCAAAAATCATTATGTGCAGTGCCATGGGACAGCAGAGCATGGTTATGGATGCTATAAGGGCAGGTGCTAGAGATTTTATAGTAAAACCCTTTCAAGCGGATAGGGTAATTGAGGCTATAAGAAAAGCCATTGGTTAAGGAGAAAAAGATGCAAATAGTTATTTTTAATGTAAACAATGAACAATTTGCCATAGAAGCAAACCAAGTGGAAGGAATAAATGAAATATTAAATATTACAAAGGTACCCAAGTCACCGGATTATGTTTTAGGGCTGATTAATTTAAGAGGAAATATTATAACTATACTAGATATTCATAAGCTGCTTAATATGCCAAAGGATAATTCCTCTGAGAATAATATTATTATTGTTAATGTGAAAAATGAGGTTATTGGCATTGTTGTAGATCAAGTGGACGAAGTCATTGAGATTGAGACTTTGAATATTAAAAATGATGAAATACAGGAAAGATATATTAAAGGAATAATACAGCTTCAGGATAGAATAATTACATTGATTACCTTAGAAGAAATAATAAACTAATAAGAGAGAGGGGAAGAAATGGCAGAGGTATTATCACAAAATGAAATAGATGCGCTACTATCTGCTCTTTCCTCTGGAGATATTATAGCAGAGGATATGATTAAAGAAGAGGAGAAACAGAAAATCAAGGTATACGATTTTAAAAGTCCTCAAAAATTCTCGAAGGAGCACGTAAGAACCCTTGAGCTTATACATGATAACTTTGCTAGAATTATATCCAATTTTTTAACTGCTCAGTTGAGAACAAATGCAAAGGTTAACTTAGTTTCTGTACAGCAAATTACCTACGAAGAATTTATCCGGTCTGTACAGAATCCAACAATACTAACCTCCTTCAGAATGGCGCCTTTAAGTGGAAACATTTTATTTGAGACAAACCAACAATTTGCTAATCAAATATTAGATGTATTAATGGGGGGGAGAGGTGATAAAAGGCTCAAGTTAAGAGATTTTACAGATATAGATAAAAATATTATTAAGAATATAAACTTAGGATTACTTAATAATCTTAAGCTAGCCTGGGAAGATATTATGGAGGTAGAGATTGAAGTAGAAGGGGTGGAAACTAACCCTGCTTTAAATCAGACTCTAGCACCTAATGAACCCGTTGCTTTAATAACCTTTGCTGTGGAAATGGTAAAGAGTAATTCCTTCATCAATTTATGTATACCATATTTAAGTATCGATAAATATTTAGATAAGCTTCTGGTTCAATATTGGTTTAAAGATAGAAGTGAAGCAGATATTAGTCATAATCAAGAGGTTATTAAAAAGAGCATAAATAATGTAGAAGTTACCTTAAGCGGACTATTGGGGATAACCAATATAACTGTAGACGACTTTTTGAAACTGGGATTAAATGATGTAATTACCTTAGATAGTAAGTGTACAAGCCCTATTATAGTTAGAGTTGAGGAAGAACATAGCTATTATGGAAAGCCTGGAATCATAGGAAAAAAATACGGTATATCAATCTTAGATATAATTGATAAGGATGTGTTAGAGGATGACTAATGATTTTTTATCCCAGGAAGAAATAGACGCTCTCCTAAGCGGAGCTTCCCATGGGTCGATTAAAGAAGAAAATGCTGAAATAGATGAAAGGCTTACGGACATGGAAAGTGATCTGTTAGGTGAAATAGGAAATATATCTATGGGATCAGCAGCAACAGCTCTATCTCAGATTATTAATAATTCTGTTAGCATAACTACCCCAGTTGTAGAGGTTACCTGTATAAGAGAGCTTAGAAAGAGTTTTAAGGTGCCTAATATAGTGCTAGAGGTAGAGTATACCAGCGGTATATCCGGTAGAAATATACTAGTGATGAAGACAACGGATGCTTCTGTAATAGCTAATCTAATGATGGGCGGGGATGGTGAGGTTTCAAGTGATAACCTTTCTGAGCTGGAGGTGAGCGCTGTTCAGGAAGCGATGAATCAAATGATTGGTTCCTCAGCTACCTCCATGGCAACAATGTTATCAAGGGGGATTAATATATCTCCTCCAACCTCTACCATCTGGTATAATAAGCAAGAATGCTTTTCTAAAGAAATAACAGAGGATGAGCCTATTATTAAAGTTAGCTTTAGGATGACTATTGGCAGTCTAGTAGATAGTAACATAATGCAGATACTTCCTGTTTCCACTGCCAGGAAAATTATATCTATAATGATGGGAACAGAAGGTTCTGAATCAAAGCCTCCCGTAGAGATGGATTCAGTAATAAATACTAAGCCTATAGAAGTAACAGATTATAAGGAAGAGAAGGAAATAATAGTAGAGGAGGAAAAAGTGAAAATTATGAAAGCTGAATTTACTCCCTTAAAAGAAGAGGTATCATATCCTTCAAATAAAAATATAGAGCTAATTTTAGATGTACCTCTAGAAATATCAGTAGTTTTAGGTAAAACTAAAAAATCTATCCGTGAGATATTAAATCTTGGGGTAGGTTCATTAGTAGAGTTAGATAAATTAGCTGAGGAACCAGTGGAGATACTAGTTAATGGTAAAAAGGTTGCACTAGGTGAGGTTGTTGTGGTTGATGAGAATTTTGGAGTAAGGATAACCAGTATTGTAAGCGGCGCTGATAGAGTAAGGACCTTAAAGGAATAAGGAGACAATTTGTCTCTTTATTCCTTTTAAATTAAATTTCTTTAAACTTAATATAGTGATAAATAGAAATAAATACACGGAAAACCAATGATTTTACATATAAACTAAATAGAATTATTGTCGATAATTAATTAAGAAGATATCTATGGAGGTATAAATAGATGAATATAAAAGGTATTGGTTCTAATAATATCATAAGCCTTTATTCTAATGTACAGAAAAAACAAGAGAATGTAGCCTCGGAAGTTAAGCAGGATACTATAGAGCTTTCTTCCATTGGAAGAAGTTTAAGTTCAATAGATATGCAAGACTTTAATGTGAATAATGATATAAGAGTTGCAAGAATAAAAGAAGAAATATCAAAAGGAACATATAATATAGATGCAAAACTTACAGCTCAAGGTATATTAGATGCTATTAAAGGGAGAGAGTTTAAATAAAAATGATAAGATTAAAAGAATTAATGGAAGAGGAATATAAGGCTCTAATGGAGCTTTTATTATTACTAAAAGACCAATATTTTATTTTATTAAGTGGTGAATCCATTCCGCTAGATATGATTACTGAAAACATAAATAATGCAAATAAGTTAATTGCTAAGAAGGAGCTTGTAAGAAGAGAGTATCAAAAAGAAAATAATATTAATCTGCAAGGAGTACTAAAGGAGAATATTGAAATAGATAAGCAATATAAGGATATAAAAGCTTTAATTTATGAGCTCCAGACTCAAAAGGAAGCTAATGAGCAGGTTCTTAAGCAGAGATTAAATTTTACTAATAAAATCCTTACTTTAATAAATCCTAATAGAAGTGTTAGTACCTATGACGCTAGAGGAAATTTCAGGAGATAGGAGTGTTAAAATGGCAGGATTATTTTCCACCTTTAATATATCTAGAAGTGGATTAAATGCACAGCAGACAGCATTAGATGTAACATCTCATAATATATCAAATGCTAACTCCGTAGGCTATAGTAGACAAAGGGCAAGAATGGAGGCTTCAAAACCACAAACGATAAATAATCTAAGCTTTCAAGGTGATCAGCTAGGAACAGGTGTCCAGGTGGCAACTATAGAAAGAATAAGAGATAGCTTTACTGACTATCAAATCAGAAATGAAAGCAGTACCTTAAGTGCTTATGCATCTAAGAGTAACTTCTTAACACAAGTAGAAGGTATTTTTAATGAACCTTCAGATACGGGGATTTCAACCTTAATGGGAGAATTTTTTGATTCCTGGCAGAAGCTATCTAAGGATGCTTCCAGCTCTAATGCAAGAACAATAGTTGCTCAGCAGACAAAGACGCTCACTGATACTCTGAATGATACAGCTAAAAAGCTTAAGGAATTAGAGGATAATGCAAGAACCCTTATAAAAAGCGATGTAATCAATATAAATTCTGTTTTAAATCAAATAAATGATTTAAATAAACAGATAAGGTCAGTGGAAGTAATGGGGAGCAATGCTAATGATCTCATGGATAAAAGAGACAATCTCCTGGATAGCCTTAGCAGCCTCATGAATATTAATGTTGAAAAGAACTCTCTAGGAGGTGTTACCGTTACTCCAGGGGATAAAACCAATATGCTGGAGTCAGACTTAGTAACTACAACAGAAAAGGATACAAATTTTAGGTTTTCATATATCAGTTCTATAGTGAAGGACTCAGAGGCCCCTAATGACTTCACTTATACCATAAGCTATTATAAGCTTGGAGATATGCTAAGTGAAAACAATAAAAATACAATTAAGGTCTCTGGTATTTCTGAAAAGGAGTTTGAGCAGTTAAATGAAGGTAGAGTTTTGTGGGCTAGTGTCGATGGAACTGCAGTAAAGGCTGATGGTACTAAGATAGCTAATAATGGCAGTATAGAGTTTTCTGAGCTTCAGCTGTTTGCTCCAAGCTCTGGTGAGTTAAATGGTAATATAACAATTCAAAAGGATATACAGGATTATCGTACACAGCTGGATAAATTAGCTCAGACCTTAGCTTATGCCGTTAATGGTATTCATAGTGGTAAAGTCGATGGAGAGAAAGATGCTTTACCGTTTTTTGTTAATGGTTCTTTGACGAATTCAGCACGTCCTTGGGAGGGTGAAAACACCATAACTGCAGAAAACATTACAATAAATAAAGAGATACTTGAAGATGTAATGAAAATAAAGACCAAGACAAATGATCACCTATTTGATCATACTAAGGATAATAATATAGATGGTGAGACAGATGGCTCTAGAGCTCTAGCCATAGCTACACTGGCAAATACCCTTATTAGGGTGCAAGGGGTTTCAGAAACCATAAAAAACCGAAAGGATTTCTTCGACCCTTCTAAAGGAGCAGAATTAAAAGATAATGGCATGGTGATTGAAAGTAACATCAATGGAATGACTTTAAATAGCTATTATCAAGATACTATAGACAGATTAGGTATACAAAGTCAACAGGCTCAGAGAATAGTGAATAATGAAAATGCTTTGTTAGATTCCTTGACTGCTTTAAGAAATAGTATTTCAGGTGTTTCATTAGATGAAGAAATGGCTAATTTAGTGCAATATCAGCACGCATATCAAGCAAATGCAAAGGTCCTAGCTACAATAACAGAGCTGTTAGATGTTATTATTAATGGACTTATATAATGGAAGGTAATAAGAGGTGCTATTATGAGAATAACAAATAAAATGCTATCAGATAATTATCTAAGAGATATGCAGGGAAATTTGAGAAATATGAGCTCACTACAGGGTCAGCTTAGCTCTGGCAAGGAGATTCGAAAACCTTCTGACAATCCCTATAAGGTAGTGAAATCCATGGGGATAAATCAGGAAATAACAGCAAATAAACAATACAATGAAAATATTAAGGATACTATAAATTGGTTAGATACAACAGATACAGCTTTAAAGCAAGCAGGAGATTTACTTCAGAGGGTAAGGGAGCTTATCTTATCATCTGGAAATGCTGCCTATGGTAGTGACGAGAGAGCTGCTATATATGATGAAATTAATGAAAATGTCAGTGAGATGGCTCAAATATTAAATACTAGCTATGAAGGTAAATATGTCTTTGGAGGAACTAGAGGGACAAGTAAACCAGTAGGGGTTGGAGAAAGCGGTGGGAAGAATGAAATCCACTTTGCCGCCCGCAATGGTAGTGATAATATTCCTGCAGAGGAACTTAATATGTTAAAGCAGGGGCTTTCCGTTGAAGTTTCCCAGGGAGTGAGAATAGAATACAATGTAACTGCAGTAGAAATATTAGAATTTACAGGGAATAAGGATGGGCAGAAGCAGCCAGTACAGCTTCAAAAGGTATTTGACGATATATTATCCCATCTGAAATCAGATAAGACTGAGGATGTTCAAAAGCTTATAAATGATGATTTAGAAAATATTACTCTTGCAATGGACAATATCTTAAAGATAAGAGCAGAAGTAGGAGCTAAACAAAACCGTATGACTTCTGCGAAAGAAAGAAATGAAGATGAAAATTTTACTCTTAAAGAGCTTTTATCAAGTAATGAGGATATTGACATTACAGAAAAATATATGGAATATAGCACTGCTCAAACAGTATATATGTCAGCATTACAAGTTAGCTCCAAAATACTTTTGAATACTCTAATAGATTATTTATAGAATTATAAGGAGGAATAATATGCAACCTGATAGACTAAGCTTAACCTTTGTAAAACCACTTCCAGGCTTTGAGACTCTAAAAAAATTTAGTCTATTTCCAATAGAGAATAATCCGGACTTTTTACTCCTTCAATCGGAGGAAGATGAAGAAATAGGCCTTGTAACTGTATCACCTTTTATATTTAAACCAGACTATGAGTTTAAATTAAGGGACGAGATATTAAGCATATTAGGAATTATTGATCCTCTGGAGGTAAAGGTTATTTCCATAGTGACACTATCAAAGGATGTTAAAGACATCACCTATAATCTTAAAGCGCCAGTAATAATAAATGTTAAAAATGGGTACGCTATGCAGATTATCTTAGATAATGATGAATATTTGATAAAACATCCATTAATAGGAGAGTGAATATATGCTGGTAATAACTAGAAAGAAGGGTGAATCTATATTAATTGGTGATGATATTGAAATAACCGTGATAAAGGTTGAAGACGGGGGAGTTAAGATATCTATAAATGCACCAAAAGAGGTAACTATTTTGAGAAAAGAACTATATAAGGCTGTAGAGGAAGAAAATCAAATAGCAGCAAACTATGACCTTAAGGTTATAAAAGATATAAGAAAAAAATAGAGAGGTAATAATTATGAGTATTACTATCGATAATAAAGGCAGCTTTTTACCAGCGATTTTACCTAATGAAAAATATCAAGGAAATAAAGAGCAAGATAAAGCAGGAATATCAGCTAATGAGTATATTTCTAAGGACACCCTGGATAAAGCATTGGAGAAGATTAATACCTTTTTAGATGATAATAATACCTATGCAGAATATGAAATGCACGATAAGTTAAAGCACATTATGATACGGATTGTCCATAAGGATACTCATGAGATATTATTAGAAATACCACCAAAAAAGATTTTAGACCTAGTCTCAAAAATGTGTGAACTTGTTGGTATCTTAGTGGATGAAAAGGTATAAACCTAATTTATTTTATTTGGAGGGTTATAATGAATAACAGCGCTGTTGCCTACAATGCTTATAAAAATAACAGTATAAATTATGCTTCAAAGGAGCAGCTTCTATTGATGCTCGTAGATGGAGCTGTAAGATATGTAAAGCAGGGTAAGGATGCTATTATTAATAAGGATATGGGAAAGGCTCACATTGCCTTGATAAAATGTCAGGATATTTTTAGTGAGCTAATGATAAGTCTTGATACAAGTAATAATCAATGGGCGGACAACCTATATAAGGTATATGCTTTTATAAAAGAAAAGCTTGTGGAAGCAAACCTAAAGAAGAATATTGATGTTATTGACGATATTATGCCGCTGATAGAAGAGATAAGAAACACCTGGCATGCAGCATATAAAGCTTCTATTGGGAGTCGTTAATGATGATTAGTGTAATAGAAGAGCTTAATGAATTTAAAAAAGTTACTCTGGAGTTAATAACTTCTCTTAAGGAAGATAAAATTCACTTAGTTCCAGTGTTTTTAGAAAAGCGACAGGAGATTATTGATTCAATTTCCAAAGAAGATATAGATAGCAGCTTAATGAAAGAGCAAATCACAGATCTGCAGCTTTTGGAGCTGGAAAATGAGCTTCAGGATATATATATAAATAAAAAGCAAGAAATATACATACAATTGCAAGAAAGCAAAAATAAAATGGCGGCTAATAATGTTTATTTATTTACTTCAAGGGAGCCATTAAATATAATTGATAAAAAAATTTAAGGGTGTGATGAGTACATGAATATAAGCAGTTCAAGTAGTTCCTCTGCAGATTATGGGAGAATAACTGGTCTTGCATCTGGACTTGACATTGATGGTTTAGTAGAAAGTATGCTGAGCAATGATCAAGCTAGGGTTGATAAGGCAAAGCAAGCAAAGCAAACCTTAGAATGGCAGCAGGAAGCTTATGTTGATATTATTAAGGACCTTAAGAAGTTCTATGAATATTTTGATATAGCTAACAGTAGTAACATGCTCAGTTCTTCCAATTATGTTAGCACTAAAAGCGAATTATCAGGAACAGGACTAGAAATTACCACTTTTCCTGGAGCAGTAACGGGTAAATACTCTGTAGAGATAGAGAGCCTTGCAGAGGCACCTAAATGGCAGATATCCGCTAGTACAGGTGCCAAAAAAAATACTACCTTAGCAGATGCTGGGTTAGGACCTGGTAACTATAAGCTTGAAATTGGTGGAGAAACCTTTACTGTGGAGGCAGAGAGTGACATTACAATAGGTGACCTGATAGATAAGCTTAAGAATGCTAAGAATATTGACGGAAGCAAGAGTCTATCCTCATTTGTAGATATTAATTTTAGTGAGCTCACAGGGAAATTGACCATAGAAGGTAAAGTAACTGGAGAAACTCAAATATTAAAAGTTACAAATAATTTATTACCAGATTCTGAGAGAGTAGAGGTGGATTATCCAGGTAAAGATGCACTTGTATTTATAACACCTCCGGGAAATGGTGAAGGCAGAGTGGAATATAGAAGTAGCAGTAACTCTTTTACCATAGACAATGTTCTCTACAAATTAACCGAAGCAGACAAAACAGTAGACTTTAATGTTGTAAAGAATAGCGAAGATAGCTATAACAAGTTCAAAGGTTTTATCGATTCTTATAATTCCATTGTAGAAAAATTAAATAGTAAGATAACAGAAAAAAAAGATTATAATTATAACCCATTAACAGATTCACAAAAAGAAGAAATGAAAGAGGATGAGATAAAAAAGTGGGAGGCTAAAGCTAAGCAGGGAATATTAAGCAGAGATAATAGCATTTCCTCTATTTTGACAGCTCTCAGAAGTACACTTTATGAAACTGTTGAAGGTGCAGGGCTTAGTCTGACAGATATAGGAATAAGCACCACTGCTAATTATAATGATGGAGGAAAGCTACAAATCGACGAAGCTAAATTTAAGTCTGCAATAGAAAATAATAGTGAAGCGGTTCAGAAGCTATTCACCTCTTCTGGTGATACTAATTCGAAAAAAGGTATATTTACAAAATTTAAAGATATAATTGACAAGGCTGTAGGCTATAATGGGTCTTTAATAGAAAAGGCTGGTTATGAAAATACCCGTTGGGTTTCTGAGAATACTATTTCAAAGAAAATTACAGATAAAAATACAATGATTCAGAATTTATTGAGAAACCTAGAGGAGAAGCGTGAGTCTTTATATAAAAAGTTTTCAATTTTGGAAACAAACCTTAATAGCCTAAATTCCCAAAGCAGCTATCTAGCTTCTCAATTCAGTCTCTAGTAATATGATGATGGAGAGATTAATATGAAACTAAATGCAAACCTAATGTCCCTTAGTATTTATAAAAATTATAGTAAAACTCTTGTGAGACAGAGCAATGCTCTGAAAAGAATAAGCTCTGGAGAGAAGATAATGAGTTCAAAGGACAATCCTCATGGCCTGGCCAAAAGCGAGCTTTTAAGGTTACAGATTAGAGGACTTGACGTTAGCAGCAAAAACTTACAGGATAGTAATGCTATGCTACAAACTGCAGATAGTGCCATGGAGAACATTAATTCATCCCTTACGAGGATGAAGGAGCTTACTATTCAAGCTGGGGGAACCATGTCCTTATCCGATAGGGAAATTATTCAAAAAGAAATAGATGAGATAAAAAATCATATAGATACAGTAGCTAATAATGCAGAATTTAATGGAGTTAAGCTTTTAAAAGCAGAGGGTATTAAAGATAATAATAATCCTAAACAGCTTATTAATACCTCAGGAGCTAATGTAGGAGATGTGATTCATATTCCCTTATATAATTTATCTCTAGAAATGCTAAAGACCTCAAAGGGAGATCTATCAAAAGGTGTAGATGTAACTAAAGAAGATAATATAAGTAATTCTTTAGAAATAATAGAAGATATTTCAAAGATGGTAACTTCCATAAGAAGTAAGTATGGTGCTATTATGGGAAAAACAGAACGTATAGCTGAAAATCTTTCCGAATTCAATATTTTGAATCAAGGAGCAGAAAGCAGAATAAGAGACTCTGATGTTGCAGAAGAAATCCTTACATATTCTAAAGAGGATATACTGATTAATGCATCAACTGCATTACTCGCACAGTCTAATAGGTTTCCCCAGGACATTCTTAGAATACTTGAAAATGTTAAATAGATAGAAAAGCTAGATTATAAGAGCCATAATGGCTCTTTTTTTTATAAATAATTATATGTAAATTATCCATAACATTGTTGTTTTAATATCAAATTGCTAAACATATATTATTTCATTAATAGAAAGGTGAATATTAGTAGAAAAGAAGATGAAATTTATACCTTTGCCCTATGTAATTAACAAATATAGTAATTAAAGAAAATAATTATAATAATTTATTGAAAACTATTTAAATTTTGATTAAAGTATTGTATTATATATTTAAATGGAAAAGTAACAAAATATTAATACAAAAGTATCATTATATAAAAAATGTTAATATTTGAAAGAGAATTGTGTACACAATTTGTTCTATATAACAATAAAGGAGTAATAGTAGCAAATAAAAGAAATAAGTTACTAAAATGTAAATAAGTTGTAGATATATAGTTAATTCTACTTTATAATGGAAATAGATTCAAATTATAATACAAAATAAATTAATATAATACATTAAATATTATCAATTATAATTATTTTACAAGTTAATTAAATAACAAAGTATATAAATTTTAGGAGGTTTGTCATGCCTGTTGGAAGTATATCCGTATCTGCTAATTATGATCTATTAAAAAAGGCTTTGGACGCGTCTAGCCTAAGGGGGGAGGTTATCGCTCAAAATTTATCAAATATTAATACTCCAAACTACAAAAAATATGCTGTTTCCTTTGAGGATAGCTTAGCCAATGAAAAGAAGATATCCATGAAAAGTACTAAAATAAAGCACTATTCAGATGGAGTAGCTCAGCAGGGAGATATTAAGATTGTTCAGGATAATAGTACAAGCATGAGAGAAGATGGTAATAATGTAGATTTGGATTTAGAAAAGGTTAATCAAGCTGCTAATTCACTGATGTATAATGCTCTGATAACAGAGGCAAACAGTAGATTAACAAGCACTAGATATGTCATTACAGGAGGTAAGTAGTATGAGTGGCTTTAGCGGAATGAGGATAGCAGCCAGTGGGCTGTCAGCAGAAAGACTGAGAATGGATACTATATCAAGTAATATAGCAAATGCAGAAACTACTAGGACAGCTGAAGGAGGACCATACGTTAGAAAGATTGCAGTTTTTCAGGAGAATTATCAAAAGGAGCTTGGAATGAGAGGTGTTAAGGCCGTTGAAATCAAGGATGATGAAAGCCAGTTGAAGAGGGTTTATGATCCTTCTCATCCTGATGCAGATGGTGATGGTTATATAACTATGCCAAATGTTAATATCTTAAATGAAATGGCAGATATGATGGCCGCTTCTAGGTCTTATGAAGCTAATGTTGATTCTTTAGATGCACAGAAAAACATGTTTTTAAAAGCCTTAGAAATAGGAAAATAAAAGGAGGGGATTTTTGTGAAGATTACGGGATTTGCAGAAGATATATTATTTCAGAGTAATCCTATGGGGAAGAAAAATAAAGTAGAGGATGAATTATCCTTTAGTGGTTATCTTCAGGAAAAGTTAGATGGTGTTAACAAGCTTCAGATGAAAGCTGAAGAAAGCACAGAAGCACTTATAAAGGGAGAAGATATAGATATTCATCAGGTACTTCTTAACACGGAAGAAGCGCAGTTGTCCTTACAGCTAGCTATAGAGATACGAAATAAGATGGTTGAAGCATATCAGGAGATAAACAGACTGCAGCTATAGGATGATTATAAGGGGGCAGAAAATGAACATATTCACTGACGGCTTCAAAAAGTTGTGGGAAAATTTTAATAATAAAAGTAAAAAAGCTCGGATAGCTATTATTACTTCATCTACAGCAGTTTTGTTAGCAATTATATTAATAATTTTTATGAGCTTTAAAGATAAATATGGCCTACTCTTTTCGGAGCTTGAAAATGGCGATGCACAGACCGTTGTGTCAACCTTAGAAGAAAAAGGGATCGATTATAAAATCCAGGGGAATTCAATTCATGTTCCTGAGGAAATGGTAGATAAGCTTAGGCTAGAACTTGCATCTAGCTTAACCTTAGGCAGTACTGGCTTTGAATTGATGGACGAAGGAAACTCCTTTGGAATGACCAAAGAAGAATTTGAAATTAAGAAGCTCAGAATGCTTCAAGGTGAAATGGAAAGAACCATTAAGAGCTTTCCTCAAATTGATAGTGCAAGAGTACATATAACCATGGCTGAGAAATCAGTATTTATAGATAAGGATACACCTGGTAGCGCTGCTATATATCTGGATATTAAAGAAGGGAAAAAATTAGAATCAGAACAGGTGAAGGCGATTATTGCTTTAGTATCTGGGGGAACTGATAATATTCCTGTTCAAAATATACAGGTTATTGATGAAAGAATGAATCTTCTTTCTAAAGATTTATTTGATGAGGATGGAAAAGAAGTACAGGCTTCTGGTACCGTGGAGAACTTAAAAACCATAGAAAAAGATTTTGAGAGAGAGCTGGAAAATAAGATATTAGAGCATCTGTCTGTGGTATTGGGCAAGGGTAACGCTACGGTAACCGTTGCTGCAGATTTAGATTTTGATTCTAAAGAAAGTACTCAGATAATTTACAGCCCTGATAAGGTTATAGTTTCTGAGACCTATAAAAGGGATAGGGATGGTGATTCACAGGGTAACCTAGGCAGCAGTCCTGTAGATAACGAAATGAGCAATACCATTGGAGACATGGAAGATAACGGCATTATAAGTGAGGAAGGGACAATAAATTATGAGGTAGGTTCATTAGAAACAGTAACTATCACTGCTCCTGGAGAAGTGAAAAGACTTACAGCATCTATTATTGTCAATGGGAATAAAGACGCAGGAACCTTAGAAGATCTGAAAGAAGTTATTAAAGGATCCTTAGGAATAAACGAGGAACGTGGAGATGAAATATCAGTGGTATCTATGAATTTCGATACAGCTGCGCAGGATGCCTTAGATAAGCAAATCGCTGCAATTGAGGCACAGGAGGCGAAGGAGAAAAAAATACGGCTGTACTCTATGGCTGTATTAGGAATGATTGGCGTTATAGCAATAATTTCAATAATAGTTATCATTATGAGAAATTTAAGAAGAAAAGAAGATGAGGAGCTTATCTTAGGTTCAAACTTAAACACTGTTGTAGGTGAAGAGATTACTCCTAAGCCTGTTGAAAGCTTTGAGCCAATAGCCTTCGAAGAAGAAAATGAAAAGTTATACATAGAAAAAGAGATTAAAAGCTACGCTCATGAGAAGCCTGAACAAGTGGCAGATATCATTAAAGCATGGCTAACAGAAGATGAGAGGTGATGAAGATGCCAAGAGAAAATAGATTGTCCGGGGTTCAGAAAGCAGCAATTCTATTTATAACCCTTGGCCCTGATGTAGCATCGGGTATCATTAAAAAACTTCCTGACAACGATATTCAAAAAATCACTTATGAGATAGCTAATATAACAGCTGTTTCCTCGGCGGAAAGGTCGGAAATTCTTAAGGAATTTTTAGAAATGAATAAGGCTAAGGATTTTCTTATAGAGGGTGGTATTGAATATGCTCGAAATCTTTTATCAAAAGCTTTAGGTTCACAGAAGGCTCAAGAGATATTAAACAAGGTTTCTGAAGCAACTCAGCAATATAGACCTTTTGCCATTGCTAGAAAAGCAGATCCAGTCCAGCTTTTGAATGTTATTTCAAATGAGCATCCACAAACTATAGCTCTAATACTATGCTATCTTCAGAAGGATAAGGCTGCCCAGGTGATGTCTTCTCTATCAGAAGAAGTGCAAAGCGATGTAGCTTATAGAATTGCTACGATGAACAACACATCTCCCATGGTGATTAAAGAAATAGAAAAAGTATTAGAATCAAAGCTTTCTTCTGTAGTCAGATTGGAGAACTCAATTTTAGGTGGTGTGGAATCATTGGTGGGGATTTTAAATGAAGTTGATAGACAAACAGAAAAAAATATAACTGAAGGTCTTGAAAGAGAGGATGCAGAGCTGGCAGAAAAAATTAAGAGCAGTATGTTTATCTTCGAGGATATTGTTACTCTAGACGATGTTTCCATACAGAGAATACTGAGAGAAGTTGACGCTAAGGATCTAGTACTTGCTCTTAAGGGAGCATCAGAGGAAGTTCTCGATGCAATATTTAGAAATCAATCAAAGCGTGCCTCTGCCGCTCTTAAGGAAGATATGGAATTCTTAGGGCCAGTTAGACTAATCGATGTTGAGAAGACACAACAAAAGATAGTATCAATTATCAGGAGGTTAGATGATACTGGAGAGATAGTTATAGCAAGAGGTGGACAAAATGCCATTATCTTATAACAACTCTGTAATTAAATCAAATATATCTGTAAAAGATGGAAGTAGAGTAATAGAAACTCTGCAGGAGGCTAAAAACTTAAATAAAAAAGTAAAAGAAGAGCCCTTGAATCCTTTTGAAGATGAAAACCTTCATAGGATCAGGGAGGCTATCCTTAAAGAAGCAAGAGAGAGAAGCGAGGAAATTATAAGAAACGCTTATTCTGAGGCAGAGGAAATTAAAAAAAATGCTTATGGGAAAGGCTATGAAGAAGGCGAGAAAAATGGCTATGAGGATGGTTATAAGGAAGCCTATGAAGGAAATATAGAAAAAGCTAATAAAAAAGCTGAGGAAATAATAACAGAGGGCGAAAATTTACTGATAACAGCTAAGTCAGTTTATGAAGAGTACTTAAGGAGTAAAGAAAAAGAAATATTAAATTTATCTTTGGAAATTGCTCAGCATCTAATGAGGGAAAGGCTTATGGAGAAGGATGGCTTGAACAACCTAATAAAAGAAGCCATAGAGTCATCTAAAACCATTAAAACATTAATAATAAAAGCAAACTCCTTTCACTGTGATGCCTTGGAGGAAGAAGTTAGAGAAAATAAACAGATTACACTAAAAACAGAGGTGTTTGTTATTCCAGACAATTCCTTAGAGATAGGTAATGTAGAGATAATAACTGATAAAGGGAAAATTAAAACAGGTATAAAAATGATTACTGAAAAAATTCATGAAGCATTTTAATAGGTGAGGCAATGAAGATTGATTTTAAACTCATTGAAGAGAAAGCGAAGAAACTATCTCCATTCTTTTATGAAGGCGTAGTAACAAAGGTAATAGGATTAACTATTGAGGTAGAAGGTATAAGGGCTTTCGTTGGAGAGCTATGCATTATTTATAACGAAGATAATGACCCTATTAATTGTGAGGTTGTAGGTTTTAGAGAAGAAGTGATAATTCTTATGCCGCTAGGTGAGTTAATTGGAATTGCACCAGGGTGTAGAGTAGTGCCCACGGGTTCACCATTAAATGTTAGTTGTGGAGATGAGCTCATGGGAAGGATATTAGATGGTATTGGAGCTCCCTTGGAGGGAGAAAAATTACAGCTCTTAGAAACTTATCCTTTAGATTCATCTCCACCAGATCCATTAAGAAGAAGGCGAATTAGAGATCCGTTGCCCACGGGAGTTCGGGCAATAGATGGATTATTAACCTGTGGTGAGGGACAAAGAGTTGGTATATTTGCAGGGAGCGGAGTTGGAAAAAGCACTACTTTAGGTATGATAGCTAGAGAAGGAAAAGCTGATGTTAATGTGATTGCTCTAATTGGTGAAAGAGGTAGGGAAGTTCTAGATTTTATAGAGAGGGATTTAGGTGAGGAAGGAATGAAGAAATCTGTTATTGTTTGCGCCACCTCCGATAAACCCGCACTGATAAGAATCAAAGGAGCCTTAACAGCTACAGCAATTGCAGAATACTTCAGAGATAAAGGTAAGAAAGTGATTCTGATGATGGATTCAGTAACACGATTTGCCATGGCTCAAAGAGAAGTAGGACTTGCCATAGGAGAGCCGCCTGCAACAAAAGGCTATACACCTTCAGTTTTTGCAATGCTGCCTAGATTAATGGAAAGGTCAGGTATGTCAGATAAGGGCTCTATAACAGCCTTTTATACAGTATTAGTAGATGGAGATGATTTTAATGAGCCTATAGCTGATGCAGTAAGAGGGATTCTTGATGGGCACATTGTTTTGTCCAGGCACCTAGCCCATAAAAATCACT
This sequence comes from Alloiococcus sp. CFN-8, assembly GCF_049943125.1. Lineage (GTDB taxonomy): Bacteria > Bacillota > Clostridia > Clostridiales > Clostridiaceae > JAEXZL01. The sequence goes on from NZ_CP188040.1 coordinate 3,313,611, forward strand.
ATCCAGCCATCGATGTTTTAGATAGCGTCAGCAGGGTTATGTCTGAGATAGTAGGGGAAGAACATAAAGATATGGCCTCTGCTATTAGAGATTTACTGGCTACCTATAAAAATTCTGAGGATTTAATAAATATTGGAGCCTACACTAGGGGGACCAATAAAAAAGTGGATAAGGCAATTGAGCTTAATGAAATAATAAACAGTTTTTTGAAACAGGGTGTTTATGAAAAAGCGACCTTTGAAGAGACCATTAATTCCATGAAAGAAATATTTAATTAGAGGTGACTATGGAAAGCCATTTTAATTTCAAACTGCAAAAGCTTTTAGATATAAGAGTGCAACAGGAGGAAACTAGCAAGGTAAGCTTTCAAAAAGCTCAGAGAGACAGGTTTCTTGCAGAAGAGCACCTGTATACTCTACAAGATAACTACAATAAATATAGTATAGAGGACTATGAAGAAACAATAATACATAAAAAAATTAAGAGAAATTATCTGTCGGCTTTATCAAAATACATAGAGGAAGCAGAAATAGAAATAGAAGTTAAAGAAAAAGTATTAGAGGAATGTAGAGAAGATTTAATGGATAGACAGATAGAAAGAAAGACAATAGAGATACTGAAAGAGAAAAAATATCATGAATACCGTTTTGAAGAGAACCAAAAAGAGCAAAAAATGAACGATGAATTTGCTCTTTATGGATATATTAAGCAGGTTGCTGAAAGGAGGTGAGAAAAATAACAGTAATAAATTCCATAAGTAATGAAATTAAAGAAGTGAATTTAGGCAATAGCAAGATTAGAAAAGGAGAAGGTAAAGAAGCTGAGTCATCCTTTGCTGACATGGTGAATTATCTTAAAAACAGTAATGGAGAAGAGTGCTTTAAGACTTTAGAGAGAAAAAAAGATACTTCAGTGGAGCTCTCAGGAAGTAGTTTAGCTGGTGACCTGTCAGAGGATGAAAGCCAGGCTGGAAATGTGGATAATTCTTATATGGGAGATCTAGCTAATGCTTTGAATTTTTTCCTGGTTAGAAACATCTTTGGTAGTGAATTTGAAAAGGTTAAAGAAATTATCCCAGAGACGATTTTTCAGGAAGTCTCTAAGTTAGATAGTTTAATAAAGAGTGGAAATTATGAAATCGAAGAACTTTTGGCACAACTGGAGGAAACCTCTCATAAGGAGGGATTTATGGAACTAATAAAGAAGCTAACCAGTTCTGATGAGGTTGAGGCATTAAGTGATTACCCTACAGGAGATATACTATCCAGCTATACTGATGAGAAAAGAAATACTTCAATAAGCGCCTCAGAAATATCAGGGATTCTTAATAAGGTTTTAAAAAACACTGAGGAACAACAAGGATTAGAGAGTCAGTGGAATAAAGAAAAATTGTTTAGCAATCAGAAGTACAGCAGAGATGAAGAGTTAAGTTTTACTACAGCTGAAATTAAGACTTTAAGTGATATGGGTGAAGAAAATTATACCTCCAAAGATGTCACCTTCCTTAAAAGCTTACTTCTTGAGAACGATAATGCCAAGGGTAATTATTTTGGGGTGATTCAGAGAGCACCTATTGAAAGTAATTATTCATCCTTGATAGAAGCACCAGTCATTAATGGTAAGACCCTACAGGAAGATTTAATAAAAGTTATAAATTATGCTTCTAAGGGTAATATTCAGGAAATTAATGTAAAAATTAATCCTGAAGAACTAGGCACTATTATTGTAAGACTTACCTTAGAGGAGAATAGTCTTAAAGCCAAGGTTAGGGTTAGCTCTGAAGAAACCTATAAATTACTCATTAACAATATTGGAGAGTTAAACAGTACCTTGAAAGCTGGAGAGATAAAAGTCCAGGAGGTGGAGATTAGCTTATTTTCAGAGGAGGGCTTCTATTACTCAGAAGAAAGTAGAAGCAATGATTATGGAGGTAATGATAGAAATACTAACAAACATTCCTCGTTCGCAAATGAATCCTTATCTAAAAGGGATGAGGAGGTAATTAATCCTTCGGATATACCCATAGAAGGAACAATAAATAGTTTAGTTTAAGGAGATTTCTTATGAGTAATATAAATTCTGTTTCTTATGTGCAAAATACAGCGACCAATAGGGGAACGCCTATAAAATCTGCTGGAAGCGATATGGATAAGAATAGCTTTTTAAAAATACTTGCTGCTGAATTAACTAATCAGGATCCAACAAATGCTGCAGATTCAACGGCATATGTGACACAGATGGCACAGATGGTAACTATGGAGCAGCTGACTAATTTGAATACTACAATGGCTTTTAATGCTAACAGCAGTTTAATTGGGAAGGGTGTTACCGTATCAGATTATGATCCTCAAGGAAACAATTACACGGGTGTTGTACAAGCGGTAACTAATCAAGGTTCAGATACTTACATAACTCTTACAGTGAACGAAAATGGAAAGAATATATATAAAAATTTTGATGCTAGCCATGTGGTTTCTGTGATAGATGTGCCAAATTATACTATGGATAATCTTGAAAGATACACTTCACTCCTCACTTCTTCTCTATTAATTGGCAAGGATGTTCAAATGAATGTAAAAGAAAACAATGAAGAAAAGGAATATGAAGGCAAGGTTTTAGAAGTAGGACAATCTAACGGAATTATATCACTGAAGGTTAGATTAGAAGCTACAGGTGAAACAAGGAACTTTTATTTAGATGAAATAACAAGAATTTATGAAAAATCTCAGGTGTAACCTATGAGCTACAGAATAGTAAATGGTAGGCCACAGCCTATCGAAGGGATTATAACCCCTGTAAATAACCAAAGCTTAAACAGAAAGAGTAATACAATCAATTATAATGAATCTTTTAAAGAAGTACTTGATAAGGAAATCTATAGTGATTTGAGTTATAAGATTTCTGCCCATGCAAAGGAAAGAGTAAAAGAATTAGAGCTTTCGCAGAAAGACTTAAAAAGCATTGGTTATGGTATAGAAAAAGCTAGGAGTAAGGGAAGTAAAAATGCCCTTATATTATATAAGGATATTGCTTTCATTGCTAGCTGTGAAAATAAAACTTTAATAACCGCTGTGGAAAAAGAAAGAGCAAAGGATAATGTATTTACTAATATTGATAGCATGGTAATGCTATAGGCTGGACCTTACGGGGGCCGAGGTTCGCAGATCGATTGATGCGAACAATTGTACAAAATAGGAGGTCATTAAAAATGATAAGATCAATGTATGCTGGAATTACAGGTATGAAGGCGAATCAAACGAAGCTTGATGTAATTGGTAATAATATATCTAATGTTGGTACTACTGCTTTTAAAGCATCAAGAACCACTTTTAAGGATGCGCTATATCAAAGCTCCACCAACGCCTTAGCTCCATCCCAAAATGCAGGAGGAACTAATGCTAAGCAGGTAGGTCTTGGAGTTCAACTGGGTGCTATAGATACAATTATGACCCAAGGAGCAATGCAGCCTACTTCAAGAAGCCTTGATGTAGGAATTGATGGTAACGGTTATTTCATGGTGGCCAAGGGAAACGGTATATATGAAGATAATGCTCTTGTGGTTAATCATGAGCCAGGTACTCATAATATTCTAACAGAAAGCCTTCAGACCTCTGGAGCAGGATTAATGTACACCAGAGATGGGGCATTTACATTAGATGCTGAAGGCAATCTGTTGACATCTGACGGTTATAGAGTTTTAGGTTATTCCTTAAGTAATGATAAAGCAAACAGTGAGGCAACAGCAAAAGCTCCTGCTGAAGCTGGAACAAAAGGATTTATGTTTAATTTTACTGCAGGGGCAGGATTAAATAATTATAAGATTGAAGTTGTTCATTCTAATAATACTTCCACTACGGCAAAAATAGAAGGAAATATCATCAAAGTTAGTGGTGACTTTGATGAAGATGATGGAACTAAAAAGATAGGTATAGAAAATGCAATTAATAAAGCTATAAATGCTGCAGGCATAAGTCAGACTGTTACTGTTGCTGGGACGTTTGATGACAATATTAATACACCAGCAGAGATATCTGGAGGGACTCCAGTTCAGAGTGTGGGAGTTGATGGAGTTATTAATTTTGTTAATGGAAATATGGAAGTACACTCCTACGATAATAATCTTAAAACCTTAAGGATACCTGATAAAATCAAGGTTGCAGGAACAAATGAATATCTCTCTATCAAAAATTTCAGCATAAGTGATGAAGGGATTATCACTGCAGTATTAGAGGATGGAAGTGTTTCGGCATTAGGACAAATTGCCATGGCAACCTTCAAAAATACTGAGGGCTTAACAAAGGTAGGAGGAAATGCCTTTATACAATCTGCTAATTCAGGAGAAGCATTTATCCGAACAGGTATCAAAACCTTAGGGGAAGAAAATAATGATGGCTATGGCGCTTTGATGCAGGGATATCTAGAAATGTCCAATGTAGACTTAACAGAACAATTTACCGATATGATTGTAACAAGCAGGGCTTTTCAGGCCAGTGGTAAAATGATTACTACTGGTGATGAGATATTACAAGAAATTATTAATTTAAAGAGGTAATTAAATTTCCCTTAGAGAGGATTTCTCCTCTCTAAGGATTATAAAGGAGAAATACCATGGTTTATTTAACAACAATAGGCAAAAAACAATTTGTTTTGAACTCTGAGCATATTGAAAAGCTAGAAGAGGTTCCAGAAACCTTAATAACATTAACCAATGGGAAAAAATATCTAGTACTAGAGACTCCTGAGGAAGTAATAGAAAAAATCATATCATTTAAAAAGAAAATATACAACAGAGGCTGTTAGGGGGCAGAATTATGAATAGAAAGGATCATTTAACTATTATAGGCTTAGGACTTGGTAGTGTTATGCTTCTTTGGTCCATGACTATGGGATCAGAGCTTATAATATTTTGGGATTTTGCTTCTGTAATCATAACAATCGGAGGTTCCTTCTGTGCTTTACTAGTCAATTACCCCATGAAGGATGTAAAAAATATATTTAAAGTAATGGCGGTATCTTTTAAGGATTCACCTACATCAGGCATTGAGACTATAAATATATTTACTGACCTTTCTAAAAAAGCCAGAAGAGAAGGATTACTTTCTCTAGAAGATGAGATTGTTACACTTGAAGATGACTTCCTTAAGAAAGGACTTCAAATGGTTATAGATGGAATAGAACCAGAAACCATTAAGGATATTATGGAGCTAGAAATAAATGAAATGGAGAATAGGCATAATGTGGGGATTGGTATACTAAAGGCCTGGGGAGGCTATGCGCCTGCATTTGGTATGATAGGTACACTTATTGGACTTATACAAATGCTTGCTTACTTATCTGACTCCTCAGCAATTGCATCAGGAATGGCAAAGGCATTAATAACTACCTTTTATGGTGCTATAATGGCTAACTTGGTATTTAACCCTATGTCTGCAAAGCTAGCTCATAAAAATGAAGAAGAAGCGGCAGTTAAGGATATGATGCTGGAGGGAATACTGGCTATTCAGTCAGGGGTAAACCCAAGAATTGTTGAAGATAAGCTCGTTAGCTATCTACCTCCTAAGGAGAGAAAGAGGTTTAAAGAAGCTAAGATTGTAGAGGGAGTGGTTGAAGGTGTCTAGAAGGAAAGGGAAAAGCAAGCCTGATGGTCTTAGAGGCGATGAATGGCTCTCCACTTATGCAGATACTATTACACTGCTTTTAACATTTTTTATACTCCTGTACTCCTTTTCTTCTATAAATGAGCAGAAGCTAGCGGAGATAGCCACTTCACTACAGATGGTTTTGACTGGAAAGTCTGGCGATACAATTCTAGAATATAACAATGAGAATGGAGACTCACCTATAGTTGGAATAAAGGATGCTGATACACCTATACCTGAAAAGATGAATAGTGAAATGCTAGAGATGTACAATAAGGTAAATGAATTTATAGACTCTAATAAGCTTCAAAATACTGTAGAGGTAAAAGAAGACGATAGGGGTATAATTCTTCAGCTTAAGGAAAGTATTTTATATCAGTCAGGAAAGGCTGATTTGAGAGAGGATAGTGAAGAAGTGCTGGATGTGATAGCCGAGCTTCTAAAAACCTTTCCCAATAAAGTAATTGTAGAAGGCCATACAGATAATGTTCCCATGCATAGTGCTGAATTTGATACAAATTGGGAGCTATCAGCAATTAGGTCTGTAAATGTTGTTAGATATTTTGTAGAGGTAAAGAAGATAACGGCTGAACGATTATCTGCAGCAGGGTATGGAGAGTATAAGCCTATAGCAGAAAATAGTTCAGAGCAGGGAAGAACCAAAAATAGGAGGGTAAATATTTTGATAATTGCCAGCCTTAAGGAGGATAAATAATGGCAGAAGTAAATAACGTAAAAAACTCTAGGAGAAATATGATTATGCTCATTATAATTTTCGCAGTCATATTCTCTGGTATTGGTTTGTTTGCAGGCTCCTATATGGCTTCAGGGAAGATACTTCCAGACTTTGATGAAAGAGTGGATGCTGTAAATGTTGAGACCTACTCTGTTGATGAATTTTTAATTAATTTGGCCGATAGTGACAGTAATAGATATCTTAAGGTTGTAATATATCTTTCTTATGATTCAAATAACGAGTCTCTATTTAAAGAACTGCAGCTAGAGAGAACTAAGCCAATTTTGAAAGATGCAGCTTTAACGGTTTTAAGAAGTAAAACCTCTAAGGAGCTATCATCTGTAGAGGGAACAGAATTAATTAAAAAGGAGCTAGTTGAAAAGTTTAATTCTAAGCTAGAGAATGGACAAGTAATTGGAGTCTATTTTCCTGAGCTTATAATTCAATGATAATAATATGGATACAATTACATACATACTTAAAATTATTTTTTCTTTAATCTTTATATTGCTGCTAATATATATTTTTTATAGCATAAGCAGCAAAAAACTCATAGGCTTAAAATCTACAGAAGCTATAAAGGTTATAGAAAGATTACCAATATCAAAGGATACTTGTCTTTTGGTAGTAAGCTTAGGAGACAGGGGTTACTTTTTGGCATCGGGACCTAAGGGCTTTGATGTTATTGACGAATTAACCTCAGAAGAGATTATGAAAATTCAAGAAGAGAGAACCTCAAAGGTTGAGAACAATAAAATTGAAATGGATAAGCTCATAGGAAAATTAAAAGTAAAGGATTGGCTGAGCAGATGATAAATACTAAAAGATTAATAAGGACAACTTTCATATTAGTAGCTTTGTTAGTTTTGACTAAGATAGCGCCAGTAAAAGCTGAATCCTTAATCGAATTACCAGATTTAACAGGAGGGGATTCTCCTTCAGCTTATGTGTCAAACATAAGACTAATGCTCCTTCTTACTGTACTAACCTTGCTGCCATCCTTTATTATAATGATGACCTCCTTCACTAGAATTATAGTAACCTTTTCCTTCTTAAAGGGAGCTATTGGCGTGCAGCAGTCAATACCAAATCAAATATTTATAGGACTAGCTCTCTTTCTTACAATATTTATTATGGCTCCAGTATACAATGAGATCAATACAGAAGCTCTGGTGCCTTTTATGAATGAAGAGATAAATCAGCAGGAGGCAATGGAGAGAGCCTCAGCACCAATACGAAGATTTATGCTAACTCAGACGAGAGATAAGGACCTAGAGCTCTTTGTGGAGTTGTCAGAAGTTAGCGAGGAAGAGCTGACTATGGAAAATATACCCTTACATATAGTAGTTCCAGCATTTATTATAAGTGAACTAAAAACAGCCTTCCAGATAGGCTTCTTATTGTATATACCTTTTCTAATTATCGACTTAGTCGTTGCAAGTGTTCTTATGTCAATGGGTATGTTTATGCTTCAACCTACAATAATTTCTCTGCCATTTAAGCTATTGCTTTTCGTTATGGTAGATGGTTGGAATATAATGGTTGAATCAATAATCAAAAGCTTTTTTTAGGAGGATAAATTATGAGTGAAAATATAGTAATAGGGGTAGTAAAGGATGCTATAACCACAGGCCTCATGGTAGCAGCTCCGATTTTAGCGGTGTCATTGTTGGTTGGTCTTATAATAAGTATATTCCAGGCAACAACTCAAATCCAGGAGCAAACCTTAACCTTTGTTCCTAAACTAATTGCTATAGCTGTTGTTGGAATATTTTTAGGTAACTGGATGCTACATAACCTTATAGGTTTTACCAATAGAATCTTTCAGCTAATCTCAACTATTACCCAATAGGTGATGAAGTGTTTGAAACTGAATATTTACTCATAACATTTTTAATTTCCTTAAGGCTAATAAGCTTTTTTATGGTTCTCCCAATACTCTTTCCTAAGGGAACACCCAATCAGATTAAAATTGCTTTATCCTTAGTATTGGCATTCATTATTTCTAGCTATTTTTATGATGCTGCTATAGACTTAACTAAAGCTTCAGCATTTATTATGGCAGTTATTAGTGAGACTTGTGCTGGTTTGTTCTTAGGAGTAGCTGTAAGCCTGACTATAGAAGCTATCAGGATTGCTGGTAGTCTATTAGACCTTTATGTGGGATTGTCGATGGTATCGCTCTATGATCCTACTACAAGCTCTAACAGTTCTTTAATCGAAAGGCTATTTTACTATATTGCTATTACAGTTTTTATAATAGCTGATGGTCATCATTTATTAATAAATATTATTATTGAAAGCTATGAAGCTGTAGCTCTTGGTAGTAATATCGTTTTTCAAGATAGTATCTGGATTATGCTTCAAGGCTTTATTAGCTATTTTGCTTTAGCAGTACAATTAGCAATTCCAGTAATACTCATAATATTAATCACTGATATAATAATGGGTTTAGTTTCTAGGTCTGTTCCTCAAATTAATGTGATGATATTAGGGCTTCCAATAAAGTTAATAGCTGGATTAGCTGCTATTTTGCTATTTCTTCCTTATCTCCTTAGGGGTATAGCATTAATTTTTGACAATATACCTACCAATATAAGGGATATATTAAAGGCTGTCCCAGTAATGCTTATCTTTGCTGCTGAGGAAAAAACTGAGGATGCTACACCAAGAAAAAAGCAAGAAGCACGAAAAAAGGGTCAAGTAGCCAAAAGTAAAGAAATGAATCAAGCCTTAACCCTGCTAGCATGTACTCTACTATTAGCTGGGTTCAGTGGATTTGTATCCGGTAGCTTAAGAGATACCTTTATACATTTTATTTCTATAGATTTCACAACAGGATTAGATTTTAAATTTCTTCAAAAAAACCTAATAACAGCCTTAGGGAGAATTGCAATTGCTTTGTTGCCAATTGTGATTCCAATAATGGTCATGGGAATATTTGCGAACTTTGTACAAACAGGATTTATATTTTCCACTAAACCATTAAAGCCTGAGTTTTCTAAGATTAATCCAATTAGCGGCTTTAAAAGAATGTTCTCTCAAAAGACAGGGATAGAGCTTATAAAAAACTTAGCTATCGTAGCTATAATAGCCTATAGTGGTTATGGATATTTAAAGGATAATTTTACAAAAATATTAACTGTAGGTAATCTATACCTGCCATCCTTGATATTTCAAATAAAAGAACTTTTTTTAGGGATTTTTCTTAAGGTTGTACTTGTATTAATAGTTATTGCAATAATTGACTTTATTTATCAAAGGTATAGCTTTAATAAAGAACTTAAAATGACAAAGCAGGAAGTAAAAGAAGAATATAAGCAAGATGAGGGTGATCCTCAGTTAAAATCAAAAATTAAACAGAAACAACGAGAATTCGCTACTAGGCGCATGATGCAGTCTATTCCTGAGGCTACAGTTATAGTCACAAATCCAACGCATTTTGCAGTAGCTTTAAAATATACAGATAATACAAATTCTGCTCCTAAGGTAGTGGCGAAAGGTGCTGACTATTTAGCAATGAGAATCAAGGAAGCTGCTAAAAAGAATAGTATACCTATAGTAGAGAATCGACCATTGGCAAGAAAGTTATATGATGAAGTAAGTATAGATAATGAAATACCACCAGAGTTATATAAAGGTGTAGCAGAAATATTGGCTGCTATATACAAACTAAAAAAAACTAGATAAAAGGTGATGTTACTACATGGCTGAAACAAGACAGGTAAATATAAAGAATAAAATTGATATAATTGTAGCCTTTAGTGTTATTGGTATAGTCATGATGATGATAATACCACTTCCAGCAGTAATATTAGATGTATTACTTGTAATCAATATAACAATATCCTTAGTAATCCTATTAATAACTATGTTCACCACAGAGGTGCTTCAGTTTTCTATATTTCCAACACTACTTTTGATTACTACTCTTTTTAGGCTAGGCTTAAATATTTCATCTACTCGATTGATCTTAAGAGATGGAGATGCAGGTTCAGTAATTGAGGCTTTTGGTAACTTCGTAACTGGAGGAAATTACATTGTTGGTATAATAATATTCTTAATTATTATAATTATACAGTTTATGGTAATAACTAATGGAGCTGGAAGAGTATCTGAGGTTTCAGCTAGATTTACTTTAGATGCAATGCCAGGAAAGCAGATGAGTATAGATGCGGACCTTAATGCTGGACTTATTGATGAACAAATGGCCAGGATTAGGAGGAGGAAGCTCCAGCAGGAGGCAGATTTTTATGGAGCTATGGATGGTGCATCGAAATTTGTAAAGGGTGATGCCATAGCTGGAATAATAATTACTGTGATAAACATTCTTGGAGGTATAATCTTAGGGATTGTACTTCTTAATATGGGAGCTTTAGAAGCCATGGAGAAATTCACCATTTTAACCATAGGAGACGGTTTAGTTAGCCAGATACCTGCACTTTTGATATCTACCGCCTCTGGTGTGCTTGTAACTAGAGCAGGCAGTGATGAAAATTTAGGAAATCAATTAGGAAGACAGCTTACTGCCTTCCCTCAGGTTATAGCCATTGCTTCTGTAGTTTTATTTGCCTTAGCTTTTACAGGACTACCTATGTTTCCTTTTTTACTCTTATCCTTTGCCTCTGGTATAAGTGCTTATCTTCTTTATAAGGATGAAAAAGAGCAGCTTGCTGCTAACATAGAAAGTGAGCAAGCAGAAATTACTGAGATCGAAAAGAGAGAGCCTGAAAATGTAGCTTCATTAATTTCTTTGGAACCCTTAGAAGTAGAAATAGGTTATGGTCTTATTCCCTTAGCAGATGATAGGAATGGTGGGGATCTCCTCCAAAGGATAGCTTCTGTAAGAAGACAATGTGCCATTGAAATGGGTATTATAGTTCAGCATATAAGAATTAGAGATAATCTTCAAATAAAAAATAATCAGTACAATATAAAAATCAGAGGTACAGTAATTGCATCCTCAGAGCTTATGGCAAATATGCTACTCTGTATGGATCCCTCTGGAGATAACAATCAAATTTCAGGAATAAAAACCCTAGAGCCTACTTTTGGCCTGCCGGCAGTTTGGATAAATAAGGATCAAAGAGAAGAAGCAGAAATACAGGGTCTCACTGTTGTTGATCCTACTACTGTAATGGTAACTCATTTGACTGAGGCAATTAAGTCTCATTCTTATGAGCTTTTGGGAAGACAAGAAACTAAACTCATAATAGATACGGTTAAGGAAAAATATAGTGCAGTAGTAGAGGAACTTATACCAGATCTTATGACCATTGGAGAAGTTCAAAAGGTCCTTCAAAATTTACTCCGAGAAAGAGTATCCATAAGAGATATGGCAACAATATTGGAATCCTTAGCTGATAATTCAAGAAATACAAGAGATATTGAACTCCTAACGGAATATGTTAGATATTCACTGAATCGAAATATCAGCAGTAGCTTGATTGATGAAAGTAGAAAGGTTATTGTAGCAACCCTTGCTCCTGAACTTGAAGTGATGCTTAGCAATAATCTACAGAAGACACCACAGAGCAGCTTTATCATGCTGGAGCCAGATAAAACGCAAAGACTCTTCGATAACATAAATAAAATAATTGATACCATTTATTTTAACAATAATCAGCCAGTTATTCTTGTTTCACCAAAGATAAGACCAGCATTTAAAAAGCTTATAGAGATGGTTTTTCCTCAAATAATGGTTATTTCTTTAAATGAGATACCTAATGACATAGAAATAAAAACTCAAGGGGTTGTGAATATTTAATGGTAGTTAAGAGATATACAGGAAATAACATAACTGAGGTAATGGCGAAAATTAAATCAGACATGGGAGGAGAGGCCTTAATTGTAAGTCAGAGAAAGGTAAGAAAGCAGGGGCTATGGGGGCTGTTTTCCAGCAAACTTATCGAGATTACCGCTGCTAAAGAGGAAAAAACTAGAGACGATGTAAATATAAATACCACTTCTTATTACTATGATAAAAGAATGGGACATCCTCATAATAACAGTGATAAAACCGAAGAAATACTCCGGGAGCTACAAAAATTAAAAAGTTCTATAGATGAATCAAAAGAAAAAGAATCACCTTTTAGGAAAATGCTTACGGAGCTTGATTTAAGTGATGAGTTAATAGAAGAAATAATAAATACTGTAAAAGAAGGGGACATTACAGAGGAAAAGGCACAGAAAAACCTACCGAAGCTACTAAAGCCCTATCTATCTGTCAGTAGCCGTGAACTTAAAGGTAATGTGGTTTTGGTTGGACCTACAGGGGTAGGGAAAACTACTACAATTGCAAAGCTCGCTGGAAGGCTATCTTTAATAGATAAGAAAAGTGTAGGATTAATTACTGTTGATACCTACAGAATAGGTGCAGTAGAACAATTAAAAACCTATGCAGAGATTATGAATATACCCTTTAAGGTGGTGGTGACTTTAAAGGATATGGAGGAAGCTATAAAGGAACTATCTCACTGTGATGTGGTACTTATTGATACTACTGGAAGGAGCTCAAAGAATTCAATGCAGATTTCTGAGCTGAGGGCCTTTATTGATAAAAGTAAGAGCAAGGATATCCATCTGGTAATAAGTGCGGGAACAAAGGATAAGGATGTAGTTAATATTATAGAAGCTTATAAAACCTTAGCCTATACAAGGTTGATAGTAACTAAGCTTGATGAAACAATGACCTATGGTGTAATCCTTTCAATAGCTAATGCTGCAAAGGTTCCAGTGAGCTATATAACTACAGGTCAGAATGTACCGGAGGATATTCAGGTACCTACAAAAGATAAGCTGGTGAGATTAATTCTTAAGGAGGACAACCTATGTTAGATCAGGCTGAAACCTTAAGACAATTAGCGAATCTCACAAATAAAGATATGCATTCTAAAATTATAACTATCGTTTCAAGGAATGTAGGAGAAGAGGATGGAAACTTTGCTTTAAAGTTAGCTGAAGCAATAGCTATAAAGGGGGAAAAAGTATTAATTATAATAGAGAAAAGTGAGGAAGCTTTAAATAAGGAGCAACCCTTTATTGATATGTTAAACTACAATTCCTCTATGACAAATTTAAAAAACAGCATAATAAATAGCCCTTTAGGGGTGAAGATATTACAAGGATTTTCAAAAAATAATAAAAATTCTTATGAATATAGAAAAATACAAGGTATAAAAGAACAGCTCCATAATATAGGAGATTTTAACTATATTTTAATTTACACTGGAGCAGATACAGATGATACTGCTTTATCTTATATCACCTTAAGTGACATGGTTTATGTGATTACTAATACACAGATTAATTCAATAACAGAGACCTATAGCTTAATTAAAGCTATAAATCACCATAAGCTTATGGATAAGGTTAAGCTTATAGTTTATAAGCCTAATAATATTCAGGAAGGCTACTATACATATAACAACATTAATAGTGTAGTGAAAAGATTTTTAGATATAGAAATTGAATATTCTGGTGTTATTTTAAGAAATTCGGCCTTAGATATACAGAGAATTGCTGGAGAAGTATTATCAAAAAAATTTTAAAAGATATTAAAGCTCAGGGGTGACAGCATGAAAGGGTTAAAAGCAAAGTTAAATGACAGAATAGAGATTATGTGGAATAAAAAGATATATAAAAGTACTGTCCAGGACATCAATCATGGGGAACTTACAATAAATATACCAGTTGCTGAGCTTGGATATTTGCCTGCTGCAGTGGGAGAGGTATTAAATATTATTCACTTTCAAGAGGATGGAGAGGTATACCAGTATTCTGAGGCTATAAAGGCTAGAAAGAATGAAGGGAAGCTAGCATATCTTATCATAAATTATCCAAATAGAGCACAAAAGGTTCAAAGAAGAGATTATGTGAGGGTTAAGTATAACCAAATAATTAAGTATACCAAGGGCAAAGACACAAAGGATATCAAGCTAATTAATAAAGGCTTCTTAATCGATCTAAGTGGCGGTGGAATGAAAGTTAAAATAAAGGAACAAATAAAAAGTGGAGAAAAAATAACTACAATAATTAATTATGGATCACATGAACTGAAGATAACAGGATCAGTAGTGAGGAGTGAAATAGATGCTCACGGGGAGAGGGTTTACGGTATAACCTTTGATGAGATAAGTTCATTTACTAGAGAAAGTATAATTAAAATTGTTTTTGACATTATGAGAAAACAGAGAGAACTTTTATAAGGGGGGGTTAGTGTGGCAATAGCTTCAGCGTTAGAGATAAAGGAAGATTTAGTTAGGAAATTTATACCTTTAGTAAAGTACATAGCTTCGAGAGTTATTATAGGGAAAAGTAAGTACATAGATTATGAAGATTTGGTTGGCTACGGTATGTTAGGTCTTATGGATGCTATAAAGAAATTTGATGAGACAAAAGGAATGAAGTTCTCTACATATGCGTCTATTAGAATTAAAGGGGCTATGATTGACCAGATAAGAAAAGATAGTCCAATTTCAAAAGGAGCAATGGACAAGCTTAATAGATACAATCAAACAGTAGACAAACTACAAAGTGAGCTGTTAAGAGAGCCTAGCAATCAGGAAGTAGCTATAGAAATGGGAATAAGCTTAGCTGATTTGTCAGAGATAGAGAACTATATAAATTATATTTCAATAGTATCTCTTGAGGATTTAATATTTTCCGAAGAGGACGATATTCCTCTAATTGGAACTATCGAGGATGACAAAAGTCCAAGCCCTGAAAAATCTTATGAAGAAAAAGAACAGCTAGAGTTTCTAGGAAAGGCTATTGAATTGCTTAAAGATAAGGACAGGCAGGTCCTAACCCTTTATTACTATGAAAATTTAACCCTTAAGGAAATAGGAAAAATACTTAATGTATCAGAATCTAGAGTATGCCAGCTCCATAGCAGAGCAATAATTCATCTAAGAAGTACACTTCAAAAGCTAAAATACCATGTATAGGTGAAGTAATGGAGATTCTAATCATTTTTTTAGGTCTAATATTAATAATAAGTAATTATAAAAAGGTGTTTAATGAAGAAAGTAGTACTACTTTTTCTAATGAGCTAAATATGAAGAAGGAAGATGAATTATCCTATAGGCTAATTGAACTTAGAAGTGAGATTGGAGAAAGCTTTTTAATTGAGCAGCAGGAAATTGAAGAGCTTAAAACTAAGATTGATAAGCTTAATGAAGATATAAGCTATTTAAAAGGGGAGATAAAGGATATAAACCTCCATAAGACGGTTAGTAAAAGGCTAAAGAATAAAAAAGATTCTGTGGACAATATAAAAGTAGAAAAAGTTCGTGAGCTATTAGCCGATGATATGTCTATTGAAGATATCTGTCATAAAACTGGAGCAGGGAAGGGTGAGGTCTTATTAATAAAAGAGTTGTTTCCACATTAAGCCAAATAATAAGAAAGCTTATAGATCCCAAAATATTATTTGGAATTGGCTTAGGTTTATTACTCAGCATAGTCTTATCCCTTCCATTTAAGATGGATAGTAAAATTGCAGATGAAATAATAGAAGAAAGAGCCAGAGAAATGGGAATGAAGTATCCTGATGAAATGAAGGTTATTGAAAAGGGGGACTAAGATAATGATAAGAGGATTATACACAGCTGTTTCAGGGCTTATAACCCAACAGTCTAAACAGGAAGTAGTTACAAATAACATTGCAAATGTAAATACTATTGGCTTTAAAAGTGATAAGATTGTTGCTGAAAGCTTTAAAGAGGTACTGATTCAAAATTATGATGGATCATCCAGGGGTGGGAAGAGACAGGAGTTAGGTGGATTATCTCTTGGTAGCAGAATAGATGAAACCATAACCTCCTTTACACAAGGTACAATCGAAGATACAGATAATGAAAGAGATTTTGCCATAATCGGTAGAGGATTCTTTACAGTGGAGAGAGATGGAAATCGTTTCTTTTCAAGAGATGGAAGCTTTAATGTTGATAATCAAGGGTTTTTGGTTAGTTCTACTGGAGATAGGGTTTTAGGAGTTAATTCTTCTAGCAATGAAATAACGCCCATATATGTTGGTAATAGTAATATAACCCTAAGTAATAATAATATCTATATAGACAATAATTTATCCTATAGCTTTTTTACTGTTGATTTTGATAGCTATGATAACTTGGAAAAGATAGGAGATAACCTGTATAGTGGAGACGGTAGCTTTAGGGCAAATTGTGAGGTGAAGCAAAATGCATTAGAGAAATCTAATGTGAATGTCGTTAATGAGATGCTAGAGATGATGACTGTAATGAGAAATTTTGAGAGTAATCAAAAGGTAGTGCAGATAATTGATGAAACCTTAAGCAAGGCTGCCAATGAAGTAGGACGAATATAATTATCATTAAAAGGAGGATTACCTTTGAGAATTTTTTGGAACGGGAAAACTGCAATGAATGCTAATCAAGAAAAGCTTGATGTTATTTCTAATAATTTGGCTAATGTAAATACCACTGGTTATAAAAAGCTTGATGTAAATTTTACTGACCTTATGAGTGAAACCTATAATAAGCTTGGTTATCCTACTAATTCAGAAAAGGCTTTTACAGGTACTGGTGTAAAAACAACTGAAGCACTGAGGACTTTTACACAGGGAAGTCTAACGGAAACCTCTTTAAGGACAGATTTAGCAATAGATGGATCAGGATTCTTCAGGATGGAAAAGCCTGATGGAACCATTGCTTATACCAGAAGTGGAAGCTTAAATTTAGATGGATATGGTAGACTTACCGATGGACGAGGTAATTTATTGTTTCTATCCTTTAAGGAAGGCTATGGTTATGACAATGTACAATTTACTTCTGACAATTTAACTGTAAATAAAAATGGTGAAATAGCTATTAAAAGAGGAGAAGAATATCAGATAGTGGCTACTATACCTCTTTACACTCCTGTGGGAGATAGTGCACTTTATTCTGTAGGTGAAAGCTTATATCAAATGCAGGAAGGATCCCAAATGGTCATGGGGGGAGATGGAGATATCCTTCAAGGGTATATTGAAAATTCAAACGTTGATATGGGTGAAGAATTCACCGATATGATAATAACACAAAGAGCTTATCAATTTGGGGCAAAGATTGTAGAAACTGCCGATGAAATGTGGGCTATGATAAATGATTTAAGAAGATAGTGAATAGGTGAAAAAACTCGTATTATAATGTAGCTCCTTGAATATATATAAGTATAATCGGTAAGGAGTGAGAATATGGGAATAGGTTATACCTTAGGCTGCCTGCTCAGCATATTATTATGGTCATTAAAAAGAAGTGCTATCTTCAGTAAAATTGAAGAAGTAGGAGATAAATATAATAAAATAAGGGTATTAGTTTATTTATTTTATCTATTGTTACTTATAATGGGAGTATGGTTTTTTATAAATTTTAATAACGAGTGGACAAGTTTTCTTGTTGCTTTTATGGTTATTGATATTAGCAACAGCGAAAAAAATAACATAAATGCTTCAGAAATAAAATTTCATAAAACCATTGCGCTTAATTGTAAGGCTTTAGTCAGCGGTTTTATAGCCCCTCTTTTTTATATATTAGTACTTGGTAACTATATGGGCTTTATTTACTTTACACTTTTCAATATTGCTCTACAAGGTAATTATAGAAAGCTCTCTTATATAGTAAATTTTTTAACCATTATTCCTGCTTTTATAGCTCAAGTAATACTTTACGTAATTGCACTTGTTCTAGGTTGCAAAACTATAGATTTCAAAGGAGATTATTTAGAAAATTCTTTTAGAAGGCCCTTTTTAAATTTAGAGGTAATTGCAGCATCAATAGAAAGCGTGAGCTTTTATTATTACTTTCAGGAAGATGAAGATGGTTACATCAAGGCATATGGAAAAGAGAAGAATAGGATTTCTATAAAAAATATAGTTCACTATACAGGCATATTATATACAGCTTCCTTTGTGAGTTATATTGCATTCATGGTAATTTGTTTAAGCAAATAAAAAGAGACAGGGCTTATCATTAAAATGCTCCTTCTATTTACTGAAGATTATATCTTAATGCTCAGTAATAATATGAAGAGATTAATTAATGGGCTCTGTCTTGTTTATTTAGTTCTTTTTATGTAATGTTATCTCAGCCGTAAGGGGAGGTATTATTTGTTTCTTTCTTGAAACGACTCCTGGTAGATAAGAAGAATTATCCTTAATGGTTACGCCAAAGGCTTTTTCGATAACATCTTTTTTGGAACCGACAGCATATATCTGTGAGCCTTTATTGAGTATATCTGTAAGCATTAATAATACAACCTTTAAGCCAGCATCCTTACTTTTTTTCTCCATATAATTTAGCATATCGTCCTTAATTGGCATAAAGCCCTCTCTATCCATGGTATAAACCTGTGCTACACCGATTTTTACATCTTCAATAGTGAAGGTCTTAAAATCTTGATGGAAAATTTCTTCTATGGTCTTTCCCTTCAGTGAGGTACCTGCCTTAAACATTTCCTGAGCAAATTCATCACTATCGATATGAGCTATATCACATAATCTTTTTAAGATCATAGCATCCTTTGGAGTGGTAGTTGGTGACTTTAACAAAAGAGTATCAGAGATTATAGCTGCTGCTAATAAGCCTGCTGCCTGCTTTGATGGTCTTATTCCATTTTCAAAAAAGCATGAAGCTACAATGGTGGAGGTACTTCCTACGGGCTCATTTCTAAAGTATATAGGTGTAAGAGTTTGAATATCAGCCACTCTATGATGATCTATTATCTCTATTATTTCTGCATCTTCAAGACCATGAACTGATTGACTTCTTTCATTATGATCTACCTGAATAACCTTCTTTTTATGATTAGAAATAAGATGATATCTAGATATCATTCCAATGACCTTGTTGCTTTCATCTAGGACAGGATAGCTTCTATACCTGGTTTGAATCATGATATCTTTAATATCCTCAACTAGCTCCTCTACAGAAAAGGCAATGAGATTACCTTTTGCCATCACATGCTTTACTGGAATACTCTGAACGATGAGCCTTGAGGCTGTAAAGGTGTCATGAGGAGTAGAAATTATTGTTACTCCATTAGCCTCAGCCTTCTCCTTGAGCTCAGGACTTATTTCATGGGAAAAGGCTAATATCATCAAAGAGATTTTTTTGTCAATAAGAAGGCTTTGTGCTTCATCTCTATCTCCAACAATTACTATATCTCCCATTTCTACAACGTCCTTAAGCTTAGATGGCTCCATATCAGCTACTAAAATCTTTCCTCTAAAATCAGGGGGGGTATTGCATTCAGTTATAAGGACGCCTGATAAGGTATCTAGTATATTATCGATAGAAGCGTTGCTTTTAGATAAGATAGTGTTATCCCAAATATCCATAAAATTTGTTGTTAAACTAGATACTGATAAAATTCCAATTAAATAATCATTATCATCTACCACAGGAAGTGACTTGAGATTATTGCTTTTCATAATATTCCAAGCCATTTTTAAAGAAATGTCAGGAGCAATCGGGTGGATTTTATCAATGTTTAAATCACCCACCTGCAGCTTAACCGTTTCTAATAAAGGAGGCTTTGGAACACCGAAATAATCTAATATAAACTGAGTTTCTCTATTAGGCTCACCCAGTCTAACAGCTTGCGCCTTTATGGAACCTGTCTTGTTTTTAAATTCTGCATAACCAATTGCTGCACATATGGAATCAGAATCTGGGTTTCTATGACCAGTGACATATATAAGATCCTTCAAATTAACATCCTCCTTCGAAATTATTTTAAAATTTACATATCTGCAACTATTATTTTACTTCCTAAATGATAAATTGTCACCTATATATTATGGAAATTATAAAAGGTGTATAAATTATGACAATATCTCGGTATACCAGTACAGTGCACTGCATAATATTACTTATATATTAATATAGATATTTATATGATTAGAAGGGAGTGTACTAGTTGATACAGGAGAAGGAACTTCATAGAGGATTAAGCAGTGAGGAAGCAATGAAAAGGCTCTCAGCCTATGGAAGTAATAGCATAATTGAAAAGAAAAAAATATCACCTATATTTATTTTATTGGCTCAATTCAACGATTTTATAATTTGGGTATTATTAGCAGCTACAATAGTATCTGGACTCATGAGAGAGATGTCCGATGCAATTACTATACTAATAATTGTTTTTATAAATGCTGTTTTAGGCTTTATACAAGAATATAGGACAGAAAAGTCCTTAGAGGCATTAAAGAGTCTGGCAGCTCCTACCTGCAAGGTTATAAGAGATGGTAAAGTGAGAGTGGTAAATGCAGAAGAGATCACTATAGGTGATATAGTGCTTCTGGAAGCAGGAGATAGAATTCCTGCTGATGGTGTACTCATTGAGTGTAGTGGTGTGTTAGTGGATGAATCTCTCCTTACAGGAGAATCCATGGGGGTAAGTAAATCTACTACGGGAAAAAATAATTATGTGTATATGGGTACAACTATTTTAAAGGGTAGGGGTAAGGTGAAAATAGCTCAGATAGGCATGAAAACTGAGATGGGTAAGATAGCTGATATGCTTCAATCTATAGAAGAGGAAAAATCACCCATAAAAATAAAGCTCAATCATCTTGGAAAAATAATGGTAGTTATATGTCTTGTAATATGCGCTGCTGTGACGGCTTTAGGAATATTAAGGGGACAACCAGTCGGAGAGATGTTTCTGCTAGGAGTTAGTTTAGCGGTAGCAGCTATACCAGAAGGGCTTCCTGCTATTGTTACCGTTTCATTAGCATTAGGTGTATCCAGGATGCTTAAGAGAAATGCCTTAATAAGAAAGCTTCCTGCAGTAGAAACCTTAGGCTGTACATCTGTTATTTGCAGTGATAAAACAGGAACCTTAACAGAAAATAAGATGTCTGTAATGGCGATATTTGTAGATGGGAAGATAGTTGATATTATAAAAGATAAAATACCAGAAGTTCCTGTAATGAAGAAGGCATGTTTATATTGCAGTGATTGTATTATAACCTTTGATGGTAAAGATATAAATAAGCTTGTACAAGGGGATCCTACAGAGACTGCATTAATAAAAGCTTTTTATACCAGTGGTAGTGAGATGAAAGCTTATTTAGACAAAGCAATTAGAACCTTTGATCTTCCTTTTGATTCTAATAGAAAGCTTATGTCAGTAGTTATTAGAGAAGGGGGTAAGGAAACCTGCTATGTGAAAGGGGCTCCAGAAAAGCTCATTGAAAGATGCTCCTTCATATTGGAAAATGGCCAAGTAGTACAGTTAACTAATTCAAAGAAGATGGAAATATTAAAAAATATAGAAACTATGTCTTCAAAGGCTCTAAGATGTATAAGTATAGCTTATAAGGAAAAAGGGATTAGCTATAATAATTTTTTGGAAAGTGAGCTTGTTTATGTAAGTACCTTAGGGATTATGGATCCACCTAGGAAGGAAGTAAAGGAAGCTGTATTAAAATGCAGAATTGCAGGGATAAGACCTATAATGATTACAGGAGATCATAAAAACACAGCCTATGCTGTTGCAAAGGAGCTGGATATCTGTTACAAGCCAGAGGAGGTTATGACAGGAGAAGAGCTGGAGAAAATTGATGACAATGACCTTAAAAATGTAGTATCTAAAATAAGGGTTTTTGCAAGGGTTACTCCTAACCATAAGCTTAGAATTGTAAGGGCTTTTAAAAGCAACAATAATATAGTAGCCATGACAGGAGACGGTGTCAATGATGCTCCGGCAGTAAAGGAAGCGGATATTGGCGTATCTATGGGAATATCAGGTACCGATGTTACAAAAGAGGCATCATCTATGATACTCTTAGATGATAACTTTAGCAGCATAGTTTCAGCTGTAGAGGAAGGTCGTGTCATTTACGATAATATAAGAAAGTTTATAAGATATCTTCTATCCTGCAATCTGGGTGAGGTTTTAACCATGTTTTTAGCCTCCTTGTTTTACTTAGAGAATCCTTTAAGCCCAATTCAGATTTTATTTGTTAACTTAGCTACAGATGGGTTACCAGCTATGGCTTTAAGTGTTGATCCGCCAGATATTGATGTTATGGGACAAAAGCCTAGAGAAAAGAAAGAAGGAATATTTGCAAGAGGGCTAAGCGAAAAGATTGTGATTAGAGGGGTGCTTATAGGTACCTGTACCCTACTTTCTTTTATATATGGTAAATATTATGGCTATAGCTTAGATACCTGTCGTACAATGGCCTTAGGTACACTGGTTTTATCGCAATTATTTCATGTATTTGAATGTAGATCAGAGAGACATTCTATATTTGAGATTAAGATATTTACAAATCCTTATCTGCTAGGTGCTGTGGCTGTATCAGTGTTAATGCTCTTGGCTGTAATATATATAGACTTTTTTAATAATATATTTGAAACTACTACCTTAGGACTTGGTCAATGGCTCACTGTTATATTCTTCTCAGGGATTATAGGGATTATGAATAGCTTATATCTATTTTTTAAGACAAAAAAATAATCAAATATATAAACCGTCATAGAATATTATCTATGACGGTTTATATATTTTTAAAAATTTTATCTCATTTTTTGATTTCTCTGCATTTGTCTCTTGATTTGATTTTGCTGACCCTCTACTGGTACTAAATTCTTTTTAGTAGTTAGATTCATTATATTCATTATTTCAATAACTTCTCTACTCTCTTTTGCTTTTTTACTCTTTTTTCCTTTTAATCCCTGAACAACAAGATAATTACCCTGATTAATACTCATAAAGGAAGGCTTCTTAAACCATTTATGTTTATTATAAACACATTTAGTAACATTCTTGCTTCTTTCCGGTTTGATTAATAAAACAGCAGTAATTTTATGAAAAATCCAAAGTATTGTTTTTTCTTCAACCTTTACAGAAACAACATTTCCTTGAACCTGTGCCAGTCTATCACCATATTTCTTTATATATGATTCCGTATAATATTTAGCTAGCTTATCTTTAAACCCCATTTTAATACTCCTTTTCCTGTTATTTAAAATAATGCCAATGTGTAGCATATCCTTTAAGGTGGATAGCTAAAAGTATTATATCATAATACAGAAATCTATGAAATACCTTCTTATAATAATAGACTTATTTCTTCTGATAGGGTAATATATCTTTAGATTACAAAAATGAGGGAGGTAAATCGATGAATAAAGAAAAATTAGCAAAAATGATTGATCATACTCTTTTAAAAGCAGATGCCTTAGAAGAACAGGTTAAAGAACTATGTAGAGAGGCTAAAGAGTATAATTTTGCTTCCGTTTGTGTTAATCCAGGCTATGTTTCCTTGTGTGCAGAGGAGTTAAAAAATACTGATGTTAAGGTGTGTACAGTAATAGGCTTTCCTTTGGGAGCAACAACTACTGAGGTTAAAAGCTTCGAGACCAAGGATGCCATTGAAAAAGGCGCTCAAGAGGTAGATATGGTTATAAATATAGGGAAACTTAAGGATAAGGATTATCTATATGTGAAAAATGATATAGAAGAGGTTGTGAAGGCTGCTAAGGGAAAAGCTTTAACTAAGGTGATTATCGAGACTTGTCTTCTTACAAAGGAAGAGAAGATTAAAGCCTGTGAACTGGCTAAGGAAGCAGGAGCAGATTTCGTAAAGACTTCTACAGGCTTTTCCACTGGTGGAGCAACTCTTGAAGATATAAAATTAATGAGAGAAACAGTAGGACCTGACCTTGGTGTAAAGGCATCTGGGGGAGTAAGATCCTATCAGGACGCTATAACCATGATAGAAGGAGGAGCTACCAGAATCGGTGCTTCAGCCTCCATTGCCATCTGTGAAGGATTAGAGAGCGAAGGAAGTTATTAAGAGTAAATTAAAATAAAACCATTCCTATATTATAAGCTTCTATTAAATAATAAGACCCTTTAATATGTAGAAAGCTTAAATTTATAGGGGTGGTTTTTTTGTATTTATAAGAGTATTATAACGATTAAATACAAGAAAAGGAAAATATTGAGTAATATTTTACAGTTAGCATTGACAAAAATTATAAAATAAAATAATATATATGGTAAAAGAAGGTAAAAATTCAATAATATAGTAGCTTGTCTATATTATTATGGAGGTGAACTCTTTAGAGGATATATGGTTATTAACTTAAAAAAAGAAGGATTAAATTTAATTGCTGAATTAAGAGGAGAGCTTGATCATCATAGTGCTGAGGAGATAAGAAATAAAATTGATGATGCTATAGAGAGAGATAAGATTCAAAATTTAATTATGAGCTTTGAAGGAGTTACTTTTATGGATTCCTCGGGTATTGGAGTAGTAATTGGTAGATATAAAAAGCTTTCCATAAGAGGTGGAAAGCTATTAGTTACAGATATTAACACAACTATAGGAAAGGTCTTTGAGCTTTCAGGTCTGTATAAGATTATTAAAGTATATGCATCCATAGAGGAAGCGCTAAGAAGTGTTTAATGGGGGAACAGTGATGAATAATTATATGAAAATTGAATTTTTGAGTAAGTCTCAAAACGAAGGGTTTGCCAGAGTTTCTGTAGCTGCTTTTGTATCACAGCTTGATCCAACCATTGAAGAACTATCTGATATTAAAACAGCGGTTTCTGAAGCTGTTACTAATTCAATTATACATGGATATGAAAATAGAGAGGATGAAAAAATTATCATTGAAGTGCATTTAAGTAAGAATGAAATTGTAATCTCTATAGAGGATCAAGGAGTTGGGATCAAAAATCTAGAAGAAGCCATGCAACCATTATTTACATCTCGGCCAGATCTAGAGAGATCAGGAATGGGCTTTACAGTAATGGAAACCTTTATGGATAATCTAGAAGTAATCAGTGAGGTTAATAAAGGTACAAAGGTAATAATGAAGAAAACTTTTCATTCAGTAAGTTAGGTGAATACCATGGATGACAGCTTATTGAATAAACAAGAATACAGCTATGACGATAATGGAGAATTAATAAGGCTTGCCAAGGAAGGTAGTAAGGTGGCAATGAATACCCTGATTGAGATGAATATACCTTTAGTTTCCTCAATCAGTAAAAAGTTCATGAACAGAGGCTATGATTACGAGGATATCTTTCAAATAGGTTCTATGGGGCTTGTAAAAGCAATTAATAACTTTGATAGCTCTTATAACGTAAAATTCTCTACTTATGCCGTTCCTATGATTATGGGCGAGATTAAACGTTTTCTAAGAGATGATGGGATGATAAAGGTTAGTAGAAATACGAAGAACCTAGCTAGGAAGCTCCACTATGATAAGGAAGAGCTTACCAAAAGGCTTGATAGAGATCCAACCTTAGAGGAATTGGCGGAGTTTTCGCAGGTTGAAAAGGAAGAAATTGTATTTGCTCTTGAATCATCTAATAGTCTCCAATACCTCTATGATACTATTCATCAAGATGATGGATCTCCTGTACTTTTAATTGATAAGCTCAGTGAGAATGTGGAAGAAGACAAAAATATGACTGACAAACTGGCCTTAAAGGAAGCCTTGAGAAACTTAGATAGCAAATCAAGGCAAATTATAATGCTCCGATATTTTAAGGATAAAACTCAAACCCAGGTTGCTAATATGCTTGGAATAAGCCAGGTGCAGGTGAGTAGAATCGAAAAGAAGGTATTAAAAATGATGAGGGAGAGATTGATGGAATAAGGCATCTATATTGGTGTCTTATTTTTTTAAACTTTTTGTCCTTTTAGACGATAACCTAAGGGAAGGAGGTAGGTGAGTATAATGGATTATCATAGAATGACTTTAAAGAAAGTTGAAGATTATTTGGACACTGATATAAGACGTGGATTGAGTAATATAGAGGCCTCCTACAGGATAAAGCTCATGAAAGATAGCTTTGTTTATGGGGAGTTTATATATAAGGCTATGAGTATAGCTATAAAAAGAATTTCTATAATCAGAGTTGTTAGTGTAATCATTATGATTGTATTTATTTTTAGGCAGGGAAATACACTTCATTTTTTATTGGGGTTAATGTCTATAGTAATTACTGTTGTGGTAAGGACTTTAAAATATATCAAGGAATCAAAGAAGATTTCCTTAAAGCATATAATTAAAAAGAAATATGTGGTGATTAGAGATGGGAAAGAGCAGGAGGTTAAAGGAAGGAACATAGTATCAGGAGATTTAGTTTTTTTAAATAAAGGGGTATATGTACCTGCGGATATAAGAATAGTATATGCAGAAAATTTTAAGGTGGATGAATTTATTTTTACAGGCAGTCACAGACCGATATTAAAAAATAATACCAGGATTATTGAAGAAATAAATAGTTATTTAGAAATGTCTAACATTGCCTTCATGGGTAGCCTAGTTGATAGGGGTGAGGCTTATGGAATAGTCGTTACTGACTATAGGAATAGTAGATTATTTAACCTTGTACAAGGTCTAGAAGCAAAATCTATGCTTCCTGATAAAGCTAATAAACCTATACTTACTATGGTATTATTACTTTTTGCTATACTATCCATTACAATGGATTTATTTACTAGCTTCTTTGCCAATCACAGGCTAATAGAAGGCATTATATATAATTCTACTCTTTTAATTATCACAATGCCTTACTTTTTATGCGAGGAGATATTTAGCTATTCCTTGAAAAAAGAATATATTAAATATGGTATTAGCTTTAAGAATCTAAAGTCTATTATTAAGCTTAGAGAAGTAAGGGAGTTTTACTTAAATGTAGAAGAGGCTTTAGGTTATGGAGGTAAGAGTATTGAAAGCTTGTATTATGATGGTGAAGAGGTAAAACC
Source organism: Alloiococcus sp. CFN-8 (assembly GCF_049943125.1). Taxonomy (GTDB): domain Bacteria; phylum Bacillota; class Clostridia; order Clostridiales; family Clostridiaceae; genus JAEXZL01. The sequence continues at coordinate 3,340,753 of NZ_CP188040.1, forward strand.
TAGCTTAATAGAAAAGGAAAGCTACACTTTTAAAAGGCTTATGGAGGGTCTCCTGCTAACCTATGAAAATCATCAACGGCCTATAGAGGATAAAAGTTATGAGGGATTGGAGAATCAGATTATAAAATCCTTTTCCTGCATGAATAATATTTTCTTAGAGGATATAGAAGGCCATTTTAATCATTGCTATTATCTACAGGATAATCTAGAAGGAGGATTAAAGGGTAGAGTTGTTAAACAAATGGATAACTACAGAGTCTATTTAAAAGGGGAGGTTTCAGAGCTAATTAGCTGCTGTAAAAGTATAATGATTGAAGGGTTAGAAAAGCAAATAACCCCTAGTCACATAAAGGCTATAAGGGAATGGAATTATAATATTGTCTCTAAAGGACATAATACTATTGCTGTAGGATACAGAAACTTTAAATATAAGCCAAGCCCTAGGGATAAGGTTGATAGTAATATTGTTTTTGTTGGAATAATTTCTATTAAGGATATACTAGAAAAATATAATTATGAGCTTCTAAATTACTTGCTAAGAAACAATATAGGATTATCCTTGTTTACGGAGAAAAATCCTACAATTTATTTAAAACTCTGGAAGGAGTTAGGGCTTATAAATGAAGTCAGTGATCTACTTTCTGTAGCTCAGATTGATTATATGGAGGATGATAAGCTTTCTGAGATTTTAAGTTCCTATAACATATTCTCTAAAATAAACAGTACTGCTAAGGAAAGGATAATGAAGGCTAAAAAAGAAGCTGAATGTAAGACTTCTATCACGGGAAGAATCTATAATGATTTTACATATCTTTCCTATGGATATGCTTCTATTGCTTCCGGTGATGATGTATTAAAGGATATAGTAAGAACATCTGATATATGGATAAAAGAGGATTGCTTAAGAAAATTACTTTATCTGAGAGAAGAAGGAAGTAGGGATTTATATTCTTTTAGAAGATATCAAGAAAGTGTTGTATTAGCATTTTTTTTAGAGCTTGTATTTATAATATTATTCAGCTATGAGAATTTATTTTTTTTAAATCTTGTTATTATCCCTATAGTTGCTCTCAGTCTCTCCATAAGGGAAAGAGAAGCTCCAGATGAAAAAGATTATAACACTTCCCTTGTGGAATATAAAAGCTTTGCGTTCCCAAGGCTTATAACTATAAGCTCTTTGGCTTTAATAAGCTATTTAATAAGCTCTGTTCTCCTTGAAGCAAGTAATCCCAATGGTGCATTATTTCTTCTTTTAGTAGCTTTGTTAATTTCCTCTGTAAATTATAGCTATAAATATAATTTATCCAGTAGAAAATGGGTAAAGGGTGCTGTAATATTTGCTGTAGTACTTATAATGGCTTTTATAACTATTAGACTAAGATTATATGGGATAAGCAATATATTATTTAATATTCTTTTGGCATTACTCTATCAGTTAGCTGATTTATATCTTTTCAAAAGGACATAATGGATGTTATATAACATTTGAAGGGATATACCAAATGAAAAGACCTACTATTTTATTAACCCTAAGCTATGTCACTGGATTAGCATCGGCACTGATTGTTTTAGAGAAGCTTTATTTAATAGCAGCTCTTGTGATAATTTTATATATTTTGTTAGTATGGCTAAACGAAAGTACAAAGGTTCTGATTCTATGTGGTGTGTTTATCTTATTAGGAAGTATAAATTTATTTAATTATTATGAGATAAGCTATGCTAGTGCCTCGAACACTACTGTTAGAGTATTAGAGGATAAGAATACATATTTCAAGGTAAGACATAAAGGTAAGCTATATGTGTTGTTAAAAGACGAAGAGTTGAATAAATACACCATTGAAGAAGGTACACTAATAAAGGGACAGTTATTAATTAATGAAAATATTGAACTATATAAAGGAATATTAGGTACCATAGATATAACTTCATCCCTAGAGCTTACTAAAGATTTTGTTTCTTATCTATATAAAGGGAGAGTATGGTTTTATAAAGAATTTTCATCGGTATTGGGCAAGGAAAGAGCTGGAGTTGTATTAGGATTATGCTTTGGAAGTACAAAGTATATTGAGGACTCTGTGGTCAATAGCTTTAAAGGTTTAGGAATTGTTCATGTTATATCTGTATCAGGTTTTCATATTATGCTTTTATACAGCTTGTTTCAGAGTCTAATAGGGAAGAAAGGCGCTCTAATATTAGTATTTTTCTTTGTAATATTTACAGGAGCTCAAGCAGCTACATTGAGAGCCTTTGTGATGCTCTTTGTGCTGTCAATGTCTCAGGTATTCCATAAAAACTATGATAGTATGACAGCGTTGTGTCTTTCTGCTTTAATCATATTAGTGAGTAAACCATACTTAATAACAGACTTAGGTTTTAATTTATCCTGTATTTCTACCTTAGGAATTATTATTTTCAATAAAAAAATCAATAGGGCTTTATATAGACTTCCAGATAAAATAAGAGCATCCTTAAGCTTAACTATCAGTTCACAGCTAATAGTTTTTCCCTATGCCGGTCTTGTGATTAGAACCTTTAGCACAGGGCTTGTATTTGGAAATTTAATTATTATTCCTATATATACTGCTATTATTTATGTTTCTTTATTATCACTAATATTCATTAAGATACCCTTCGCTTTCTTCATAATAAATCAAATAAACATTCTTTTATTTAAAATTAGTGATTCCTGGTTTTACCTATTAAGCAGGCTAAATTTATCAGAAGTAGCTGTATCAGAAGAAATAGTTCTTATGTACACTACCTTGTTCATTACCTTTATTTTTTTAAGGGCGAATAAAATAAGATATAGACTTCTACCTATTTTTCTTCTTCCGGCTATTATGATTTTTAATTACAGGTTTATACCGTCTATAGAAGTTATAGATATGGGAAACACTAGGTATATAGAAGCCAGCTATAAAAGAGAAAGGTATATATTAACCATGGGTAGAGGAGATAGTTTAAGAGAAAAGCTAAGAAACTATCCTGGAAATAAAAAAGTAATGAGTGTGAAAAATAACAAGTATATACTGAAATTGGGTTATACCAGTATAAATATTAAACCTTATAAGCCAGGCAGTAATACAGTGATTCTAAAAATCTGGCCAAAAGATAGTGATGCAAGCACTGTTCATTATGATATAATCAATATGGATAAAGAAGAAACATCTTATGATTTTTATAGAAGGGAAAAGTTAATAAGCTATACTGCCCTTGAAAATCATATTATTATAATGAGCAAGGATGGAGGAGCACAGGTTGTTAGATATAGACAAACTAGAAGGTAATATAAAAAAGAACATGCTGGAGAATTGCTATATTCTTCTTGGAACTGATGAAGAGCTGATAAAAGAACAGATTCAGCAAATAATAGAGAAAGCACTGGATCCTTCATTTGTGGATTTAAACCTTATAAAGTTTGATGGGATGAAGTTTTCAGGGGAAGCTTTTAGAGATAGCTGTGAAACTCTGCCCTTTTTAAGTGACAAAAAGGTAGTACTAGTATATAGGGCGAATTTCTTAAAGGATTTAAATGATAGTGATTCTAAAAAGGCTTTTGAGATATGTAAGGAGTATATAGAAAGCACTCCAAATCACTGCCTTCTTATATTTTACTATATATTAGAGGATAAGAGAGAAAAAATTAGTAATAGAGTTAAGAAGCTGGAGAAGCATTCCTTGGTAGTAAAAGCAGATAGATTAAAAGGTGAGAGATTATACAAGAAGGTAGAGGATAGATTTAACTCACAGGGGAAAGATATAGGCAAGATTGAGCTTAAGTATTTTTGTGAAAAAGTAGAAAATAACACCCACATAATTTATAGTGAAATTGATAAATTAATTAATTTTACTGAAGATAGGAATATAACCAAAGGTGACATAGATGCTATGCTTCCCTATAAAAGTGAAAATGACATTTTTGATTTAGTCGATTATATAGCTGATAAAAAGTCTGAAAGGGCAATTGGACTTATGAATGAGCTCCTTTATAAGGGAGAAAATATCATTTATATTTTAACCATGATAGAAAGACAATTTAAATTACTCTTTAGAGTCAAGCTTAATAAGCACCAGACCACGGATAGTGTTGTGAAAGACCTTAAGCTTCCGCCATTTATATGTGATAGGCTCATAAAGCAAAGTAGAAAATTTAAACTAAAGCAATTAAAAGGATGTATAGAGCTGTGCTTAGCCACAGAAAAAACCTTAAAGAGTACTACACTAGATAAAAAAACAGAATTGGAGCTTATGATAATCAATACTGTAATTATATAAAAAGGAAAAGATTTAGAATAAGGAGAGGGCTACATAAGCCTAAAAATAATTAATAGCTAATCCATTTGGATAAGCTATTAATTTTTATTTTTCGATAAACGAAAAATACTCCTTAAGTTCTAAATCTTTGTCTGAAATACTATAAGATTATGCCATAGCGTTTAGCTTTGCAGCTAATCTTGATTTCTTTCTTGCGGCCATATTCTTATGTATAACACCCTTAGAAACAGCCATATCTAAAGCTTTAACAGCACCTGCAAAAGTATTCTTTGCTTCCTCAGCATTGTTAGCATTAACGGAAGTTTCGAATTTTTTTATAGCAGTTTTAAGAGCTGATTTTATCATTCTATTCTTTAGAGTCTTTGCTTCAGTTACTTTTATTCTCTTTTGAGCTGATTTGATATTTGCCATTATTATTTCACCCCCTTCAATTTAATAGGGTTAGCAGCTTTTGGGGAAATCTGCTTGATAGTCGGATTTCAACAAGTGATATTATAGCATTATTATAGCTATTCTTCAAGTATATTTTAACAGTTGTTCCTATTCTATGTTTTAATGAAGAAATTAATAAATATAATTTATAACATAGTAGCACAATATAATTATCTCATAATTTCATTATATATTAAAGGGAGTGTATTAAATGACAGGAATACGTACAGATTTGGCAGTTGAGCTCAAGGATATGTATCGTGAAAAATATAAAAAAGAATTAGATGGGGTTATCGCTGAGGAAAGAACCTCTGAAAATATAAAAATAACAAAGGTTACAGTGATAAATGAAGAAGGGGCAAAGGCTATTGGAAAGCCTAAGGGTGTTTATATAACTTTAGATTTACCAGAATTAAATCAGTTTGATGGAGATATAATGGATGAGGCTGCTCATCAGCTTGCTGAATCCTTGAAGGAAGTAATCACAGTAAATAAGAATCAAACTATTCTCGTAGTTGGTCTGGGAAATAGTGAGGTTACTCCTGACGCTTTAGGACCTAAAGTTGTTTCCAAGCTAATGATTACAAGACATTTGACAAAAATGATGCCTGGTTCCATTGATGAAAGTATTAATTCAGTATGTTCTTTAGCTCCCGGGGTACTGGGAACCACAGGGATAGAAACCTTAGAGATAATTAAAGGTCTAGTGGATAGAATTAAGCCACAGATGGTTATTTGCATTGATGCCTTAGCATCGAGAAAGATGGAAAGATTAAATCGTACAATTCAAATAGGTAATACAGGTATTGCACCTGGAGCTGGTGTGGGAAATAAACGAAAGGAAATAAATATGAATAGTCTTGGAGTGCCAGTGATAGCCATAGGTGTTCCGACGGTAGTGGATGCAGCAACCATAGCAAATGATACCCTGGATCTTTTTTTAAAAGAAATTAATAAATATACCACAGAAGAAAGTAAGCTATATAAAATGCTAAGCTCAGTGGATAGTAGGCAGAGAGAGAGTATGATAAGAGAAATACTAAACCCTTTTGTAGGAGATCTTATGGTTACTCCTAAAGATGTGGATTCTCATATAGAAGGTATATCTAAAATAATTTCCACAGGATTAAATCTGTGTCTTCAGCCAGCTTTTAATATAGAAGATATTAATAAATTTCTAAATTAATAATATTTATTAATCCCCCCACATATATTTTAGAAATATAGGGGGGATTAAAAATGCCTTATATTACGAAAGCTAATAACAATCTTAACAGAAAAGTTAGTATATTTATATTAACCAGTTCAATTATAGTTTTATTAACAATAGTTGGTATTTTAAAGCTGATCAATAGTGTAGAAACATCCAATAATATGCTTTACATTGAGATATTGAACTATACCCTGCCCATAGTTAAGGAGGGGGCTTTTGATGCTTCCGATATGGCGGAAAGTAATATGAATTTAAAAAAAGCTCTGACCAAGTATTTTAAATTAGATATTAATAGTCCTCTGGTTATTTTATCAAAGGAAAATGCTTTATATTCGCTATTACTAGATACCATCGAGTTTCACAATGATGATAAGCTAGCTTTAACATCCTTTAACTTGGAAGAACTTTCTATTTTTTTTCAAGAAGAGGACAAGGCTTTGGAAAATAGTAACGGAACTATATATAATCCAGATATTAAGAAGCCATTAAATGAAACAATGCCAGAGGTACTGCTATACCATACTCACACAACAGAGTACTATTCCCCATCTACAGCAGAATCGCCCTTTAGTGAAGATACTAGTGTAGTGGCCGTGGGGAAGATTATTGCCGAGGAGCTTCAAAAGAATTATGGTATATCAGTAATTCATGATAAAACAATTCATAATACACAATATAACAATTCATATACCCGTTCTGGAGAAACATTAAGTAAATACTTAAATGAATATTCCGGCTTTAAGGTTATCATAGATATTCACAGAGATGCAGGGGTATCAAAGAATTCAATAACCACCAGTGTTAATGATAAGCAGGCTGCCAAGCTTATGTTTGTATTATCAAAAGCGAGCCCTAACTACCAAAAGAATTTGGAGTTAGCTGATAGACTAAAAGGAATTATAGATGGAACCTTTCCTGGAGTGATGAAAGAGCATAAGCAATACAATAGAGGAAAGGCTAATTTCAATCTTGATAAAGCCCCTAACAGCGCTCTTCTTGAGGTTGGTTCTGAAATAAGTAATATTGAGGAGGCTAAACTCTCAGGACAGATCATTGCTAGAGCTATAGCAGAATACATCCATAGTTCCGTAAATGAATAAAAATAAGAAAATAGAGCATCCTTATAGATAGAATTTTCTAGGGGGTGCTTTTTTGAATATCAGCAATAAATTTTATTCATTAATTGTTATTGCAGCATTGGGAATTATAATTATTGGAGTTATTAGCATAAACATAAAATGGACGAGTGAAAACCTTCAGTGGGATAGCCCGTATAAAAATAGTGCAGAAAAGTTTGAAGCCGATGGCACTTTAGATCTTAATCAGTATGCTGTAGACAATTCACCTATTAAAATTTTTCTCGGCAGTGAAGAAATGAAAGATTTAAGAATTGTTATTAAAGATTATAAAATTGTCATCAATAAAAAGTCTGCAAGGAGTCTTAAGGGAAGCCTGGGAAGAGGTATTAAGCTTACAAATTCTCAACTCAGAAAAGCTTTTAAGAGACATTTTAATAGGATAGTTAATAGTTTTGACAGATAAGGTTATTATTTATTGACACCGTCTTGGTTTAGTGTGTTATAATTTGTAGTGATTTATAAAATGGGGGTGAAATCTATTCTAGGAAAAACATTCCTTAGAATGGGAACATAATGCAAAGTGATAGACAAAAACATATCAGAAATTTCTCCATAGTAGCTCATATAGATCATGGCAAGTCTACCCTAGCAGATAGACTCCTAGAGACTACAGGGACCCTCACTCAAAGAGAGATGGAGGCGCAAGTCCTTGATAATATGGAGCTTGAAAAGGAACGCGGAATCACCATTAAGTCACAAGCTGCAAGGCTTATATATAGAAGAGATAATGGTGAGGAATACATATTAAACCTTATAGACACACCAGGACATGTAGACTTTACTTATGAGGTTTCAAGAAGCTTAGCTGCTTGTGAAGGTGCAATTTTGGTAGTGGATGCTACTCAAGGAATACAGGCTCAAACATTGGCTAATTGTTATTTAGCTTTAGATAATAATCTAGAGATAGTTCCTGTTATAAATAAAATTGATTTGCCTAGTGCAAGACCAGAGGAAATTAAACAGGAAATAGAAGATGTAATAGGTATAGAAGCAGCTAATGCTCCATTAATTTCTGCTAAATCTGGATTGAATATTATAGATGTTCTTGAAACTATCGTTGAAAAAGTGCCTGCTCCTACAGGTGACGAAGATGCACCTTTAAGGGCTTTAATATTTGACTCATACTATGATAGCTATAAAGGTGTTGTATGCTATGTAAGGATAATGGAAGGTAACCTTAAGGTTGGAACAGAAATAAAGCTCATGGCTACTGGTAAGGAATATGAGGTTACCGAATGTGGTATTTTCACACCTGGATTTTTGCCTATTAATGAATTGAGAGCTGGAGATGTAGGATACATAACAGGCTCAATTAAAAATGTAGGGGATGCTAGAGTAGGAGATACTATTACAGAAAAGAAAAATCCAGCTAAAGAAGCTCTCCCTGGTTATAAAAAAGCAGTCCCTATGGTGTTTTCAGGTATCTACCCTGTGGATGGAGCCAAGTATGAGGAATTGAAAGAAGCCATCGAAAAGCTTCAAATTAACGATGCCTCACTATCCTTTGAGCCAGAAACATCAATAGCTTTAGGTTTTGGTTTTAGATGTGGATTTTTGGGTCTTCTGCACATGGAGATAATTCAGGAAAGAATCGAGAGAGAATTTAATCTGGATATAATAACAACGGCTCCATCGGTTATATACAAGGTTATAAAGACTAATGGAGAGCTATTGGAGCTAACTAATCCTACTAATCTACCACCTTTAACTGAAATAGATTATATGGAAGAGCCTGTGGTTAAGGCCTCCATTATAACACCTACGGATTATGTAGGTGCAGTTATGGATCTGTGTCAGGGTAGGAGAGGAGTTTTCAAGGATATGCAATATATTGAGCAGACTAGAGCTGTCCTTAATTATGATATTCCTCTCAATGAAATTATTTATGATTTCTTTGATGCTTTAAAATCTAGAACCAGAGGCTATGCATCCTTAGATTATGAGCTTAAAGGCTATACTGAAAGCAAGCTAGTAAAGCTTGATATTTTATTAAATGGAGATTCCGTAGATGCCCTCTCTATGATAGTACCTGAAGAACGTGCTTATTCAAGGGGGAGAGGAATCGCAGAAAAGCTTAAAGAGATAATTCCTAGACAGCTTTTCGAAATCCCAATTCAGGCTGCTATTGGTAATAAAGTAATTGCAAGGGAAACAGTAAAAGCCTTAAGAAAGGATGTTCTTGCTAAGTGCTATGGCGGTGATATTTCTAGAAAAAGAAAGCTTTTAGAGAAACAAAAGGAAGGTAAGAAGAGAATGAGGCAGATTGGTTCTGTAGAAATACCACAGGAAGCCTTTATGTCCGTTTTAAAAATAGATTAATTATATAGTGGAGGAGAAAAAATGGGAAATATAGATCAAAAGGTAAAGTCTTTATATATACATATACCTTTTTGCAAAAAAAAATGCTATTATTGCGACTTCCCCTCCTTCTGCGGTAAAGATCATTTAACAGAGGAGTATATTAAAGTTCTAAAAAAGGAAATAGATTCAAGAGCCTCTGAATTTAATATAGCTACTATTTTTATAGGTGGGGGAACTCCCACCTTTTTGAATTCTAAAGAACTATATTCACTAGGTGAAGCTATAGGTAAGCTTAATTTAATAAATGATTATGAATTTACTGTGGAATGTAACCCAGGAACTTTAAATAGGGAAAAGCTGATGGCGCTGAAGGATATTGGTGTTAATAGGCTGAGTTTCGGACTTCAGTCTACCCATGATTATCATTTAAAAAGTATTGGAAGAATACACAGCTATCAAGAGTTTGTGGAAAACTATCATCTAGCTAGAGAGATAGGTTTCGATAATATCAATGTTGACTTGATATTTGGTTTGCCCAAGGAGACCATGGAGGAGTGGGAAGAAGACTTAAATAGAATATGCACCTTAGAACCGGAGCACATTTCCTGCTACAGTCTTATAATAGAGGATGATACACCCTTTAAGAAGCTTCAGGATAAAGGTTTATTAAAGCTTCCTTCCGAGGAGCTTGAGAGAGATATGTATAGGAGGGCTCTTGAAATACTTGAAAATAATGGATATACCCAGTATGAAATTTCAAATTTTTCAAAACCGCATAGGGAATGTAAACATAATATAGTTTATTGGGAGCTTAAGGATTATATAGCCTGTGGTACCGGTGCTCATTCTTATGTAGATGGACTAAGAACAAAAAACGCTGCCACCATCGAGGAGTATATAAGTCTTATGAAGAATGAAGGACATGCATATGTAGAGGAGCATAAGAACTCAAGAAAGGATGATATCGAAGAATATATTTTTATGGGGATGAGAATGACTGAAGGCATCAGCATGAAGGCATTTGAAGAAAGGTTTAATATACCATTTAGAGATCTCTATAATAATGTATTATTAAAGTATCAACAAGAAAAACTAATAAATGTACATGATGATAGATTGTATTTCACAAAAAAAGGCGTGGAATTCTCCAATCTAGTACTATCAGATTTTTTGTTAGACGAGTAGGGGAGTAAAGAAGAGAATTCGAGAGTTTTATGAAGAGTGAATAAGACTTTTTTAAATAGAAGAATAATTTCAACTTATTTGGCTTATATTGTTAAAATGTCTAAATTGACAAAGAATTTTATTCAAGTTATATTAAAAACGTAGTAATTAGCACTCAACAATAGTGAGTGCTAATAAAAAGGGGTGAGAAGATGGAGATTGATGATAGAAAGTTAAATATACTTCATGCTATTATTAGAGACTATATCACCACTGGTGAACCTGTAGGGTCTAGAACCATTGCTAAAAAATATGACTTAGGTATTAGTTCTGCAACAATACGTAATGAAATGGCTGATCTAGAAGATATGGGATATATAGAACACCTCCACACCTCTTCAGGAAGAAAGCCGTCAGATAAAGGCTACAGATTATATGTTGATAAGCTTATGAAAATTAATAAGCTGCCTCAGGCGGAAGAGATTATGATAAAGGAGTATCTTCTTCAGGCAGCACTTTTTGAGGTTGATAAGATTATCAAGCAGGCAAGCGCGTTATTATCGGAGCTAACTCAATTAACTTGTGTAGTAAAAACCCCATCAGTAAACAAAAGTGCTGTAAAAACAATTCAGCTAATTGGTATAGATAATAATACAGTGCTCATGGTTCTAGTAACTGATTCAGGGATAATCAAGCACAGTGTCATGAAGGTGGATAAGGTTCCGAATAATGAAGCCTTATTAATTCTTAACACCGTTTTGAATGATAACCTAAAAGGTCTAACCTGTGAGCAGATTAATCTATCAGTGATCAATAATTTAAAAAGATATACAGAAGGTTATGACGCGTTCTTTAATGAAATACTTACAGCTCTTTATGAAAACTTAAGTCATGAAGATGACAGAAGCGACTTATACATGGAAGGAACTACGAATATTTTTAACTACCCAGAATATAACGACATCACAAAGGCTAAGGATTTTTTATCTCTAATATACAATAAAGATAATATGTCCTCTTTGTTAAATTCCAGAGATGGTATATCTGTAAAGATCGGTACTGAAAATTTCATTGAAGAGGCTAAGGATGTAAGCTTCATTTCAGCGGTATATAGAATGGGTGATAAGCCTCTAGGTACCTTTGGATTAATTGGCCCTACAAGGATAGATTATTCTAGGGTTATTGGTGTTATGGCAGAGGTAACTAGAGAATTGAATACATTATTAAAAGGTGAAAGTAATTATAGGCCTTAATAAATGAGAAAATAGAGATGAGGTGTATCAAGGGAAATGGAAGAAGTTAATAAGGATAATCTAAAAGATGAAGAGGTTCTTAATAATCAGGAGGCTTCTCAGGAAGAGTTAAATGAGAATTGGCAGCAAGAAGAAATTCTTGAGGATAAAGAATTTGAAGAGATAGAGAATGAAGATGCCGAAGAAGATAATATAAAGAAGCCAAAAAAAGAATTAAAAAGGCTACAAAAAGAGAATAATAAGCTCCAGGAGCAAAATGCTAAGCTTCAAGAGGAAACAAATGTTTTAAAAGACAGACTTTTAAGGGTTAGTGCAGAATATGATAATTATAGAAGGAGAACAGTTAAGGAGAAGGAAGGTATATATTCCGATGCTGTTACCGATGTGTTAAAGAACATACTACCTGTGCTAGACAATCTTGAGAGAGCATCCAGTACTGAAGGAAGTGTAGATGATATTAAAAAAGGAATTGATTTAACTCTTAAGCAATTTCAAAATGCTTTGGAAAAACTAGGAGTTGAAGAAATATCTATCGCTGAAGGCTTTGACCCTAACTATCATGAAGCCGTTATGCATATAGAAGATGAGTCTTATGAAAAGAATTCTGTTGCTGAAGTGTTTCAGAAAGGCTATAAAAAGGGTTCTAAGGTTATAAGACACAGTATAGTTAAAGTAGCAAACTAATATAAATTTAGGAGGAGACATAAATGGCAAAGGTTATTGGTATAGACTTAGGAACAACAAACTCTTGTGTTGCAGTAATGGAAGGTGGAGACGCAGTAGTTATAGCAAACTCAGAAGGTGCAAGAACTACACCATCAGTAGTTTCTTTCCAGGCTAATGGTGAAAGATTAGTAGGTCAGGTTGCAAAAAGGCAAGCTATAACTAACCCTGATAAAACAATACTTTCAATAAAGAGATACATGGGTACTGATCATAAGACTACAATTGATGGAAAAGATTATACTCCACAGGAAATATCTGCTATGGTACTGCAGAAGATTAAGGCTGATGCAGAGGCTTACTTAGGAGAAAAGGTAACACAAGCGGTAATAACTGTACCTGCATATTTCAATGATAGCCAGAGACAGGCTACAAAGGATGCTGGAAAGATAGCTGGATTAGAAGTGCTAAGAATAATAAATGAGCCAACAGCAGCATCACTTGCTTATGGAGTAGATAAAACAGAAGATGCTCATAAAATTCTAGTTTATGATTTAGGTGGCGGTACTTTTGACGTATCAATTCTAGAGCTAGGTGATGGTGTATTTGAAGTTAAATCCACTCATGGAGACACTCGTCTTGGTGGGGATGACTTTGATGAAAAGATAATGAATTATATTGCTGATGATTTTAAGAGACAGAATGGAATTGATTTAAGACAGGATAAGATGGCGCTTCAAAGATTAAAGGAAGCAGCTGAAAAGGCTAAGATAGAACTATCCTCATCAACCCAAACAATGATAAATCTTCCTTTTATAACTGCTGATGCTACAGGTCCTAAGCACGTGGATATGACACTAACAAGAGCTAAATTCAATGAGCTTACTCATGATTTAGTTGATAGGACTATAGAGCCAATGAGAAAGGCTTTAAATGATGCTGGGCTAGCAATGAAGGACATAGATAAGGTAGTACTTGTAGGAGGTTCTACAAGAATACCAGCGGTTCAGGAAGCTGTTAAAAACTTTACTGGTAAAGAACCTTCAAAGGGAGTTAACCCTGATGAGTGCGTAGCAATTGGTGCTGCAATCCAAGCAGGAGTATTAACTGGCGAGGTTAAGGACATTCTTCTTCTTGATGTTACTCCTCTTACTCTAGGTATCGAGACTCTTGGTGGTATAGCTACTCATTTAATTGAAAGAAATACTACAATTCCAGCAAGAAAGAGCCAGATATTCTCTACTGCTGCTGATGGTCAGACTTCTGTTGAAATTCATATAGTACAGGGTGAAAGACAGATGGCTGCTGACAATAAGACTCTTGGTAGATTTACGCTTTCAGGAATAGCACCAGCACCTAGAGGAATTCCACAGATCGAGGTTACCTTTGATATAGATGCTAATGGTATAGTTAATGTATCTGCTAAGGATAAGGGAACAGGTAAAGAGGCTAATATCACAATTACTGCTTCTACTAACTTAAGTGACGATGAAATTGATAAGGCTGTAAAAGAAGCAGAAAGATTTGCTGAAGAAGATAAGAAGAGAAAAGAGTCTATAGAAATTAAGAATAACGCAGATCAAATGGTATATCAAAGCGAAAAGACTTTAAATGAGCTAGGTGACAAGGTATCTCCAGAGGATAAGGCTAAGATACAAGAAAAGATCGAAGCTGTTAGAAAGATAAAAGATGGAGATGATTTAGAAGCTATTAAGCAGGCAACTGAAGAGCTTACTCAGGAATTCTATGCAGTATCATCTAAGATGTATCAACAGGAAAATCCAGATGGTCAGGGCTTCGATCCTAATAATATGAACATGGGTGGAAATCAAGGACCAGCAGATGATAATGTAGTAGATGCTGATTTTAAGGTTGATGAAGATAAATAATAATTGTGGATAGAAGGTACTTCTGATATAATTATGCAGGGGAAGGCATATACAGTCTTCCCTTTTTTACAGTAAATTTGTAGGTGGTGAATATTCTATGGCAAATAAAGACTATTATGGAATCCTTGGTCTTGAAAAAGGTGCCAGTGAGGAAGAGATTAAAAGAGCATTCAGAAAACAGGCAGTCAAGTACCACCCGGACAAAAACCCAGGTAATAAGGAAGCCGAAGAAAAGTTTAAGGAATTAAACGAAGCTTATCAGGTGTTAAGCGATCCACAGAAGAAAGCACAATATGATCAATTTGGTACTGTAGATTTTGATGGTAGTGGCTTCGGTGGAGGAGGCTTTGGCGGTGGTTTTGATTTTTCTGATCTAGGTGGCTTTGGAGATATATTTGAGACCTTTTTTGGAGGCGGTTCTGGTGGCTCACGAAGAAGAAACGGGCCAGAGCGTGGGGGAGATTTAGAATATAGTGTAAATCTCACTTTTGAAGAAGCTGTATTTGGAGTTGAAAAAGAATTAAACGTTACTCGAAATGAAAGTTGTGAAACCTGTAGGGGAACTGGTGCAAAGCCTGGGACTAGTCCTAGAACCTGCGATAAATGTAACGGTTCTGGACAGGTAAGAACTCAAAGGAATACTCCTTTAGGCAGCTTTGTATCTACCTCTCCTTGTGATAAGTGTGCAGGTAAGGGAAAGATTATAGATTCCCCTTGTGGTACTTGTCATGGCAGAGGGAAGGAAAGAAAGCACAGAAAAATAAAGGTAAATATTCCTGCAGGTGTAGATAGTGGCAACATTATTCCTTTAAGAGGCCAGGGAGAGCATGGCGCTAATGGTGGACCTCCTGGTGATTTATATGTAAGGATAAGTGTTTCTCCTTCTAAGGTATTTAAGAGAAAGAATTTTGATATTTATATCGACTCTCATATTTCCATGGCAAAGGCTGCTTTGGGAACAGAAATCACTGTGCCAACTGTAGATGGAGATGTAAAATATACCGTTCCTTCAGGAACTCAATCAGGTACTCTCTTCAGATTGAGAGGAAAAGGAGTTCCTAGGGTTAACTCATCAGGTCGTGGAGATCAATACGTTAATATAATAGTTGACATTCCAAAAACTTTAAATGAAAGACAAAAGGAAGCTCTAAAGGCCTTTATGGAAGCTTCTGGAGAAGCTTTTGAGGATCATAAGGAAGAAAAAAGCCATAAAGATAAGAAGAATAAAAAGGGCTTTATGGATAAGATTTTTGGAGAATAAGAGGCAATATATTGCCTCTTTTTTTATTTACGTGTAAAATATACAATTAGAAAATCTCTTTGGAAGGATGATTTGTGTGCAGGGAAAATGGATTGAAGTGCAGGTTATAACTAAAAGTGAGGCTTTAGAGCCTGTTTCCGGAATATTTTATAGTATGGATTGCCAGGGGGTCGCTATTGAAGACCCTAGAGATATTTTAGATAGAGAGCAGGGACCTCTAACCTGGGATTTTGCTGATATAAATATATTAGAGCATAAGGGCGCTGCTGCTGTAGTTAAGGGCTATTTTAGCGCTGATGAAAAAGAAGAGGAAATAGTAAAAATAATTGAAGAAAAACTAAATGATTTGAAGGAAATGCAGCTGGATATTGGTGAAGGAAAGGTTATATCCACTGTAGTGAAGGAAGAAGACTGGGCTAATAACTGGAAGAAATATTATAAGCCTACAAAGATAGGAAATAATATGGTTGTTAAACCAATTTGGGAAGATTATACTGCGGAGAAGGATGAAATAATCATTGAATTAGATCCAGGAATGGCTTTTGGTACAGGAACCCACGAAACTACTAGAATGTGTATTGAGGCTATAGAGAAGTACACCCATAAGGATAGCGTTGTATACGACATAGGAACTGGCTCAGGGATATTAGCTATAGCAGCTTCTAAGCTTGGAGCTAAAGAGGTGTGGGCTGTCGATTTGGACCCAGTTGCAGTAGATTCTGCTCGTGAAAATGTAGCGCATAATAATATTAATAACATTCATGTGCTTGAAGGAAACTTGGTTGAGGTTGTGGATGGTCAAGGGGATATAGTTGTTGCAAATATTATTGCTGAAATCATATGTATCCTTGTAAATGATGTTAAAAAGGTTTTGAAAAATAATGGAGTTTTTATCACCTCTGGTATTATTAATGATAGAGTGGATATGGTTAAGGATAAGCTCCTGGAAGAGAACTTTGAGGTTATTGAAGTTATTAATCAAGGAGAATGGAACTGTATCGTTGCAAAAGTAAAATAGTTATAAGGAGATTAATATGCATAAATTTTTTACTCCCAGTAATTTATTTGAAGATGAATATGCTTTTATAGAGGGGGACGACGTAAAGCATATATTTAAGGTTTTAAGACTCAGTATTGGCGATAAGCTTGTAATAAATAATCTTCAAGGAGAGGAATATTTAGGAGTAATAGAGGAATCTACAAAACAAAGAATAACTGTAAAGCTCCTAGAAAAGCTTGCAATTAATAATGAAAGTAATTTAAAAATTACACTTTATCAAGGGATGCCCAAAGCAGGTAAAATGGACTTAATTGTTCAGAAGACAACGGAGCTTGGTGTCAGAGCTATAGTTCCAGTGATAACTGATAGAGTTGATGTGATTTTAAAGGGTGAGTTTAAGAAGCTTGATCGCCTTCAAAGGATAGCACTTGAAGCTTCTAAGCAGAGCAAGAGAACCATCATTCCTGAGGTTTTAGAGCCGGTGTTATTGGAAGATGCTTTAGGAGAGCTTAAGAACTATGATTTGGTTATAGTACCCTATGAAAATCAAGAGAATTATGGTCTGAAGGCAGCTATAAAAAATATTAATATCAATACTATAGATAAAATAGCTATAGTTATAGGGCCAGAAGGCGGTTTTACAGAAGAGGAAATAAATTTGCTAAAAGATATAGGAGCAGAGATTATAACTCTTGGACCTAGAATTTTAAGGACTGAAACGGCAGGAGTTGTAACTGCATCACTGCTTCAATATGAAATGGGAGATTTAGGAGGAAGGAAAGAATGAAGGTAGCCTTTGCCACTTTAGGCTGTAGAGTAAATACATATGAATCAGAAGCTATGGCTGAAAAGTTTATCCGTGAAGGATATGAGATGGTTGATTTTTCGGAGAAAGCTGATGTTTATGTTATAAATACCTGTACAGTAACTAATATGGGTGATAAGAAATCCAGACAGATAATAGGTAGAGCAAGAAGATTAAATCCAGAAAGTATTATAGCTGTTGTAGGGTGCTATTCTCAAATAGCACCTAAGGAGGTTAGTAATATAGAAGGAGTAGACGTAGTACTTGGTAACAGAAATAAAGGAGAGGTAGTTTACTGGGTAAATAGGTCTATAGATGAAAAAAAGCAGATAGTAAAGGTAGGAGAAATTCTTAAAAATAAGGTTTTTGAAGAGCTTTCTATAGAAAATTTTCAAGATAAGACAAGAGCTTTTTTGAAAATACAAGACGGCTGTAATCGCTTTTGCAGCTATTGTTTAATTCCTTATGCTAGAGGTGGAGTGTGCTCAAAGCCGAAGGCTAAGATTCTAGAAGAAGTAAGAAAGCTATCGAATCATGGCTTTAAAGAAGTGATTCTATCAGGCATTCACATAGCTTCTTATGGTTTAGATTTAGAGGAAAAGATAACTCTTGTGGATATTTTAGAGGAATTAGAGAAGGTTGATGGTATTGAAAGAATTAGAATAGGTTCAATTGATCCAACTTTCTTCACAGAGGATACTGCTGATAGGCTTGCTGCCTTAAAAAAACTATGTCCTCACTTTCATTTATCCCTTCAGAGCGGCTCTACAGAAACCTTAAAAAGAATGAATAGAAGATACACTGCAGAGGAATATAAAGAGATAGTTGGACTTTTGAGAGAAAAGATAAAGGATGTGAGCATTACTACCGATGTGATTGTTGGATTTCCTGGTGAAACATCAGAAGAATTTAATGAAACCTATGAGTTTTTAAAGGAATTAGCCTTAACTAAGGTGCATATATTTAAGTTTAGTCCTAGAACAGGAACGAAGGCTGAGAAGATGGCCAATCAAATAGATGGTAAAACAAAGGACGAGAGGAGTAAGCTTCTTCAAGAATTAAATGATAAAAATGAAAGAAGCTATGGAGAGAGCTTTGTAGGAAGAACCTTCCCAGTTCTAATAGAACAAAAAGCTTCTCTGGAAGAAAATTTATACTCAGGGTATACTCCAAATTATCTCAATATAGTGGTAAAATATAATGGAGATAAGGATATCATAGGCAATATTGTAAATGTGAAAATACAAAGCTTCAATGGAGAAGTAGGTCTTGGATTAATTATACCTTAATAAAGTTATAAGGAGGTGTGTTATGGATAATTGTATATTTTGCAAAATTATAAACGGTGATATACCATCGCAAAAAATCTATGAGGATGATAAGGTGTTAGTGTTTAAAGATATCAACCCAGAAGCTCCTGTGCACATATTAGCTATTCCAAAGGAACATATAGAAAGTGTTAATGAAATCAATGAAGAAAATTCATTAATTATAAATCATATATTCCTTGTTATTAGCAAGGTAACAAAAGACCTTGGGATTGATAAGACTGGCTACAGAATAGTTAATAACTGCGGTAAGGATGGATTACAAACGGTACCTCATCTGCACTTCCATGTTTTTGGAGGAAAAACATTAAAATGGCCTCCAGTATAATTTATAACTTAGAGGCATAAGTTGTATTTTTAAAACTTATTAAGATTTTGCTTTATGTAATTCTTGACAGTAATTTATACTCTATAGTATAATTAAGCGTGTGCTATTTTACCCGAAGGCTGTTATATTGTTATATAATATGAGCTAGCGGAGGGAGGGATAATAGATGTCAGAAATCAAAGTTGGAGAAAACGAAACACTAGAAAGTGCATTAAGAAGATTTAAGAGAAAATGCGCTAGAGCCGGAGTTCTTTCAGAGGTTAGGAAGAGAGAGCATTACGAGAAACCAAGCGTTAAGAGAAAGAAAAAATCAGAAGCTGCTAGAAAGAGAAAGTTTAAATAAACTTTTTTGAAAGAAGGTACCATTAATGTCTATTAAGGGAAAACTTCAAGAGGATTGGAAGCAAGCGATGAAGACCCGCGATAAGTTTAAAGCGAGTACCTTAAGCACTGCTAGATCCGCTATACTTTTTGTTGAAAAGACCAAAGGGATAGAACTTGAGGATTCACAGGTTATCGAGATATTAGCAAAAGAAGTTAAACAAAGAAATGAAGCTGTGCTTGAGTTTCAAAAAGGAAACAGGCAGGATCTTGTAGATAAGGCAAAAGCTGAAAATGAGATTTTGTTAAGTTACCTTCCTCAGCAGTTGAGTAATGAAGAAATATATGAGATAATAGAACAGTCTGCAGTTGAAGCGGGTGCAAATAGCATTAAAGATATGGGTAAGCTTATGAAACTAGTTATTCCAAAAACTATTGGAAGAGCTGATGGTAAATTAGTAAGTGCCCTAGTTAGAGATTATATAAATAAAAAATAAGTATAGAACTCACATTCATGTGAGTTCTTTTATTTTGCAATAAAATACCCTGGATTATACTTGCCTGCGATATTATATATTAAACTGCTAAGGATAGTTTCTATTATAGTAGGTGCATAATTTTTGTTGGAGTTAATTTACATATAATAATGAGCGTTGATATGCATATGAAGATAGGCGTAAGAGAAGATAGAGGTGGGATGAATTAAGTGTATATGCACAAGAAGACGTGCATATACGAACTTAGCGGTGTTTGTGAATTAAGTGTATATGCACAAAGAGACGTGCATATACGAAGATTAAGGTGTTTATGAATTAAGTGTATATGCACAAAGAGACGTGCATATACGAAGATTAAGGTGTTTATGAATTAAGTGTATATGCACAAGAAGACGTGCATATACGAACTTAGCGGTGTGATGAATTAAGTGTATATGCACAAAGAGACGTGCATATACGAGAACAGAGGTGCATATTTTATACCATACTACCTAAAGGGGTGAGATGGTTGGAGGAGAGAGTGAATAAATTTAAGGAAGCCTTGGCTGAGAAGATGGAGATACCAAGAGATGTTGTAATGAATGTACCTAAGATTACGGTGACCGGCGATAGTGATATGTTGATTGAAAATCATAAAGGAATTGAAGCTTTTCATGAAAAGATGATCCAAGTTAATTCTAAGCTAGGGGTTATAAGCATTGAAGGCGAAGGACTGGAAATTGTATATATTGGAGGAGCAACCTTAGCTGTGAGAGGTTCTATTAATAAAATATATTACGGGGAGAAAAAAGATGTGGCTGAAGAATTTAAATAGAGGAAGTGTACTTCTTGAAATAAGCTGCATGCTTCCAGAGAAGCTTATTAATACCTTGTGGCTCAAAGGTGTAGAATGTAAAAATATATGTAGGCTTAATCTTACCACTTATACATTGGAGATTTACTATAAGGATTATGGTAAGTTTAAAAGTACTTGCAAGGAACAGGGGGTTAAGTATAAGCTTTGCGGCAGAAAAGGACTGGCATTCTACTATATGAAGATAAAGAGAAATATAGCTCTAACAGTAGGAGTAGTAATATTTCTTATGGTACTTTATCTTTTGTCTAACTATGTGTGGTCTGTGGAAATAAAGACTGATAAATATATTGCACCTTATGAAATTAGAACATTTTTATATTCCGCTGGAATAAAACCCGGTGTAAAAAAGGAAGCTTTAAATGTTAAGGATATCGAAGAAAATATTTTGAAGAAAATAGACAATGCAATGTGGGCTAGAGTGCGGATAGAAGGTTCCCGTTTAAGGGTTAGGATTGAGGAAAGGACACCACCACCAGAGATAACTAAAAATGAAGGGACCAATGACGTTATAGCTTCAGAAGATGGAGAGATTGTGAGAATATATACCCATAAAGGTACAGCAGTGGTTAAGCCAGGGGACCAAGTGAAAAAGGGACAGTTACTTATAAAAGGCGTAGAAGGTAAGGAGGGCTTAGAATACCAGGTTTTTGCTGAGGGGACGGTTTTAGCCAAAACCTTTGAAGAGAGCCACTTAGACGTTAAAACTGAAGAGGTAACAGAAGCTTATACAGGAGATAAGGATAGCAGTGTTTATATATATATTAAAGGATTAAAAATTTATCTTAAAAAGCCTACTAAAAAATTCTTAACCTATGATAAAATAGAAGATAGTAATGGCTTCATTAGAAAAGTTGTTTTTAAAGAAATAGAACAAAAGATTAAGATAACAGATGAGGAAGAAGCTGAAAAAAATGCAGCAGAAAAAATGACTAGAGAGAAGCTTCAGGATTTAAGTAAGAACTCACGTCTTTTGGATAGTATGGTTTTTTCTGAACCAACAGAAATGGGCTTAAGAGTTAGAGTTCTTTTTATTATTGAAAAGGATATTGCTATAAAATCTGAAGCCAATTAAATAGGGAATCAAGAGGGTGGCACAAGATGAAAATAAAGGAAAGGCTTAATGTACTTAAGCTTAAGAAATATCAAAGGTTCTTGATCATTATAATCTCATTTGTATCAACAGCTAGTATTATAATGACTTCTCTAATAAATCAAAAATACAGTTACGAAGTAGGGGATATTGCTAATGGCGATATCAAAGCGACTCGTGAAGTGGTGGATCAGATCGCTACAGAGGCCGCTATAAAGCAAAAAATCAGTGAGGTGGATAATCAGTATATTCAGAAGAAGGATGTCCCTACTAATGCTGTTAATAATGTAAGAAGCTTTATTCAGGAATTAAAGAAAGCTAGGCAGATTGCTTCTGTAAATCAGACTCCAGAATCACAGGAAAATCTGAATGAAGCAGAGAAAATTAAAGCGGAAGCTATAAAGAAGTTAAAAGAGACCTGGAAATATAGTTTGAGTGGTGAAGATTATTCTTATCTTTTCGCCGTATCTAATGACGAATTAACCTCCTTTGAAAATGAAATAGTCAACGCTATTAATGAAGTTTATAAGGATAATATTGAAGATGGAAAGTTAGCTGACAAGATAGATGCCCAACAAATAGTAGATTCTGTGCTTAATATTTCTCAGCTAACGAGCAATCAGCGGAATTTAGCTAAAATAATTGCTTATGCTGAAATTCAGCCGAATTTATTTTTGGACGAAGAGGCTACTGCAGAGTTGAAAAAAATAGCAGAGAGTTCGGTGTCTCCTGTAATAATTAAGAAAAATCAAATTGTTGTTAGTGAAGGAGAGCCAATTACTGAAAAGCAACTTATGATACTAGAATCTTTAGGTCTACTAAGTACATCCAGTGCTGATATAATTTTATTTATTGCAATTACAATTCTAGTTGCTTTAATACTTTTTTTAGAATATTTCTATCTCTTTGTTCATCAAAAAGAAATTTTTAATGATAATAAGCAACTTATACTTATAGCAGTAATACTGGGTATATCGTTAATTTTAGCTAGATCTATATCAATTATTAGCCCATATATAATACCGCTAGCATTAGGGCCAATGCTTTTGACCCTGCTGATCAACTATAAGGTTGCGTGCATTTTGGGGGCTTTAAACTGTGTCCTCATAAGCGGTGTGGTGGATTTTTCAATAGACATAACCTTGTCAGCAGTAGTTTGTACTATTATGGGTGCAATATACCTTAGAAATATGCATCAGAGAAATGATATCATGAAATCTGGTGTTTATATAGGTTTTGTTAGTGCGGCAACAGTTATAGCTATAGGATTTTTGACATCAAATAATACTCTGGAAATACTCAAGGGAGGCGGCTTGACCTTAGCATCAAATCTCTTTGCTGGAGTTCTGACAATAGGACTACTTCCTTTTTTTGAATCGACTTTTGATGTAGTAACGGTAGTAAAATTATTAGAGCTATCTAATCCTAATAATCCTCTTCTGAAAAAGATATTAATTGAAGCTCCAGGAACCTATAATCATTCCATACAGGTTGCAAATCTTGCTGAAATGGCAGCGGAGGAGGTGGGAGGAAATCCAGTACTTGCTAGAATAGCATCCTATTATCATGATGCCGGAAAGACCAAGAGACCATACTTTTTTAAGGAAAATCAGATAGGTAGAGATAACCCTCACGATAAAATATCTCCTAATTTGAGCACACTTATTATAACCTCCCATGTAAAGGATGGCTTGGAGCTGGCTAAAGAATATAATTTACCTAAGGCAATCCAGGATGTAATTGAACAGCACCATGGCACTACGCTTGTAAAATATTTCTATATTACAATGAAGAATAATTCTGATAGACCAGAAGAAGTAAAAGAAGAAGATTTCAGATATCCAGGTCCTATTCCTAACACAAAGGAAAGTGGAATAATAATGCTAGCTGACAGTGTAGAGGCAGCGGTAAGATCTATTCCTGAGCCTACTAAAGGGAAGATAGAAGAAATGGTTAATAATATTATCAAGGATAAATTAAATACTGGACAGCTAGATGACTGTAATTTGACATTAAAGGATATAAATAAAATAAGACAATCCTTCTTAAAAACCTTAAATAGCATGTACCATTCAAGAATTGAATATCCTTCGCTAAAAGAACAAACAAAAGGAGAAGTTTTATGATATACATTGATGATAGACAAGATAAAATCACAGTTACAGAGGAGTTAATTGATAATTTACAAGATGTGATAGCTTTTACTCTTAAAGAAGAGGATGTGACTGTATCCTATGAGGTAAGCGTTATTTTAGTGGATAACAGCTATATTAAAGATATTAATCGGGAAAATAGAGGTATTGATAGAGAAACTGATGTTTTATCCTTTCCTCTACTTGAATATCCAGAGGGAAAAGTATATTCTGATATATACAAAGGGAAGAATTTTTCACCAGAATTTCTCGATGGTAAAGATCTCGTTCTTGGAGATATTGTTTTATCCCTAGAAAAAGCAATGGAGCAAAGTCTAGACTATGGTCATTCATTTATGAGGGAAGCTTGCTATCTCACTGTTCACTCGGTGCTTCATCTCTTGGGGTATGACCACATGAAGGAAGAAGAAAAAAATATTATGAGATTAAGAGAAGAGTCGGTGCTTGATGCCTTTAAGCTTTCTAGAGCTTAACTCTTATGAGGGTGGTAATTAATGAAATTTAAAAAGTTATTAGATAGCTTTAATTATGCTATAGAAGGTATTTTGTATTCAGTTAGGACCCAAAGGAATATGAGAATCCATATGATTGCTACACTTCTGGTGCTTACTGCCTGCTTTATGTATGATATCAGCAAAGTAGAGCTTCTTATAATAACAATTACCATCACAATGGTAATTGCCACTGAGTTGATAAACACAGCTATAGAAAGTGCTATTGATGTGACTACTAATTATTATCATCCCCTGGCAAAGGTTGCTAAAAATACTTCTGCAGGAGCAGTATTGGTTACTGCTATAAACGCTGTTTTAGTAGGATATATAATATTTTGGGAACAGCTCACTGAGGTTTCCTTTACAGTTATTGAAAAGGTAAAACAAACAGAACCCTATATGATATTTATAATACTAGTAATTGTTTGTATAGTAACAATTATTGTAAAAGCTATTTATGGTGAGGGCACACCATTAAAAGGGGGTCTACCCAGCGGGCACAGTTCTATTTCCTTTTCAATTGCTACAATAATAGCACTAATTACTGAAGAACCATTGCCTATAGCTCTAGCTTTTTTACTGGCTTTAGTAGTGGCCCAGAGCAGGGTGGATTCTAATGTTCATTCTGTACTAGAGGTGGTATTGGGGGCTATATTAGGTTCAGCTTTGACCCTATTACTTTTTCAAATATTTAGCTAAAATATGGTTAAAATATACGTAAAATCTATGGAGGAGTGTAAAATGGATATTAATGAGTTAGTTACTGGAGCGTTAGAAGCAAGGGAAAAAGCTTATGCGCCATATTCACAATTTAAGGTAGGAGCAGCTGTTTTAGTTGAGGATAATAGTATTTATAGAGGCTGTAATATAGAGAATGCATCCTTTGGAGCCACTAATTGCGCGGAGAGAACTGCTATTTTTAAAGCTGTGTCAGAGGGGCATAAGGCTATAAAGGCTGTTGCTGTTACCGGTGATCCCAATGGATATACCTTTCCTTGTGGCATTTGCAGACAGGTAATTGCGGAATTTGCTGAGGATGGTAATATACCAATAATTATTGTTAAAAATAAAGAAGATTACATTACTAAAACACTAGATGAAATTTTACCAGGTTCCTTTACAAAAAAGGATCTTAATAGCTAAGGAGGAAATATGTTTAAGTCAGGATTTGTTACAATAATTGGAAGACCTAACGTTGGAAAATCAACATTATTGAATCAATTAATGGGTGAAAAACTCTCAATTGTATCTAGTAAACCTCAAACTACTAGAAATAGCATGAATATTATACTTAATGGAGATGATTATCAAATTGTATTCGTTGATACTCCAGGTATTCATAAACCTAGACATAAGCTGGGGGAGTACATGGTTAATGCCGCTAAGGATGCAGCTAAAGAAGTTGATCTAGTTCTTTTTTTAACCACCCCAGAGGGCGAGGTTACAAAAAGTGATGCTCTGATACTTGAGGATTTAAAAAATAAAAATGCTCCGGTATTTTTGGTGGTAAATAAGGTGGATGAGAATACCCAGGATAAGGTAGCAAAAACCTTAGCTTCCTACAGTAATATCATAACCTTTGAGGAGATAGTACCAATCTCTGCCCTAAAGGGTAAGAATATCAATACTCTTCTAGAACTTATGATCAAAAGACTACCAGAAGGGCCTAAATATTATCCTGATGATATTACTGCAGATGTTCAAGAAAGATTTATTGTAAGCGAGATAATAAGAGAAAAGGCCTTAAGGCTTTTAAATGAAGAAGTTCCCCATGGAATTGCTATTGATATTATTCAAATGAAAGAAACAGATAATAATTCTTATCACATTGAAGCTGATCTAGTATGCGAAAAAGATTCTCATAAGGCTATAATAATCGGAAAAAACGGCCAAACCTTAAAGAAGATCGGACAATACGCTCGAATGGATATAGAAAAGTTTTTAGATAGTAAGGTTTACTTAAAGATTTTTGTTAAGGTTAGAAAGGATTGGAGAGACAATCCACTGTTTCTGAAAGAGTTTGGTTATAAAAAGAATAAATAGTCCTAAGGAGATGATAATCTGACAGCAATTGAAAGTCATGGAGTAATTATAAAGGCTCAGGACTATAAAGAAAATGATAAATTATTATGGATATTTACCGAGAAGTTTGGCAAAATTACTGCTATTTCTAAGGGATCTAAAAAAAATAAAAATAAACTCATGCCTTTAAGTATGCCCTTCTCCTTTGGACAATATATGCTTTTTAAAGGCAAAAATTTATACAATCTAACGGATGGGAGAATTATTAGTTCTTTTCAGGGTCTGCTTAAGGATTTTGAAAAACTGACTTATGGATCTTACCTCTGCGAGCTTATAGATATATCTCTTCCGGAAGGAGAAGTAAATCCACTTCTTTTCAAGGAGTTGGTTACGGCTCTATATTTATTAAATACTGATGCTTTAGAAAATGAGGTGCTTATAAGAGCCTTTGAGCTTAAGCTCTTAAAATACACTGGCTATGGTTTAAATTTGACTTCCTGTGCTAGCTGTAAAAAAGCAATCAGTACTTCAGAATACATAAATGTAAATTTGTATGGTGGAGTTTGTGAAAGCTGTTCTAAAATTAATACTGTAGAAGTTTCTAAAGGTGCATATAATACTCTTAGATTTTTATCAGGGACCTCCCTTGACAAAATATATAAACTTAATATTACCAGAGAGGCGAAGGATGAAATTAAAAAAATTTTAACCTATATAATTGCTACAAGCTATGGTAGAAAGCCAAAAAGCTTGGAGCTATTAAATAACTTATAAGGAGTGATATCATGGACATAACATTAGAAAAGGTAGAACAAGTTATTTCAAGAACTGGAGCTACCTATGGTGAAGCAAAGGAGGCTTTAATTGCATCAGAGGGTGATGTTTTAGATGCTATTATTTATCTAGAAAGTAAAAAAGGTTTTTCTGAAAAAAGTAAAAAGTTTAAAGAAGAGGCTTTTAACAGCTTTGAGGATCTTAAACAAAGAATTAACGGCATAATAGAAAAAGGCAATGTATCAAGAATAGTTGTAAAAAAGGAAGATAGAATTTTAGTAGATGTTCCAGTTAATGCCGGAGTAGCGGTAGGTGTTATAGCACTTATCTGGACTCCGATAATTTTGGCTATAGGTTTTGTTACCACTGTCGCCTTTAATCTTACTTTTGAAATTACTAAGGAAGACGGTTCTGTAGAAGTGATTAATGCAGTAATTAAAAAATCTATGAAAGACGCACAGGGGGTCTTCAATGATCTTGCTGACAATGTAAAAAGTAAGTTCGATGATATGAAAAGCAGCATAAGAAAAGAAAATGATGAGAAATCTGATAAATATGATGAAAATATGTATACCTATACTGTTGATTTTAACGATGAAGACAGTGATGTAAATAACGATAGCAATGAGGACAATAAAGGGGAGTAATCCCCTTTTGTAGTACCTTACAATAATTCTATAAGCTAATTGAACTATATGTAGATTATTCGGAAGACTATTAAATTTACTAATATTTCTCTTTTAATTATTTTTTAAAATGTTATAATAATGTATAGGTCGTTATCATAGTGACGTTTGTGTATACTTTTTCAATTAGCTAGAAGGATGTGAGGGTATGAATTTAAGCTCTAGACAAGAGAAGATTATAGATATGGTAAAAGAAGCTCAGCCGATAACCAGTGAAGCTTTAGCGTCCAACCTTGGCGTTACTAGAGCAGCTTTAAGACCTGATCTGGCTATATTGACTATGACAGGGATATTAGAAGCAAGACCCAAGGTAGGATATATTTATACCAACAAGCCTTATGGAGGCTTTGTATATGATTATATCATGAAGACTACAGCGGATTCTGTGATGTCTAAACCTGTTTCAGTAGAAGAAAATACTATGGTATATGACGCAATATTAAACCTATTCCTGCACGATGTTGGCAGTTTAACTGTTGAAAGTAACGGATTTCTTATCGGAAAGGTTTCTAGAAAAGACTTTCTAAAAATCACTATGGGTTCAGCAGATCTTCATAAGGTTCCTGTAGGAGTAATAATGACTAGGATGCCTAATTTAATTACAGCAGAACCAAAGGAAAATATTTATGAGGTGGCTAAAAAAATTATCCATCATGAGATTGATAGTGTTCCAGTAGTGAAAAAAGAAATTCATAACGGTAGAGAACAGCTGAAGATTTTAGGGAAGGTTTCCAAAACTAATATCACTAAGCTTTTTTTAAAGCTCTGTGAACTAAAATAGTAAGCTCTCAGGTGTTAAAACACCTGTTAGTACACATAAATTATAACGAATGGAGGAATTGTCAATGGATAAGAAGTTTGTATACCTTTTTAGTGAAGGTAACGCATCCATGAAAAATTTGCTCGGTGGTAAAGGAGCTAACCTTGCAGAGATGACAAGCTTAGGTATTCCAGTACCTCAAGGCTTTACTGTAACCACTGAAGCATGTAATAAGTATTATGAGGATGGTAAGGTTATAGCTCAAGAAGTTATTAATCAGATAGAATCGAAAATGAAGGAGCTTGAAAATATTACTGGAAAAGAATTCGGTAATGTAGAGAAGCCTCTATTAGTATCTGTAAGATCCGGTGCAAGAGCATCTATGCCTGGTATGATGGATACTATATTAAATCTCGGTCTTAATGATGATACTGTTGAAGCTATGGCTAAGTTAACAGGAAATCCAAGATTTGCATATGATTCCTATAGAAGATTCATACAAATGTTTGCAGACGTTGTAATGGGTGTAGAAAAGAGATTATTTGAAGATTTAATGGATAAAATGAAAGAAGAAAAGGGAGTTCATCTTGATACAGACCTTGATGCTGATGATTTAAAGAAGCTTGTTGGTCAATTCATGGAGCTCTATAAAAAAGAAAAGGGAGAAGACTTCCCAACAGATCCAAAAATGCAGCTTATAGAATCTGTTACTGCTGTATTTAGATCATGGGACAACCCTAGAGCTAATGTTTATAGAAGGCTTAATGATATACCTTCTAGCTGGGGAACAGCGGTAAATGTTCAGGAGATGGTTTTTGGTAACAAGGGTGAAACCTCTGGTACTGGAGTTGCTTTCTCAAGGAATCCAGCTACCGGTGAAAATAAGGTATATGGTGAGTATTTAATGAATGCACAGGGTGAGGACGTAGTTGCTGGTATTAGAACTCCACAACCTATTGATCATCTTGAAGAGCAAATGCCTGAAATTTACAAGCAATTTGTTGATATAGTTAATACTTTAGAGAAGCATTATAAAGATATGCAGGACATGGAATTTACCATTGAAGATGGAAAGCTTTATTTCCTTCAAACAAGAAATGGTAAGAGAACTGCACAAGCTGCTTTAAAAATAGCTGTTGACCTAGTGGAAGAAGGAATGAACACTAAGGAAGAAGCTATATTAAAGGTTGATCCAAAGCAGTTAGATACACTACTTCACCCAGCTTTTGATCAAGAAGGTTTAGATAATGCTACACCTATAGCTAAGGGACTACCAGCTTCACCAGGAGCTGCTTGTGGTAAGATTGCCTTTACAGCTGAAGAAGCAAAG
Source organism: Alloiococcus sp. CFN-8 (assembly GCF_049943125.1). Classification (GTDB taxonomy): domain Bacteria; phylum Bacillota; class Clostridia; order Clostridiales; family Clostridiaceae; genus JAEXZL01. The sequence goes on from NZ_CP188040.1 coordinate 3,370,787, forward strand.
GATAGAGCTGCTGCAGGAGAAAAGGTAGTACTTGTTAGATTAGAAACTTCACCAGAGGATATTGAAGGAATGGTTGCTGCAGAAGGTATCCTTACAGTAAGAGGTGGAATGACATCTCATGCTGCTGTTGTTGCTAGAGGAATGGGAACCTGCTGTGTTGCTGGCTGTGGTGAATTAAAGGTAGATGAAGTAAATAAGACAGTAACTGTAAATGGAAAAACATATACATCTAATGATTATCTATCCTTAGATGGAAGTACCGGTAATGTATATGGAGAAGCTTTAAATACAGTAGCTCCAGAGATATCCGGACATTTTGAAACCTTAATGAACTGGGCTGATGAAATCAGAGCATTAAAGGTTAGAGCAAATGCTGATTCTCCAAGAGATGCAAAACAAGCTGTAGAGTTTGGTGCTGAAGGAATAGGTCTATGCAGAACAGAGCATATGTTCTTTGCAGAAGATAGAATAGCTGCTGTTAGAGAAATGATAGTATCTAAGAGTGAAGAACAGAGAAGAAAAGCATTAGATAAGATTCTTCCAATGCAGAGAGAAGACTTTATAGGTCTTTATGAGACTATGGAAGAAAGACCGGTTACTATAAGATTCTTAGATCCACCACTACATGAGTTCTTACCTCAGATTGATGAGGAAATTAAAGCTCTTGCTAAAGAGATGGGACTAACCTTCGAAGAGTTGAAGGCAACTATTGAATCACTTCATGAGTTTAACCCAATGATGGGTCACAGAGGCTGCAGACTTGCTGTTTCATATCCTGAAATAGCTGAAATGCAGACAAGAGCTGTTATTGAAGCTGCTATCCAGGTTAAGAATAACAAAGGCTTTAACATAGTTCCAGAAATAATGATACCTCTAGTAGGTGAAATAAAAGAGCTTAAGTATGTTAAGGATATAGTGGTTGCTACAGCTAAAAAGGTTATAGAGGAAAATGGCGTGGAATTAGATTATCAAGTTGGTACTATGATAGAGATTCCAAGAGCTGCTCTTCTTGCTGATGAAATAGCTAAGGAAGCAGAATTCTTCTCCTTTGGAACTAATGACCTTACTCAGATGACCTTTGGTTTCTCCAGAGATGATGCTGGTAAGTTCCTTCAGGATTATTATGAAAAGAAGATATACGAGCAGGATCCATTTGCTAAGCTTGACCAGTCTGGTGTAGGTCAGTTAGTTCAGATGGCAGCTGAAAAAGGAAAAGCTACAAGAGCTAATATTAAATTAGGTATCTGCGGAGAGCACGGTGGAGATCCAAGTTCTGTAGAATTCTGCCATAACATTGGCTTAAACTACGTATCTTGTTCACCATTCAGAGTTCCTCTTGCTAGACTTGCGGCTGCACAAGCACAGGTTAAGAATAAGAGATAAATATAAAAGGCCCTTCGGGGCCTTTTATTCTCTATATTACCTCATATTAAAATGATAGTTTGCTTCTAATATTTTTTTAAAGTCTTTCAAAAACTTAAGGTGAAATTCATCATGTTCCACTGCTTTTGTTAGCAAAGAAACGAAGGCAGTTTTATTACATTTATTAAAATTGTTATAATAATCTCTGGATATTTTCCAAAATTTTTGCGGAAAACATAGATAAATATAAATATATTTCAAGTCATCTGGTGTTAAGGGATTAATACTGCTATATGCTGATATGCAATCAGCTGCTAACTCAATATTCCAGCGGGTATTACTTCTTTTTAATAGCCGTCTTAAAAAATAACTTAAATCATGAGCACAATAATCTATTGAACATTTATCGAAATCAATAACCCATATCTGATCATTTTTATCAAAGAGTATATTTTTGTTAACATAGTCTAAATGGCATAAAGAGGTAGATAAATTTGATATGTCTATGGTAGATGCTATATCCGTTGATACAGAAGCCAGTGTATAGTTATCTCTATAATGGTCTAAAAATACTTTTGAGAATTTATCCTTTTTGCTCAAAGCCTCGCTATAGCATTGAATGATATTTTCAGTATGTTTCATTACTGAAGCATAAATATCATCCTTTTGTACTCTTTTTGTACTACCTTTAATAGGAATAAAACCTTTTGTACTTTTGTGCATAAAGGCTAAATTTCTACAGGATTCCATCACTTGCGCTCTGTTATCATAATTGCATTTCTCTCCTTCAATCCAAGGAGTAAGTATAAAAAGCATGCTATTGTAAGCTACATATCTACCACCATCAAGGGTAGGCAGCAGCTTAGGAACACTTATGCCATTCCTACTAAACCATTCTAGTGAAGAATATATAAATCTTAAATCAGATATTGAATAGTAAACTTTTTTTAAGCAGTAAGCTTTAGAAGCTGTCTCAATTTTATATACAGCTCTTTGTTTATCTGTGTCTTTGAACTTTATCTGTGTTATGTAGGATTTTTCCAATCCATAGGATTTAAGAATTTTCTCTCTTAATATTTCTTGAGAGAGAAAACTATAATCCATTTCTTTTATTATTTCTGTCATACTGATGCTCCCTCCCAAAATATCTATAATAGAAATATATTAATTTGGTCTGGAAAATATACTAATAATGGATATATGATGTAAAATATTAATTATATTTAAAAATGAAGGATTTAAAGGTGATTTGTAGAAATAAATATATAGAGGTGTAAAATATGAGTATAAGGGAAAAAATAGAGAAAATTGAAGAGTTGACTTTGATAAAAGAAGCTGCGTTATCTAAGAATTCCACTGGAAGAGAAAAGTATGAACCTTTAGATGAGACTAGAACTGCATATATGGTGGATAGAGATAGAGTAATTCATTGCAAATCATTCAGAAGACTTATGCATAAGACACAGGTGTATATTAAAACAACAGGAGATCACTATAGAACAAGATTAACTCATACCTTGGAGGTTTCTCAGATAGCTAGAACCATAGCAAGAGCCATAGGACTAAATGAAAACCTTGTTGAGGCTATTACCCTTGGCCATGATTTAGGTCATGTTCCTTTTGCTCATAATGGAGAAGAGGTATTAGCTCAGTTTTTACCTAAGGGATTCAAGCATAATGAACAAAGTGTTAGAGTAGTACGTTTTTTAGAAAAGGATGGAAGTGGACTAAATTTAAGTAATGAAGTCATTGATGGCATATTATACCACTCTGGTTTCTCTAAGGCATCAAAAAGAGCTTCAACCTTAGAGGGGCAGATAGTAAAGTATAGTGATAAAATTGCTTATGTTAATCATGATATTGATGATTCAATTAGAGCTGGTCTTCTGAGGACTCAGGATCTTCCAAAAGAAAGCATTAGTATTCTTGGGGAAAGTCATGGGAAAAGAATCGATACACTGGTTGGAGATATTGTGAAAACAACGGTTAATAATATCAGTAATGGGAAAATTGAAGTTAGCTTAAGTCCTGAAGTTGATAATGCGCTGTATAATTTAAGGAGTTTTATGTTCAAAAATATATATAATGGTGCTTTTCTTAAGGAAGAAAGAGATAAGGCAAAGTTCATATTATGTCAGGTGATTGACCACTACTATAAAAATCCTGAAAAGATGCCAGAGCTTTACAAGCAGGTTGTGGAAAGAGAAGGACTAGAAAGAGGAGTTGCGGACTATATAGCAGGGATGAGTGACGACTATTGTCTGGTGCTATTCAATAAAATTTTTGTTCCTAAATTTGTTATTTATTAAGTTAATAAGGATAAATAAGAGAGTAAAAGGGGTAAACTATTTTTAATGAAGAATTTATTAACAAAAATAAGAAGGATATTTATATTTAATACAGAATATATAATAAGGCAAAAGCATAAAATATATTTTTTTAAAACCTAAGAAGGAATGAAAGATTTCTTGTCGAATATATTTAAGGCTAAAATTACAATTGTTTTATGAGATGGGTGGGAAATAAGTTGGCTATATCGGAGGAATTAATCCAAAAGATTAAGGAAGAAAATGATATTGTTGATGTTGTCTCCGAAATTGTTAAGCTCAAAAGATCCGGGAGAAATTATTCTGGATTATGTCCATTTCACAAAGAAAAGTCTCCGTCCTTTAGTGTTTCCTCTGATAAACAGATATACAAATGTTTTGGCTGTGGGGAAGCAGGAAATGTTATAACCTTTGTTATGAAGACAAAAAGCTTGAATTTTGTAGAGGCTGTAGAGCATTTAGCCAATAGAGCCAATATCGAGTTCAATATCACTAAAGGTAAGGATCAGGATAAAAAAGAGCTCTTATACAAACTTAATGTAGATGCTGCTAAATTTTACTTTAGAAACCTTTTTAATAATAAAATTGCTAAAGACTATTTTCTTAAAAGAGGAATAAACGAAAGTACTATCAGGAAGTTTGGACTAGGATATTCCTTAGATAATTGGAACGGTCTGCTGTATTATCTTAAGAAGAAAGGCTATAAAGAAGAGCAGCTTTTAGAAAATGGTTTGATAATTAAAAGCAGTAAGGGGAATTATTATGATAGATTTAGAAATAGAATAATTTTCCCTGTTTTTGATTATAGAGGAAAAGTTATCGGTTTTGGAGGCAGGGTGTTAGATGATTCAAAGCCTAAATATCTTAATTCTCCTGAAGGACCGATTTTTACAAAGGGCACACAGCTCTATGGTTTAAATTTTGCTATTAATAATATAAAGGATAGCAGAACTTTAATTATAGTTGAAGGTTACATGGACTGTATTGCTCTTTATCAAAGCGGAATTACTAATGTAGTTGCTTCTTTAGGAACTGCTCTTACAAACTCACAGGCAAAGCTCATAAAAAGATTTGCTGATAAAGTTATTATATCTTATGATGCTGATTTAGCAGGTCAAATGGCCACTTTGCGAGGGTTGGAAATACTACGAAAGGTTGGGCTAGAGGTTAGAGTTCTTACTGTACCGGAAGGAAAGGATCCTGACGAGTTTATTCGAGGAAAGGGAAAAGAAGCTTTTATTGAACTGATTAATAATTCTCTACCATTAATTGATTACCGTTTAAAAAAGGCTAAAGAAAATCTTGATTTAACTAAAAGCTCTATGAGAATAGAATATGGAAAGAGAGTAACTGAAATTCTTGCAGAACTAGATCCTGTAGAAAAGGATGTATATATAAAATTGATTTCTGAGGAATCAGGAATTAGAGAGCAGGCGTTATATGATCTTTTAGGGGAAAAATTACATACTTCCTCTGAGGATAGTGCTTCAATGAATAATATGGAAGAAAATGGACAAAAATTATATATAGAACCAGCCTACTTGAAAGCTGGGAGAGCACTGCTTAAAATTATGGCAAACATTGATGAATATTATTCACTTATTTTAAGTAATATTGAAAACACAGGATTTATATTAGAAGAGCATAAAAAAATATATGACCTTATTCTTGAAGCAAAAAATAATAACGAGGATGACATTTCAAGATATATTGAAGGTCATTGCAATGATGCAAGAACGATTAAGGAATATGTTTTGATACAAGAATTGGAATTAGATGAAGGGGACATTAATTACAATAAGTTGCTTAATGACTATATATATCAAATAAAAAAGAAAACCTTAGAAGAAAATAAGAGAAGCATTCTTCAAAGACTAAAAGATATGGAGAATAAGGGTATGATTGAGGAGTCTCTTAATCTAGTAAGAGAGCTAAAGATGATTGAGCAAAAGCTCGTTAGCTTAGAAAGGGGTAATGGTTAATGGCGGAAGGAGGTATTAACATGAAAGATAAAAAAGATGAGAAGCTGACTAAAGATAAAAACGCCAAGGACAAAAATAAGGATACCATGTTAAAAGATAAGGGGTCTAAAATGACCCTGGTGAAGAAGCTCATAGAAAAGGGTAAAAAATCAGGAAGTCTCACATATAAAGAAATAATGGATGAATTAGAGGAAATTGATTTAAATCCAGAGCAAATTGAAAAAATTTATGAAGTATTAGAATCCATGGGTATTGATGTTATAGGGGATATTACTGATAGCGAAGATACTGAGGAGGATTTAGACTTAACAGTTCCAGAAGGAATAGCAATTGATGATCCAGTTAGGATGTATTTAAAAGAAATAGGAAAGGTACCTCTTTTATCATCAGAGGAAGAGATAGACTTAGCTTTAAGGATAGAAAATGGAGATCAGATAGCAAAAAAGAAGCTAGCAGAAGCAAATTTAAGACTTGTGGTGAGCATAGCTAAAAGATATGTTGGAAGAGGCATGCTGTTTTTAGATCTAATTCAGGAAGGTAATCTTGGACTTATTAAGGCAGTAGAGAAGTTTGACTATAGAAAGGGCTTCAAGTTTAGTACTTACGCAACTTGGTGGATCAGGCAGGCAATTACAAGGGCTATTGCTGACCAGGCTAGAACTATAAGAATACCTGTTCATATGGTAGAGACTATCAACAAGCTGATTCGTGTGTCAAGACAGCTTCTACAGGAACTTGGTAGGGAGCCCTTAGCTGAAGAGGTGGCAGCTCAAATGGATATGCCTGTTGATAAGGTTAGAGAAATCATGAAGATCGCTCAAGAGCCAGTTTCTCTTGAAACTCCAATAGGAGAAGAGGAAGATAGTCACCTGGGAGATTTTATACCTGATGATGAAGCACCTGCACCAGCTGAGGCTGCAGCTTTTACAATGCTCAAGGAACAGCTTATAAATGTACTGGATACTCTTACTCCTAGAGAAGAAAAGGTTCTTAGACTTAGATTTGGCCTAGACGATGGAAGAGCAAGAACTCTTGAAGAAGTAGGAAAAGAGTTTAACGTAACTAGAGAGAGAATTAGACAGATTGAAGCCAAGGCTTTAAGAAAGCTAAGACATCCAAGCAGAAGTAAAAAACTTAAGGACTACTTAGATTAGCACCTTTATATAAAGGTGCTAATCTATTTAAAGAGAGGTAGCTCATGGAATTAAGTAAAAGACTTAAGGAAATAACTTTTTTTATTGATAAATGTAATGTTATAGCAGATATAGGCACTGATCATGGATATGTACCAATATATTCAGTTAAGTCAGGATTATGCCTTAAAGCTATAGCCTCAGATATTAATAAAGGACCTGTAGATAAAGCTAGGATGAATGTAAAAAGAGAAGGTCTTGAAAAAGTAATCAGCTGCAGAAAGGGGCCGGGGTTATCTACTCTTGAGGTTAATGAAGCTGAGATCGTGATAATAGCTGGTATGGGTGGAAATCTAATAAGAGATATTATAGTAGAAGATATTGCTGTTGTTAAAGAACTAAAATCTTTGATTCTTCAGCCTGCACAAAATCCAGAAATCTTAAGAAGGTTTCTATATAGTCACTCCTTTTCTATTCTAGGAGAAACTGTAGTGCATGACGAAGGTAAGTTTTATGAAATATTCAAGGTTTCCTACAAGGAAAAAAATAATATAAGATACCAAGAGTACATGGACTATGAATTGAGCGATAACTTAATTAAAAGTGGTAGTCCTGATATTAAACCATATTTAGAATTTAAAATTAGCTCCTATAAAAGAATTTTAAATTACATAGGGGAAGGTACTGAAACAGCTCTAGCTAGAAGGCAGGAGGTTATTAATAAAATCAGCTTATTAACGGAGGTGCTAAATTGGGGGTAAGGCTCAGCGAAATAATTGGAGTAATGGAGAATTTTGCTCCGAAAACTTTAAAAGAAAGCTATGATAATGTAGGTTTGATGATTGGTGATGAAGATAGCGAAATTACAAAAGTACTCCTAGCTCTTGATTGCACTCTAGAAGTGGTAGAAGAGGCCATAGAAGAAGGGGTACAGTTGATTTTGACACATCATCCCCTGTTATTTAGAAAACCTTCTTCAATTACCATGGATTCTCTTCAGGGTAAGAAAATTATAAAACTAATATCAAATAATATAAATTTATACTCAAGTCACACCAATTTAGATTCTGTTCAAAATGGAATGAATGATACCTTTATGGAGCTTCTGGAAGTTAAAGATACAAAGGTTCTAGAAGAAAATACTAGTCTCCCGGGAAAGGGGCATGGAATAGGAAGGATAGGAACCATTGAGGCTGTAACTCTAAAAGAATTAATATTAAAGTTAAAGAATGTCTTCAATGCTGAATTTCTCAGATATGCAGGGGATGAGAGCCAAAGTATTTCTAGAATAGCTGTTATCAATGGCAGTGGAGAGGGATACTTAGAACTTGCCTACAAGCAGGGAGCTCATTGCGTTATTACTGGTGACACCACCTATCATTATGTTAGTGATTATAATGAATTAGGACTTTCAATTATTGATTTAGGTCATTTCTATTCTGAATGGATAGTGTTCTTAAAGCTAATAGAAAAGATTAAAATTTCCTCATCACAGCTTAAAGATATTGAATTTATTGCCTCAAAGACTTCTAGGGATCCTTATAGATTCCAGTAGATAACAATTGCATTTGTTAATAATCTGTGTTATTATATTCCTTGCGAGTAAGCCAGACAATCGCTGCCGGTGAAAACCGGGAGAGGAAAGTCCGAGCTCCGTAGGGCAGGGTGCTGGGTAACTCCCAGTGGAGGTGACTCTAAGGATAGTGCAACAGAAATATACCGCCGGAAGCATATTAATTATGCTGAGACAGCTAGCTGTCCGGTAAGGGTGGAAAGGTGAGGTAAGGGCTCACCAGCGCTAAGGTGACTTAGTGGCTCTGTAAACCCCACCTGGAGCAAGACCGAATAGGAAGACTTATGGGGCTGCCCGTCCCGTCTTCGGGTGTGTCGCTGGAGCCTGTATGGTAACAACAGGCCTAGATAGATGATTGTCAAATACAGAACTCGGCTTATAGACTTGTCTCGCATACCATGAAAAACATCACGTGAAAACGTGGTGTTTTTATTTTTATAGTAGAAAGAAATTTATATTAAATAATATTTTTATTAAAAGTCTTGACAAAAAATGGCTTTTTATCCATAATAACTATGGGGAAATTAATAAAAAATTACATCTATACTTAATAGTTTCTTTGGTATGTAAGTAGGATGTCAATAAATTTCTGGAGTGACTATAATAATGTAAGATATCTCCACCTCTTATTAAAGCTAATATAGTTATTAGCCAGAAAACTTAATAAATGAATGCGAAATATTATAATATATTGCTGCAAGCTTCATTCCTGCGAATGAAGTTTTTTTATTAAGAAAAATATATTGGCTATACTTAAGTAGCTATTAAGCATAGGTGAAGATAATATAGGGGGAAGAAATGGAAAGGTATATAAAATGGGGAAAAGAATATAAGACTCTTATTATTAATATAGTAGTTACTTTATCATTTATTGCATTAATAGCAATCTTTGTGATTCCGGATAATTCAATGAAGGGAGCAGAGAATGTAACCTATAATCAGTTTGTAGAGATGATGAATGGTAATAAGGTGGAGAAGGTAAAAATACAGCTAGATAACTCAACCTTTTCTTTTTATGATAAAGAAGACAAGCTTTATACTACAGATAATCCAAAAACTGAAGACTTTAAAAAGGAAATTCTCGAAAAGGGAATAAAAGTTGAAGAGTATAACAGAATGACTACTTCATCAATTATTTCAACCTTTGTTCAGCTTACTATGAGCTGTGTGGTAATTACATTTCTATATAGAATGATGAATAATAGAAATCCAAAAAACTTATCGGATCCGGTATCTAAAGTGCCTAAGGTAAAATTTCAAAACGTAGCAGGGATTGAGGAAGTGATAACAGATATGAAGGTTTTAGTTGATTTTCTTAAAAGTCCTGAAAAATATACAAAGAATGGTGCTAAGATGCCTAAAGGTGTTATCCTTTATGGAGAACCCGGTACTGGAAAAACTCTCACTGCAAAAGCTTTAGCAGGGGAAGCGGGAGTTCCATTTTATAGCATGGCTGGCTCTGATTTTATGGAAATGTTTGTGGGTGTTGGAGCTAAGAGGGTGAGAGATTTATTTAAGACAGCTAGAAAGAATGCTCCTTGCATAGTCTTCCTTGATGAAATTGACGCCATAGGAAAGCAGAGAAACAAGAATTCTCATTCCGAGAATGATCAGACCTTAAATGCATTATTAGCTGAAATGGATGGATTTGAAGGAGCAGAAGGTATTTTGTTAATGGCATCGACCAATAGACTAGATGTTTTAGACCCAGCGCTCCTTCGTCCAGGTAGATTTGATAAACATATTAAAATCGAGCTTCCAGACCAAAGCAGTAGACTAGAAATACTGGAATTGCATACAAAAAATAAGAATTTAGATAATAGCATTTCCTTAGAGGAAATTGCTAAACAGACTATCGGCTTCTCTGGTGCTGATTTAGAAGCTCTTATAAATGAAGCTACTATAATTTCCGTTGTAGATGGAAAAAAAGCCGTTGATATAGATAGTATTGACAAGGCCTTCTTCCAGAAGGTTTTACAGGGACATCAGAAGCCTATAAAGGACAGAAATGACATGGAAATGAAGATTATAGCCTGGCATGAAGCGGGTCATGCTCTAGTAGCTAAGCTGACTAAGGTCTTCGATGTTCCAAAAGTAACCGTTGTTCCTAGTACCAGTGGTACTGGTGGCGTTACCTTCACTATTCCTAAGAAGATGGGATTATACTCTAAAAGTGAGCTTTATAATAGAGTTATGGTTAATTACGGAGGAAGAGCTGCCGAAGAGCTACTATTAGGGGATGAAGAGTCAGTAACTAATGGCTGCTATGGAGATTTAGAAAAGGCAACAAGAATAATCAGAAGTATTATTTCTAATTATGGAATGTCTAAAGAAAATGGCTATTTAAATTTAGAGGTAATGGGCATAAGAGATTCCTATATAGCTGAGGAGGCTGCAAAGCTTTCAAGAGAGTTGTATGATGAAACTGTAAAGATTTTAGAGCAGAATAAGTGCTATTTAGAAGCAATTGCTGAAGCATTGATAGAAAAAGAAACAGTCAATGGTGATGAGTTAGACGAGATACTAAGTAGAGTAAAGCCCTTAGAGATAATTGAAGCTGTATAGTATAAAGACCTTTGCATATATGCAGAGGTCTTTTAAATATATTAATAGACTGTATTTATATTTACAGAAAAATAAAAAGATAGTATTCTATTTATATAAAATATTAAGAAAAGAAGGAGGTTTTACTTTGAAACTTGAGCTTACCACACCGGCAGTATTATTTACATCTATATCTCTTTTGATTTCAGCTTATACCAGTAGATTCTTGACCTTAGCGCAATTGGTAAGACAGCTAGACAATCAGTACAGAAACGAACCTCATGAAGTGCTTCTAAAGCAGATAAAAAATATTCAGTTAAGGATAAATATAATTAGATATACACAGATAATGGGCGGTTTAAGCTTTTTTTTATGTGCTTTATCAACCTTCCTGATCTTTAGAGGAGAGAATACCATGGGAGAATTTGCTTTTGGTGCGAGTCTTGTAGCTTTGATGATTTCACTTTTACTACTTATAATTGAAGTTCAGATTTCTGTAAAAGCATTGAACGTTCAGTTAGAAAAATATAAAATAGATGAAAGTGATTTAAAGTAAAAAATAGAGAAAAAAGCTAATTTTATGTTAGCTTTTTTTACATTTTATATTTACATATAGTATAATTATATTATTGTAACTTTAATGCTAAAGGAGTGCTATTATGAATATTGTTTGCTTTGATATTGGTGGTACATTTATTAAATCTTCAGTTATAAATGAGAAAGGTGATATGTTATATAAGGATAAGTTCCCTACTCCAAAGGCAAATTGCAGAGTTTTAATACCACAAAAGATAATTGAAAAAATCAAAGAGGTTTCAAATTATTTTAAGGTTGATGCAGCAGGAATAAGTACTGCGGGTCTAGTAGATTCACAGAAGGGTAGAATAATATATGCTTCTGACAATCTTCCAGATTATACAGGAGCAGAGTTTTCATCTGTTTTAAGAGAGAAATTAAATATTCATTGCTGTGTTGAAAACGATGTTAATGCAGCTGCTCTAGGAGAAATGTGGCATGGGGGAGCTGAAGGCCTTGAATCCTTTCTTTTTATTTCATTAGGTACAGGTATAGGCGGTGCTATTATTAATGAAGGTAATCTTATAAGAGGAGTTAAAGGTGGAGCAGGTGAAATAGGCCATATGGTAATTAAAGAAAATGGTATTCCCTGTAATTGTGGTGGACAAGGCTGCTTTGAAAGATATGCATCTACCTCAGGATTATTAAGGGCATATAAGGATGAGGCCTGTGTTAAGGAGATAAATGGGGAAGAATTTATTAAGCTGGTGAGAGAGGGAGATCCTAAAGCTAATAATGTTTATAGTAGATATTTAGAGGACTTAGCCACAGGTATATCTAATGCTGTCCATATATTAGATCCCGGTGATGTAATTATAGGTGGAGGTATTTCAGCACAAGGAAATAGCTTTTTAAATGATATAGATAAAGCTTTTAGAAAAAAGGTGATGAAGTCTTATGGAGAATATACAAAATTGCATTTGGCCAAGCTGGCAAATGATGCAGGGATGTATGGTGTTGCTTATACTGCTTTAAAGAAGCTCTCTGAGTAAAACAGATACACATAAATGGAAAAAAGGAGTATCAACAGTGATTAAAAATATTGTTTTTGATATAGGAAATGTTCTGTTAGATTTCAAACCTCGAGAGTATCTTAAGAATAAAGGCTTTAGTGATTCTTTAATAAATGAATTAATGACCTGTATATTTATGAGCAGAGAATGGATACAATTGGACATGGGTACTATTGAAGCGGAAGAGGCGGTTAATAATTTCATTGATTATGCTCCTAATCTTAAAAATGAAATAAATGAGGTTATGGAAGATTGGACTTCTATGCTACAGCCTAAGGAAGATACAATAGAGCTATTATATAATCTAAAAAGGAAGGGATATAGGGTATATCTTTTATCTAACTATCATAAAAAAGCCTTCGAAATCACTAGGCGTAAAAATAGATTTATAGAAGATGTAGATGGTTATCTTATATCATGGGAACATAACTGTATAAAGCCACAGGAAGAGATTTATTATAAGCTTCTAGATAAATATTCCTTAAAGAAAGAGGAAACCATATTTATAGATGACATGGAGGAGAATGTTAAAGGAGCAGAAGAGGTGGGAATAAAAGGTGTTATTTTCACTGATATAGAAAATCTCAAGAAGTTCTTCGTAAAATATGACATATACATATAGTTATTATCGTTAAAGAAGTTCCGCAAAAGCGGAGCTTCTTTTTTAAAATAAAGTAAGATATATTACTGGTATTAAAATAGAGGGAAGAATATTTGCTACTTTTATATTAGAAATACCTAGCATATTAAATCCCAGTGCCATAATTAAAACACTTCCTACTGCTGAAATTTCTAAAATTACCATTTTAGATAGGATTGTACTTAAAAAAGTGGCTGATAAGGTTATTAGCCCTTGATATGATAAGACAGCAAAGGATGAAAAAATAACACCTATACCTAGGGTAGAGGAGAGGATAAATGCTGAAATACCATCTAGAATCGACTTAGTATATAGAAGTTCATGATCAGCAGCTAGTCCACTATTTAATGCACCAACAATAGCCATGCTACCTACACAAAATAGAAGAGTTGAAGCAATAAAGCCTTGAGTAAAATTAGATTCTCCTAATCTCTTCAAGCGACTTTCAATATATTTTGCAAGCTGACCAATGAGATTGTCTATATCTATTATTTCTCCTATAAGAGCACCGATAGCAAGAGAAATAACCATAAGTAAAGTATTTTCGCCTTTAAGACTTCCACTGATGCCTATTATTATTACTGCTAATGCTACTGCATTCATAATTGTTTTATTGATTCTTTCAGGAATTCCCCCTTTAACCAAAAGGCCTAGAAGACCTGCTATAAATATTGATGCAAAGTTAACAATAGTTCCTTTCATTATATCCCTCCAGTATAAAATGCTAATAATTAAATTATAGCATGATGGTTGCATAACGATAATAAAAATTAATTTTTTTATTATCTTGTATTTCCTCATAGAAGTAAAATTAGGTATAATAATTAGAAAAGGGATAATATGGAGGGATGTTATGTTATATTTAGATTTTGATGATTTAAGATGGATAAATGGTTATTTAAGTGGGGACAATCCTTTATCTCAGGAGGATTTAAATAATTTAAAAACCTTTACTTTTATGTGGTCTATGTTTGAGGCAAAGGCTTGTGATGGTAATGGAACTGCCCAAACAATTGCTGATTTTGTTTTTAATAAGCTAGATGTCAATGAGAATAATACCTCTGATAGTGTAATAGATGCTTATTTTAGCTACTTTAAAGAAAGATATATAACGGATAAAGTCCTTAATTCTTTCTATTATAAAATGATAAGAGATACCAAGGAGGTCTTTGTTAGGAATAATTGTGAGTATAAGGTATCTAGTTTCATTGGTGACAATCTATTAAAGGATTCTACCACAGAAGAAGATAGAATTTTGACATGCTTATTAATACCCTATCGATGGAGAACAAATTTCTTTAATAGAAGTCAAGATCATATAAATGTTAAGCTGCAGTATAAGAATTTTTCAATAGCTAATAAAATTATAGCTACTATTTTACTTCAATATAAAAATTAGAATAAAATTATCTATGGAGGGAATAATTCCTATATAGTACTGATAGGAGGTATTTTTATGGAATTATTCAAACGTTTCTTCAATAAAAGATATAGAGAAGAATTTTCAAAGGAAATATCCCTAAAGCTCAGTGAGGAACAGAGTGAATATGAAAGATTATACTTTTCAATTTTTAAGGAAATAGAAGAGAGAAGCGATGAGGAAAACAGCGACAATAATTCAAATAACCTTAAATAATAAATCAAGCACTGATATTAATATCAGTGCTAATTTTTTTATAAATGGAAAGCCCAGTTCCCGTTTCTAAATACAGGGATTTCTTCATCCCCATAGGTTGTTCCTGTTATATTAAGATCCTCTGAGCCAATCATAAAATCCACATGGGCTAGCGAAGTGTTTATTCCTGCTTTCATAAGCTCCTCCGATGACATTTCGTCTCCATCAGCGATGCAGGAGCTGTAAGCTCTTCCCAAAGCAAGATGACAGGAAGCATTTTCATCATATAAGGTGTTATAAAAAATTATTCCTGAATTTGATATAGGGGAGTCATAAGGGACCAGAGCTACCTCGCCTAAGTATTTTGAGCCTTCATCAGTCTCTATAATTCCTTTTAAGGTATCATAACCCTCTTCTGCAGAAAAATCTACTACTTTACCATCTTCGAAGGTTAAAGAAAAGTTATTTACTAAATTACCACCATAATTTAAAGGCTTAGTACTATATACTATACCATTGACACCATCTTTTTTAGGAGCTGAAAATACCTCCTCAGTAGGTATGTTAGCAATGAACTCTGTACCTCCTGAGGTTTTTTCAGCACCACCAAGCCATAGATGATTCTTTGGAAGTTCTATAACTAAATCTGTTCCAATAGAATTGGTGAAATGTAATTTCTTGAAATTGTATTTATTAAGTAAGCTCATAGAAGATGAAAGAATATCTGTATGCTCTTTCCAGGCAGCTACAGGGTCATATCTATCTACCCTTACAATTTTAAATATTTTATCCCAAAGCTTTTCTACGGCCTCTTCTGCATCTAAACCAGGGAATATTTTTGATGCCCAAGCCCTTGTAGGAACAGATACCACACACCAGGAATTTTTATTGCTCATTAATCTTTCAGTATGCTCTCTTAAAGCAAGTTGTTTGGCTTTTTGTGCTCTAGAAATTCGTTTAGCATCTACTTCTTTCATAAGATCAGGATCAGAGGCTGAGATTGACAAAAAGCATGCTCCTGCTTGTGAGTAGGAGGCCATGGATTCAACCTGCCAGTTAGGAACTTCATCAAAGATTTCATCTGGTCCATGGAGATATTTAATCTTTGTGGATATCTCATCATTCCAATGGATAACCACCTCTCTTGCCCCTTCTTTGTAAGCTGCTTCCGTTACTAGTCTAGTAAACTCAGCACACTCTATAGGGGACATTATTACTAAGGTTTGATTCTTTTGGATATTTACCCCAGTTTTAACTACTAAGGCAGCATACTTTTGAAGCTGTTCTTCTTTCAAAACAAACACCTCTCTTAAAATAAAATAATAATCCCTTTTACTAAAGGGATTATAATTGGAGCTGGAAATGGGATTTGAACCCACGAACCTGCTCATTACGAGTGAGCTGCTCTACCAGCTGAGCTATTCCAGCGTAGAAGTATTAAATATATTCTCATTATATCATAATTATTAGACTTTTCTATACAAACATATTTTTCATATTCTATTACCATACAATAGATAAAGAAGCTCATTAAATATGCCGTGATAAAGGCAATTCTAAATTAATAAACCCTTAAAAAATATATAAAAAAAGGATAGCTAAGCTATCCTTTTTGGTGGAGATAAGGGGATTCGAACCCCTGGCCTCTTGAATGCCATTCAAGCGCGATCCCAACTTCGCCATATCCCCATGTATTATATTACTGACGAAGAATATTATATTATATAAATAAAAATAATACAAGTAGTTGATAGAGGAAAATTAAAAAAAACCCCTGTAAGTAGGGGGCTTTTTTAAAAGCTTATGTGGGAGGCTTTTTTAACAGCAGTTATTTCATTTTCGTTTTCTACAAGTAAAAGCTGTTCATTCATATGTTTGTCAAATTTTAGCTTATATACGTCAACTTCATTAAGGGCTTCTACGGGAGCCATAAGCAAGTATCCTGCTTTGTTAACTATTAACTCATCTAATATTTTATATTTAACACTCTTACCATCTTCATTTTTAAAGCTCATAATGGAATTTATGGTCATAATAATTCTCCTTTCCTATTTATAGATGTATTATATGCATTATTATTCCTTTAATACCTTGGAGCCTATTGGCCATGATTAATAGCAAAAGAAAAATATATACTATGCGAAGAAAAATTCCTTTATTAAAAATAGATATTATTATATGATAATATTACATTAATTAAATACAATGAGGAGTGTTGTTATGGTTAAGCATATAGTTATGTGGAAGATTAAAGATAATCATAATGGTTTAAATAAAGAAGAAATCTGTATAAAGATTAAAAATGAATTAGAAGCTCTAAAGGCTATTATTGCTGATATACTTAAGATTGAGGTAGGTGTAAATATACTAGAAAGTCCTGCTGCATATGATTTGGTTTTATATTCAGAATTTACTTCCCAAGAAGCGCTTACTGCATATCAGAATCATGAAGCTCACAGAAATGTAGCTTCATATATCGGCCAGGTGAGCGAAGCTAGGATAGTTGTAGACTATAAATAAATATAACATTCTTAAAGCATATATAGGTATACATTCTATTTATGCTTTTTTTGTAACAGCTCATTGATTATCCATATATTAAAATCTGAATAATTTAAGAGCTTATAGTAACTTAAAGGAGCTTTTATTTGTAGAAGGTTTTTAGCCTAATATAATAGGTATGTATTAAAGAGAGTAAACTTTGGAAGTATAATAATGAGCTTTTTGAAGAAGATGAGGAAAATAATAGAAAAGTAATATATAATAATAATTAATTTATTTTCATGAAAAAGGAAGGAGAAGTAAAATGGAAAAAGATTATAATAGCTTTGGCTTTAAACTAGTGGAAAAGCATGAAGTGAAAGAAATAAAATCTAATGCTTTAATATTTATTCACGAAAAGACTGGAGCCAGACTTTTAAAGCTTGAAAACTCTGATGATAACAAGGTTTTTACTATAGGTTTTAAAACCCCTCCAGAAAATAGCACAGGGGTTGCGCATATAATAGAGCATTCAGTGTTATGTGGTTCTGAAAAATATAGAAGTAAAGAACCTTTTGTGGAACTATTAAAGGGTTCTTTAAACACTTTTTTAAATGCCATGACCTTTGCAGATAAGACTATATATCCCGTGGCTAGCAGAAATACAAAGGACTTTCACAATTTGATGGATGTGTACTTAGATGCTGTTTTTAATCCTCTTATATATAGTGAACCACTGATATTTATGCAGGAGGGCTGGCACTATGAACTGAATAGCCCAGAGGATCAGCTTACTATAAATGGAGTTGTTTATAACGAAATGAAGGGAGTATATTCTTCTCCTGATTCATTACTTTATAGATATATACCAAGCTCTCTGCTGCCGGATACCACCTATGGGGTTGATTCAGGGGGAGACCCAGATGAAATTCCAGAGCTGTCTTATGAGGAGTTTTTAGCTTTCCACAAAAAATACTATCATCCATCAAATTCATTCATTTACTTATATGGCAATGGTAATCTCCAGGAGGAGCTAAAAGTTATAGATGAATATATCTCTAAGTATTCAAAGGCTGAACCTGCATTAGATATTCCAGAACAGAGTCCTTTTAAAGAGCTCAAGGAGTATAAAATACCTTATACCATTGATGAAGAAGAGAGTATAGAAGAAAAAACTTATCTCAGCTTAAATTTTGCAATAGGAACTGCTCTTGATACAGAGCTAACTCTTGCGTTTCAAATTTTAACATATTTACTCCTTCAAAATCCTGCTGCACCTCTAAAAAAAGCGTTAATAGAGGCTGATTTAGGTAAAACGGTAATAGGGGATTTCGATAGCAGTAGCAAAACGCCGATTTTTTCTGTGGTAGTTAAAAATTCTGATGAAAATAAACAGGAGAAATTTAAAAAGGTATTTTATGCAACCTTAAGAGAATTGATTGATAAAGGAATACCTAAAGAAATCATAGAGGGCAGCATTAATTACCAAGAGTTCCTCCTAAGAGAAAGCGATTTTAGAGGATATCCTAAGGGAATTATATATTATATGTCTGCAATGGAAACTTGGCTTCATGGGGGGGCACCTATCGCTTCGCTAGAGTATGAAGATAGCCTAAATAAAATAAAGTCTGCACTTAATACGGATTATTTTGAGAAGCTAATAGAAAAATATATACTTAATAATAACCATTGCTCCTTAGTGATATTGAAGCCAGAGCCAGGCTTAGGAGCCTCAAATAACCATGCTTTAGAGGAAAAGCTCCGGAAGTATAAGGAAAGCCTAAGTCCTGAAGAAACACAAAATATAATTAAAAATACGAAACAGTTGAGAATAAGGCAGGAGTCTCTGGATAGTGAAGAGGTATTAAAGACTATTCCAATGCTGGAGCTTCAGGATGTAAGCCCAGAAGCTGAGATGCTTCCCATGGAGGTTAAAGAAGAGGAAAAAATTAAAGTATTGTATAGCAATGTATTTACTAATAAAATTGGGTATATAAACCTGCTATTCAACACTAAGCACATACCTGAGGAGTTAATTCAGTACACTAGGCTTCTAGGAAGTCTATTCAGCAAAATAAGCACAGAAAATTATGGCTATGAAGAGATTGTGAATATGATAAATATCAATACTGGTGGTATTAGTTTCTCAGTATCCAGCACAGTAGAAAAGAACGACCACTCAAGCTTTAATCCTTTATTTGTAATCAAAGGAAAGGCACTTATAGAGAAGCTTCCAAAGCTTACGGAATTGATATTGGAAATAATTAATAATACCATTTTTACTGAGAAGGATAGAATACTAAATATAATCAGGGAAGAAAAATCTAGGCTGGAAAGTACCATTTATAATAGCGGTAATGCCATAGCTTCATTAAAGGTTTTATCCTATCTTACTTCAAAAGGAGTCTTTGACGAAAGGATTAGAGGATATAGCTACTATAAATTTATCTGTGATCTAGAGGAGAACTATCAAGAAAGATATTCTGATATTGTATCTAAGCTTAAGGATATAAAAGCTAAGATATTTAATCTTAATTCACTAATCATAAGTTTCACTGCTGAAGCTGAGAGCTACGATGCTATTAAATCTATGGCTAAGAGCTTAAATAATGAATTAACTAAAGAAGAGATAACTACTTATGATTATAAGTTTAGTCCAGAGGCTGATAATGAAGGCTTAACTACAGAGGCGAAGATACAGTACGTAGCTAAGGGCTTTAATTATAAAGCATTAGGATATAACTACAGTGGTGCCTTTAGAGTTATTGAAAATATACTAACCTTAGATTATCTCTGGAATAAGGTTAGAGTTATTGGTGGTGCTTATGGGGTAAGCGTTAATATATTGAAGGATGGGAATGTATATATATCCTCCTACAGAGATCCAAAGCTAGTAGAAACCTTAGAAGCATATAATTCCATTGGAGATTATCTAACTAATCTAGATTTAAGTGAGAGGGAACTAACTAAATATATACTTGGTACTGTTAGCAGGTTGGATTTCCCGCTAACTCCATCAATGATAGGTGAGATTTCGTACATGAGATATTTGGCGGGTATAACCTATGAGCAGCTTCAGAAGGAGAGAGATGAAATCTTAAATCTGTCCGTGGATATAATAAAGGAATATAGTAAAATGTTCAGTAAAGGAATGGAAGAAGATTATATCTGTGTACTTGGAAATAATAAAAAGATCAATGACAATAAGGGTTTATTTAAAGAAATAAAAAAGGTTTTTAAAACAACTGATTAATATAAAAATGAGTGCTGTATATAGAAATATATGTACAGCACTCATTTTTTTATTGTTAAAGCTTTTGTTCCATAACCCTACCTCTACTAGTGTTGTCTTCCATTATATATTTTACAAAGCCTTCGGGATCCATTGGCCTTCCAAAATAAAAGCCTTGTATTTCGTCACAGGCGAAATCTTTCAAAATAACATATTGCTCGATATTTTCTACTCCTTCAGCTATAACCTTTATAGATAAATCATGAGCTAAGGTAATTATGCTTAAAACTATAGATGCTTCTCTAACGTCTACATGTATATCTTTAATAAAGCTCTTATCGATTTTTAGATGGCTGATGGGAAGCTGTTTTAGATATGTTAAGGAGGAGTAGCCAGTTCCAAAGTCATCTAATGCTACTTTTATTCCCATTTTATCTAGTATTCTAATGGTTTCTATGGTTTGATTTATATCTTTTAAAGCCGTAGATTCAGTTATTTCAAAGCTTATCATTGAAGGAGAGATATTATATTTGTGAAGAGTCTGATCTATAAATTGTATGAAATTTTGCTGTTGAAATTGTAGTGGAGACAAGTTAATGGAAATAGGTACGACATTTATGAAATTATCGCTCCAATATCTTAGTTGTTTAAGCGCTTTTTCTATAATAATTTCTCCTAATTTTATAATTAGGCCAGATTCTTCTGCTGTAGGGATGAATTCGTTTGGTGGTATAAATCCTTTTTCTTTATGCTTCCATCTAACAAGAGCTTCAGCTCCGATACAAGCTTCATTATCAACAGAGATCTGAGGCTGATAATAAACAATAAATTCATCCTGTTCCATTCCTTTTATAATATCCTTCTCCCAATGGAGGCTATCTAATAGGTTGCTTCTCATCATAGGATTATAGATAGCGTAGGTATTCTTTCCTAGGGATTTAGCGGTATACATAGCTAAATCTGCATTCTTTATTAAATCAGTAGGCTCTGTTCCATGTATAGGAAATATAGAAACTCCAATACTCACTGACATATAAAACTCATGATTATTTATTACCCAAGGTTTGTTAAAGGATTTTACGATATTCTTACTTATCTCTGATATATTATCAGTTTCTGAATTAAATTCTCGAATAACTATAAATTCATCTCCTCCAAATCTGGAACAAAGAGATTTGTCAAAGACCTCCTGTAAATGTTTAGCGAGGTTTTTCATCATCAAGTCACCTAAATCATGACCAAGAGTATCATTTACTTGCTTGAAATTATCGAGATCAATAAAGAAAACTACAAAGTTTCTATCCTTCTTAAAAGACTCCTCTGTTAGAGTGTGTAAGCTTTCTATTAGATATGTTCTGCTAGGTAAACCAGTTATATTATCATAATAGGCCAAATTATAAATTTTTTGTTCGCTGAGCTTTCTTTCGGTTATATCAGTTATTGAGCCTGCTATCCTTACAGGTATTCCTGTTTCATTCCATATCCCTTTACCTCTTAGCAATATCCAAATATATTCATTGGGATTTTTTCTTACTCTACATTCCACAGATAATGTTTCAATTTTACCCTCTAGATAGTTATTAAGAGTTTCTCTTACAAAGGCTCTTTCCTCTTTGTGGATAAACAAATACCAGCATTTGAAATTGCTTTTTGGGTCGACTTTCTTAATGCCCAGAAGCTCTGTGAAGATTCTTGAAATATAGAGCTCCTCACCTATTAGATCTAAATCCCATATCCCATCCTTAGAACCATCAGAGGCTAAACGGTAACGCTCCTCACTGGTTCTTAGTGCTTCTTCCTTCATATTAATTTCTTCTAATTGAATATGTAATCTCTCTTTAGCGCTCCTTAAATTCTCATTAGATAGCTTTAACCTATTGATGCTCAAATGTAGATAATTTTCCATCTTTGAAATTGCTGTATAGAAGGTTAGAGCCGTGACAAGAGTAAATGAAGCTGTGTTAAAATACTTAATGAGTAACTGTGAATTACCATAAAGAGAATTTTCGCCCATTAAGTGATTAGAAATTAAAAACCATAGCATACTAAAAATAATATAAAAGGTTGTAAGAGTTGTTGCTTTAACGTTTTTCTTCTTAGGATTGCGATTGTGTAAAAATTTCACCATATATGCCTCACAAAAGTTTTTTCTTTATATAAAATAATATCAAATTCTAGGGATAATTGGAATATATTATAAATAAATAAATCTATAATATTTGTTTTTTTTAAGAAATTTATGTTAGAATAGAATATATTATCAGAAATTTACCGTGATACTTTAATGAAGGAGGTAATTTATGAGGATACTACTAACCAACGACGACGGATTCAATGCAGCTGGAATAATAGCTATAGCAAAAGAAATGCAGAAGGACCATGAAATCATAATTGCAGCACCTAAAAGTCAGAAAAGCGCCTCGAGCCATAGTATAAGTCTAAAACAGCCTCTTTTAGTGAGAGAAGAAAAAATAGAAGGTATAAGTGGGAAAATCTATAGTATTGACGGAACTCCGGCGGATTGTGTAAGGGTAGCTATGGATAAGCTCGTAGATGGAAGGGTAGATGTGGTTGTATCTGGTATAAATTATGGACTGAACTCAGGAACAGATATATTATATTCAGGGACGGTTTCTGCGGCTATCGAAGGCTCAATGCACGGTTTACCAGCCATAGCCTTATCTCAGGAGGTTAATGAGGATTCAGGAAGTTTTAGCTTGTCATCCATACATGGAAAGAGAATTGTTGAAGAGGTAATTGACAGAGGATTAGAAAAGGGTATGGTTCTTAATGTAAACTTTCCTATAGCTAATAACGACACTTTTAATGGAATTAAGGTTTGTAAGGTAGGAGTGAAATCTTACACTAATTCCTATGTACCTATAAAGCAAGGTGAAGACGGGATCGTTTATGAACTTAGAGATGAAAATATAGATATCACTCATGAAGATACCGATACCTTTTACTTAAAGGATGGCTACATAACAATAAGCCCCTTGCAGTATGATTTAACGAATTTTAACTCTATCATAGAAATTAAGAAATGGTTTTAGATTTTTAATTGTATATAAATTATTATTAGTGTAAATATATTGTCAAATATCTCGTAATTGTGTTATAATAAAATCAAAGATGATTCAGGCGAGTATAAGAGAGCCATCACTTAAGCATTGCTTATAGTGGGGCTTTTTTTATTTTCCTATTAAGGAGGAATTATATATGTATGATGTTGTTATTATAGGTGCAGGAGTTATAGGTACAGCAGCGGCAAGAGAATTAGCTAAGTACAAATTAAATATTTGTGTTGTAGAAAAACACTCCGACGTAAATATGGGAACCTCTAAGGCTAACAGTGCGATAATACATGCAGGCTTTGATGCTAAAGTCGGCACACTTAAAGCTAAGCTCAATGTAGAGGGCAATAAAATGATGAAAAAGCTTTCAGAGGACCTAGACTTTGATTTTGATCAGAACGGCTCTATGGTTCTATGTTTTGATAATGGGGATATTGATAACCTCAAAAAATTATATGACCAGGGTAGAGAAAATGGCGTTGAAGATTTAAAAATATTATCAGGAGATGAAGCTAGGGAGATAGAACCTACTTTATCTCAGGAAGTGGTAGCAGTTTTACACGCTCCTACTGGTGGAATTGTATGTCCATTTGGGATGAATTTAGCCTTCGCAGAAAGTGCTTTCATTAATGGGGTAGATTTTAAATTTAATTATAAGGTAATAGATATTAAGAAGGAAAATGATATTTTTCTTCTAACAGATGGTAATGAAGAGATAAAAGCAAAGATGGTAATAAATGCATCAGGTGTTTATACAGATGATTTAAGCAACATTATCAGTGAAAAGAAAATCAAAGTTCATCCTAGAAAAGGCGAATATTTATTGTTTGACAAGGTTGCTGGTAATATGGTTCATAATACTATTTTCCAATTACCCACAAAGCTTGGTAAGGGAGTACTGGTGACACCTACAATTCACGGCAATCTTTTAGTTGGACCAAATGCTTTAGATATAGAGGACAAGGAAGATTTGTCTACTACTAGAGAAGGACTTAAGGATATAGCAGAGAGAGCGGCTTTAAGTGTTAAAAAGCTACCTATGAATATGGTGATTACGTCCTTCAGTGGCTTAAGAGCCGTTGGTAATTCCGGGGACTTTATTATAGAGGAAGCTCCTGGAGCGC
This sequence comes from Alloiococcus sp. CFN-8, assembly GCF_049943125.1. GTDB lineage: Bacteria > Bacillota > Clostridia > Clostridiales > Clostridiaceae > JAEXZL01. The sequence goes on from NZ_CP188040.1 coordinate 3,395,463, forward strand.
CAGGATTTATCAATGCAGCAGGTATTGAGTCTCCAGGGTTAACTGCCTCACCTGCTATTGGGAAAATGTTAAAGGATATGGTAGTAGAAAAACTAAATCCAGAGATAAAAGAAAATTATAAGGAAAAAAGAAAAGGAATTAAAAAATTTAGTGCATTGGCTAATGATGAGAAAAAAAGAGTAATTGAAGTTAATCCTAAATACGGCAATATAATCTGCCGCTGTGAGATGGTTACTGAAGCGGAAATTATTGATGCTATTAGAAGACCTTTAGGTGCTAGAACCTTAGATGGAGTTAAGATCAGAACTAGAGCAGGTATGGGAAGATGTCAGGCTGGTTTTTGTACTCCTAAGCTGGTAGATATACTTTCTAGAGAGCTAAATATTTCGCCTTTAGAGGTGACTAAATTTGGAGAGGAATCATACATCCTAACAGGTATCAATAAAGAAAATATTTAATGGAGGCTTACTATGATTAATTATGATTTAGTTGTAATAGGGGGAGGCCCTGCAGGATTGGCAGCAGCTATCAGTGCTAAGGAAGAAGGTATTAATAGCATACTGGTTATTGAAAGAGACAAATTTTTAGGAGGTATACTTAATCAATGTATTCATAATGGCTTTGGTCTTCATACTTTTAAGGAAGAGTTAACTGGCCCTGAATATGCTGATAGATATATAAAAAAGCTTAAGGAGCTTAATATTGATCATAAGCTAAACACTATGGTGATAGATATAAATGAGAATAAAGAAATTGTTGCTATAAATGAAAGTGAAGGCTTAATGAATATCCAGGCTAAATCAATAATACTGGCTATGGGTTGTAGAGAAAGACCTAGAGGAGCACTAAGCATTCCTGGTACAAGATGCACGGGAGTTTACACTGCTGGTACTGCTCAGAGGTTCGTTAACATAGAAGGCTTTATGCCTGGTAAAAAGGTTGTAATTCTTGGTTCAGGAGACATCGGCCTTATTATGGCTAGAAGGATGACCTTTGAAGGTACTGAGGTTAAAGCAGTAGTAGAATTAATGCCTTATTCAGGTGGGCTGAAAAGGAATATAGTTCAATGTCTTGATGACTATGATATACCTCTTCTTTTAAGCCATACAGTAACAGAGATTAGAGGGAAGAATAGAGTTGAGGGAGTTACCATTCAAGCTGTGGATGAAAAAAGAAATCCTATACCTGGTACTGAACAGTATATTGAGTGTGATACCTTATTATTGTCTGTAGGGCTTATACCTGAAAATGATATTTCAGGAAAGGCTGGTATAGATTTAAACCCCATTACCGGTGGACCTAAGGTGAGCCAGAACCTATCAACAAACATCGATGGTATATTTGCCTGTGGTAATGTTCTTCATGTTCATGATTTAGTAGATTATGTGTCACAGGAGGCTGCTGTTTCAGGGAAAAATGCTGCTGCTTATATTAAAGGTAGTGAGAACAGAGAAAATAAGCTTAAAATAGAAACAGAAAAGGGAGTAAGGTATACTGTTCCTTACTATATTGATAGGGATAACCTTCAAGAGGATATTTTAATAAGATTCAGAGTAGATAACACCTATAGAGATGCCTATGTAAATCTGAGAATAAACGATAAAGAAATATATCACATTAAGAAAAGAGTTATGGCACCAGGAGAGATGGAGGAAATAACCATTAAAAAGAATAAGCTCCCTGAAGATATGACTATTGAAAAAATTACTATCGGATTAGAGGTGAAATAGCTATGGAAGTTAGACAATTAGTATGTATAAGATGTCCTATAGGATGTAATCTTGAAGTCACTTTAGACAAAGGGAAGGATCCAATAGTAACGGGCTATGGCTGCAAAAGAGGGATAGAATATGGAAGTAAAGAATGTACAAATCCTACAAGAATTGTTACCAGCATAATACCTGTATTAAATGGAGAGATATCCATGGTTCCTGTTAAAACTAATGGGGACATTCCTAAGGGATTAATAAAGGATTGCATTAAAGCTCTAAAAGGGATAGAGCTTACGGCACCGGTGAAAATAGGGGATGTAGTTATTAAAAACTTCGCAGGAACTGGTGTGGATATTGTTGCCACAAGGGATATAAATATTCAATAGAAAAGTATTATTTAAACAAGCCTTAAATATTTAAGGCTTGTTTTTTTGAGCCTGTAGAGAATAATTAAGTTTATGATTATAATAATAATTATATCAAATAATAATTATAGCTTGAGCTTCAGATTGAAAATAAAAAATACATAGAGGTATTATTATGAAAAAGCTTAGGGAAGACTTTTATAGTAGAAGTTCCTTAGTGGTGGCAAAGGAACTCTTAGGAAAAATTATTGTTCATAAGAATATAGAAAAGGGTGTAGAGCTCTGGGGGAGGATAGTAGAAACTGAAGCCTATAAAGGTCCTTCAGATAAAGCTGCTCATTCCTATAACAATCGCAGAACAAAAAGAACAGAGGTGATGTTTGGACCCGGTGGCAGGGCTTATATATATTTCATCTATGGAATGTATGACTGTATGAATGTAGTGTGTGCTGAGGAAAATGTACCGGAGGCGGTGTTAATCAGAGGGTTAGAGCCGGTTAATGGCCTAGAAGAGATGGCTATAAATAGATTTGGAAGTAGCTATGAGCTTCTGACTAAGAGGCAGAGGATTAACCTAACTAACGGTCCAGGAAAGCTCTGCAGAGCTATGGGAATTACTAGAGCTTTAAATGGTATTGAACTGCAAGGAGAGGAGTTATTTCTTTTAGATGTACCTAATATAGAAGAGACAGATATAATTGCAGCTAAAAGAGTAGGCATTGATTATGCTGAAGAGGCAAAGGATTTCTTGTGGAGATATTATATTAAGGATAATCCTTTTGTGTCAAAAAAATAGCGCGCTTCTATAGCACGCTATTTTTATAACTATTATGGATTAGGTTGAGGTTGTGCATTTCCATTATCTTCGTTATTACCAGCATCATTTCCGTTTCCAGGACGGTTATTTCCAGGTGTTTCATTGTTTCCGCCCTCATTATTCTTTGGAGGAGCTACTGGATCTGGGATAGTAGGTGCTGCTGGCGTATCGTCCTTTTCTGTAGGAACTACATACTGCTCATCAGATAGCTTTACTGATGGTTTGTAATCTCTCTTTATAAATACCTTCTTAACTCTTAGAGCTTCAGGAGTATTCTCATTAGCTAATTTATTATTTTCTGAATTTACTTCTTCCTCCACATGAATATCACAGAGTGTAGTAGGTACTGTACCCTTTATGAAATAATCTGTTACTACTGCGGTCTTTCCTGCATGACCTTTCTTACATAACTCTGTAGGAAGATGTCCAGAGACACTACATACAGAAGCTCTAACTATTCCAGAAGGCATAGTGATATCAGTAGTTGGTAAGCCTTCATTGGCCTTTTTCATGATTTTAGACCAAACAGAAGCTGACTTATTGCTTGAGTACAATCCTTCTAGGGTGTCATTTTCTCCATCGTATTTGTCCTTACCTACCCATACAGAGGCTGAATAGTGAGGAGTTAGGCCTGAAAACCATAAATCTCTTGTTTTCGAGGAAGTACCAGTTTTTCCTCCGGCTGGCATGGGGCGTAAGTTTACATTAGTAGCTGTATAGGATAAAGGTCCTTTGAGTAAATCATAAACTATAAAGGCTGTTTCAGGCTTTATGACCTGTTTTTGATTTATTGAGCTTTCTAATATTACATTTCCATTTTTATCTTCTACCCGTGTGAATAATACAGGATCAGTTTTTAAACCGTTATTACCAAAGGCTCCATAAGCAGTTGCCATCTCAAAGGTTGTAGTGCCTTTAGTTAATTGGCCTAAACCTAGAGGTGCAAGTAATCCCTTATCTCGTGACACATCAATACCAAATGCTTCTGTGTAATCTGTACTTATAGTTCTCATTTGGGATACAAGCTTAACAGCATAGACATTCACAGATCGTCTTACAGCATCTCTCATGTTTATATAACCGCTATATACATTTGGTGAGTTTCTCACTGGTTCTTTGTATTCTTTTAGAAGGTCACCTACCAACGGAGAATCTTCTATAACTGTACCTGCCGTTGCAGTATTACTATCAATAGCTGGAGCATAAACACTAATTGGTTTAAGGGTTGATCCCGGTGCTCTTCTATAATGCTCATCATAGGCTCTGTTATAGGATAGGGCTGGTTGATCTCCTCTTCCTCCTACCATTGCTTTTACCTGGCCGGTTTTATAGTCCATTACTACTGCAGAAGCTTGAAGTTTAAGTATGCCATTTTCATCGGTTCCGGGAACACTATTAAAACTAGGGTCATTATTTATTACATCTTGAGTATGGTTCTGAAGCTCTCTGTTCATGGTGCTGTATATCTTTAGGCCACCATTGTTTAAGAGGTTTGTGGCTTCAGCTTCCGTGTATTTATATCTATCTATCAAGGCTTTCTTTACCTGATCAATAACTGGTCTTGTAAACCACTCAAAATTTAGCTTGTTTTTTGCAGACTGTCTAATTTGAATGGTCTCTGCAAAGGTAGCCTGAAGATTTCCGGCATCTATCTCTGCAATGGCATTATTATAATCCTCATTACTTATTTTTTGAAGCTCCAGCATTTTGCCTAGAACTGTCTTTGTTCTATTAATATATCTGGAGGGGTCCTGGATATTAGAATCCATAAATGCATTATAGCCAGTGGGGTCTTGAGTAGCACCAGCTAGATATGCTGATTCAGCTAGTGTAAGCTCAGATATGCTTTTATTAAAATAATATTCTGCGGCTGCTTCTACGCCAAAGGTAGGACCGCCAATAGGGATGGTATTTAAGTAGGCTTCTAAAATCTGATTTTTTGTAAGCTTATCCTCTAGCTGTATCGCCAGGTATATTTCTGTTACTTTTCTAGATAATCTAACTTCATTGCTTAGAATTGTATTTTTAAGGAGCTGTTGAGTTATAGTTGAAGCTCCATGAAAACCTCTCTCACCCTTAAGAATTTTAATTACATCGGTATAAATAGCTCCAGCTATTCTTCTAGGGTCAATTCCATTATGGCTTTCAAACCTTTCATCTTCTATGCTTATGAAAGCATCCTGCAGCTGCTTAGGTATATTATCGATAGAAACGGAATATCTTCTAAACTCCGTGGGGACATTGTCCATATATTCTCCCTTATCATCATATACCATGGATACCTGATCTAAATCTAGAATATCCTGTACATTGATTTCAGGAGCTCCCTGAATTACTGCGTATATATAAGCACCCCCGCCTATCCCCGCAGTTAAAACTAAAAATAATATTGTTAATGAAATTATTTTAAAGATTTTACCGACCTTATTGGTCTTTTTCTTTTTTTTCTTTTTCTTCTCTCCCATGTTTTCCTCCTTGCATTAGTCTATGATGAAACAAAAAAAGAAATTTAGGATTATAAATAATACAATTCATTATAGCATAATAATTATATGAATACACTATTAACTTACAGTTATGGAGGTAATATGTATATGAGGAAAAATGATAAAATAATGCTAAAGCTATTCTTTGGGTTCTCAGTATTATTTTTAATCCTGTCATTATTTATTTATGCACTAGATGTAATTTTAATACCTAATATAATGCTAGTAGCTGAAGGTAAGATGAAAGCTAAGGCCAGTGAAATCCTTAATAGAAATGCTCTTTTGATATTTAATGAAAGCTTTGATTATAATGATCTGATTAAGGTGGAAAAGAATCAAGAAGGGTATATAACTCTAGTTAGGAGTAATACCATGAGAATGAATAGATTGGCAGCGGAGATAGCTCTTAAATCTCAAAAGGAGCTTAAAGAAGAAGGAAGCCTAGGGATTAAATTTCCTATAGGCTATATAAGTAAAAATAACCTTTTGGCCAATTTTGGCCCTAAGGTTACAGTGAGGATGGAGCCAATTGAATATATAAGCACATCCTATGATTCTATCTTTGAAAGCGCAGGAATAAATCAGACCCGTCATAGAATTTTTCTTAATATGATAGTAACTATGAAGTTAATTATTCCCTTTAAAAATAGTGAGGTTAAGTATTCTTATGAAATACCAGTGACAGATACGATAATAGTGGGTAAAATTCCAAGGACCGTACTGGAATTAGAAAAGGGTGAATTAAAATAGCTCCGGATTTCCGGAGCTATTCTTCCCAGTTAAAAACATATGGAACATTTCTGTAGTAATCACCATAATTGAGACCATATCCAACTACAAATACATCTTCAATTTCGAAGCAGCAATAATCAGGTTTGAGATCAACCTTTCTTCTTGATGGTTTGTCGAGAAGGACACAGGACTTAACGGATTCAGCACCTTTTTCTTTTACATAGTTCAGTACGAAATTCATTGTTATCCCTGAATCAACAATATCATCCACAACTAAAACATCATAACCGGTTATATCATCAGGTAAATCGTTAACCACCTTAACAACACCAGTACTCTCTTCATTGTGTCCATAACTGGAGGTAGTCATGAAGCCTATCTTTGTCTTCAAATCCATTTCCCTAACTAAATCAGCAGTGAAGATAAAGCTTCCTCTGAGAAGTGAAAGCACATAGAGATTTTTGTTTTTATAATCCTCAGTTATTTCAGCAGCTACTTTTTTTATTTGATTTTTTATAGTTTCTTCATCGATGAGAATATTTCTTTTATTGTTTTCCATACTGTTCCTCCAAATGATTATTTACCTCAACCCTTAATATCTGATTAAGATACGGTCAATATAAAAAGATTCTATCAAAAAAGCAAAATAATATCAATGATATTAATATTTTCTTTATATATTGATCTTATTCAGAAGTGTGAACTTTATGGTTTATCCTTATTAATTTTGTAATTCTTATAGAGTTATGAATGTTTACTTATACTTAGGTATAAGATAAAATAAATTAAAGAAATTTGTAATTACTATAGGATTAATTGATTGAGGTGAAATGATGATACAGGGAAATATAGATGGCATTAGAAACACCTATTTAGAAGCATTAGAAGATTTATATTCTATCAAGGTTCCAAAATATTCTCTATGTACTAATGAAACATTAGAAGTAATTGCTGAGATTACGGAAAAAATTAACCGCGAGATAAGCGTTGTCATAGACAGAAAGGGTAAGGTTTTATCAGTTGTTGTTGGAGATAGTTCTACCGTAGAGATTCCTATTATTAATATTAAAGAAAGAAAATTGTCTGGTATAAGGATAGTTCATACCCATCCCAATGGAAACTCTAGGCTATCAGCCATAGATACCTCTGCCCTTATGAAGCTAAAGCTTGATTGTATTGCTGCTGTGGGTGTAGAAGAAGGGGGGGTAAAGGATATATCCATTGGTTTTTGCTCTGTTAATGAGGATATATTAACAACAGAATCGATAAATAATATAACCATAGATGAAGCTCTGGAAATAGATATAGAAGATAAAATTAAGGAAGCTGAATCATTAATTAAGGAAACTAATGTTATTGAAGAAACTAAAGAAAGAGCCATTATTGTTGGCTCTGACACTGAGGAGAGCTTAGAGGAATTAGCAGAGCTTGCTAGGGCTTGCGACCTTCCTGTAGTACACTCAGTATTTCAAAATAGAAGCAAGATAGACTCAGCTTATTATATAGGCACTGGAAAGGTAGAAGAAATCGCACTGCTTCGTCAGGCCTATAATGCCAATGTGGTTGTTTTTGATGATGAGCTCACAGGCTCACAGGTTAGAAACTTAGAAGAAGCTATTGGGGTAAAGATAATAGATAGAACTACCCTTATTCTAGAAATATTTGCAAATAGGGCGAAAAGTAGAGAGTCAAGAATCCAAGTTGAGCTTGCGCAATTAAAATACAGACTTACAAGGTTAAGTGGTCTAGGCACAGTATTGTCTAGAACTGGTGGAGGTATAGGGACTAGAGGACCTGGTGAGAAGAAGCTTGAAACTGATAGAAGACATATTAGAGAACGAATTTATGATTTATCACGAGAGCTGGAAAAAATAAAAAAAGTTAGGGAAGTACAGAGGGAGAAGAGAAATAAGCAGAACATACCTAAGGTGTCTCTGGTAGGATATACTAATACAGGGAAATCAACTTTAAGAAATGCCCTGGTAGAAATGTCAGCTATAAAAGAGGCACAAGGAAAAGAAGGGGTGTTTGAAGCTAACATGCTTTTTGCCACTTTAGACATAACCACAAGGGCAATAAAGCTTCCTGATAATAGAGTGGTTACTTTAACTGATACTGTTGGCTTTGTTAGGAAGCTACCTCATGAGTTAGTTGAAGCTTTTAAGTCTACCTTAGAAGAAGTAATATACTCTGATATACTGATTCACGTGATAGATGCATCATCTCTGGAGGTATTAAATCAAATATATGCTGTGGAGAATGTGCTCTTCGAACTTGGGGCTAATAATAAGCCTACAATATTAGCTTTAAATAAGATTGATAAGGTTAATGATGAATCATTAAATATTTTGAAGAGTGAGCTTAATGGGAGAGAATTGATTGAAATCTCTGCTAAGGAGAGGATTAATCTAATAAAACTCTTAAACATGGTCAGTGAATATTTGCCTCAAAAGCTTAAGATAGCAAAGTTCTTAATTCCATATACAGAACAATCTGTTGCCTCACATATTTATAGAACCTCTAGGGTTATATCCGAGGATTACAGGGAAGATGGGACGGTTATTGAAGCGGAGGTTGAGGATGAAATATACAATAGATATTCAGAGTTTATTATATAAGTAGGTGTGAACATTGGGATATAGAACTATTAAGCAGGAAGCTAGCGATGAGTTTATAGAAAAGAAATCAACCTTTATTGGTCATATAAAAAGAGTTCAAAATGAAGAAGAGGCTAAAAGCTTTATCAATAAAATAAAAGGTAATCACCGTGAGGCAAGGCACAATGTATATGCCTATGTTATTGGAGAAAATCTAGGAGTGCAGAGATATAGTGATGATGGTGAGCCTCAAGGAACTGGAGGGATACCTGTATTAGAAGTTATTAAAAAAGCTGAAATAACTGATGTATGCATTGTGGTAACAAGATATTTCGGAGGAATACTTCTAGGAGCTGGTGGCCTTACCAGAGCATATACAAAAGGTGCCTCTATTGCCATTAAAGCTGCCGGTATAGTTGAAAAGGTAGAGGCTGCAAGAGTTATTATTGAGATAGAATATGATCTACTAGGAAAGCTACAATATTTAATAGAACAAAAGAGTTGGTTTCTAGAAGAGATCAATTATGGAGAAAGAGTGGAGCTTAAGCTTATTGGTGAGGAAAAGGCTAATATAGAGCTTTTGGAAGAGATAAATGCCTTATCTAAAGGAAAAGCCGGGTGCGAAATAGAAGATTACACTTTATATTTTAAGGATGAGGGAAAATATCTAGTAGATATAGAGCGCTAGCACTTTTGTTGTTAAAATTGGTAGTTGTGTATGAGTAGGATGGACAAAAGTTGAATAGGAAAATCTAGTATGCTATAATATTTATGTTTTTTACGGATATTATATTAATTTAGGAGGATTTATCATGTCTGGACATTCAAAATGGCATAATATACAAGCAAAAAAGGGAAAAGCAGATGCTAAAAGAGGAAAAGTATTCACTAAAATCGGAAAAGAAATAATGGTGGCAGTAAAAAATGGTGGCTCTAATGAGGATGCTAATGCAAAGCTAAGAGATGTTATAGCAAAAGCTAAAGCAGCAAATATGCCTAATGACACTATTCAGAGAGCTATTAAGAAGGCTGCAGGAGAACTGGATGCAGTTAACTATGAGGAAAATGTGTATGAAGGCTATGGTCCCTCAGGTATTGCGGTTATAGTTGAATGTCTTACAGATAATAAGAATAGATCTGCAGGCAATGTTAGGCATGCATTTACTAAACATGGTGGAAATATGGGAACATTAGGCTGTGTTAGCTTTATGTTCCAAACAAAGGGTGAAATAGTAATTGAAAAGCAAGATAACATTGATGAGGATGAATTAATGATGCTTGCTTTAGAAGCTGGTGCAGAGGACTTTGCTTCTGAAGAAGAGGTTTATGTAATCACTACTACTCCAGAGGATTTTGGAACAGTGAGAGAAGAGCTAGAAAAGAGTAGTATTGAATTCCTTGAGGCTGAAATAAAGAAGGTTCCAGATACTTACACCTCAATAGATGAGGAGACAGCAAAATCCTTCCAAAAAATGCTGGATGTTCTTGAAGATGATGATGATGTGCAGAATGTTTACCATAACGCTGAATTCCCTGAAGGATGGGATGAGTAGAAAAGTCACATAAAAATATTTAAACCATCGGGATTACTGCTACTTCCAGTGAGCTTCGATGGTTTTTATTTGGAATAAAGTTACATAATAATTAATGTGAAAAAGTATTAACAAAGTGGACAATCTATGATAATATATCAAAGATATCTTTAATTTTTTATGTAGTTATAGGAGGTAAACATGACAGTAGATTTACAGGCTAAAACCATCGATGGAAAGCAATATTCCGATGGAGATATTCTAATAATGGAAACACCAGAAGAGACTAGAGAATTCTTGCTTGTTACTAATGATAGTGATATGCTTGTTGATTTAGACAGCAATAGAATCGTAAGCGCTGAGGACTATTTTCAATACCTTATTAATGAAACTAGCTTAGTATGCATAATGAAGAACAACAAGAATATCAGGGAACAATTACATTTATCATAAAATTTTTGTATTTATATTTTTTGCAATCATATATTTATATTTTTGAACTTATATCTAAGAGAAGTCAGACTTATGTCTGGCTTCTTTTATTAATTGCTATATGTAGAGTGTTACTAAAAAGAAGATATAGACGATTGAATAAGCTTAATAATAGTGGACATAATTACCAATAGGAGTGATGTTTATGAAAAAAAAGATAATAATTGCAGTAGCAATTTTTGCACTGGCTTTAATTTTTCCTATATCTTATTATGTGACCAGGGGATTACTAGAAAGACAAGATAATAAAGTAATTGAAACTTCTAGGATGAATCAAGAAGAGCTTCTACCTACAACGAAAATCATCCTTAAGGCTATAGAAGATAAGACAGGGATGCTTATGGAATATAAATCATTGTCTCTTAAGGATTTTGCTGATGAGAAGCATTCAGAAAATAAGTCTATTTACACCACAAAGGCTAATCTTGTAGAATACTTAAAGACAACGGGCTATAAGCTAGAAGAGGATAATGGACAGGAGATAGTATTTACTAAAATAAAGGATAAGGGTTATGAAGAGGGAAAGTACTATCTTGGAGTGAATGAAGAGGGATATATATGTATTTATAGAGCTATTAATACCTCAAATCTTACAATAGAGAAGCCTGAAGAGGATATTAGTGGAAGGAAGATTGAAGAGCTTCAGGAATATGAAAGAACGAAGCTGATAACAAATAGTTTTAGTTTTTCTACGAGAGAAGAGGCTCTAGATGCTTTAAGTGAATACGATTCATAAGAAGATTTATCATTTTAAGTGCATACTAATAATAAATGTATAAAGTTATAACCTAATATATTTCATTATTAAAAAAGGCTCGGCATATTGCTAGAGCCTTTTTGCTCATAGTTCTTCTGTTGATTAATTATTACATAAATGCTAAAGTATAATGTGAGATTTTTATTTGTTAATACAGCAATATTTTTATGTGTAAGGAGTTTATGGGGGGAACAAAATGTATGATTATATAAGAGGAATATATGCGGGGTTGAATAAAGAATACATAACTGTTGAGTGTAGCGGTATAGGCTATAAAATATATGCCTCTGGTAGCACCATAGCAGATCTGCCTAAGGTCAATGATGAGGTCTGTTTGTTTCTTGAACAAATAGTCCGGGAGGATTTTATAGGATTATATGGTTTTTTCACCAAGGAAGAAAGGGAGCTTTTTAATCAGCTTCTTACTATAAATGGAGTGGGTGCAAAGGCGGCTCTATCCTTACTATCCATAAGTTCTGTTCAGAATTTAAAGTATTCCATATTAATGCAGGATGAAAAGTCCTTAACAAGGGCTCCTGGAATAGGAAAAAAGATGGCACAAAGAATTATTCTTGAGTTAAGAGATAAAATAAAGGGAGATCTTCCTGAAGGAGCACAGGAGTTATCGGAAGGTAATATAGTTACGGAGGCAATGGCCAGTGAAGCTCTTGGGGCTCTACTAGCCTTGGGTTACACAGAAAAGGAAGCCTCAAAGACTATTGCTAAGGTTGATCTCAATAATTCTATAGAACAGATTATTAAAGATTCTCTAAAGCTATTGATGGGATAGGAGGTATAAATATGGAGGATAGAATTATATCTAGTACAACATTGAATGAGGATACTAACTATGAATATTCTCTAAGACCTCAAAGACTGGAGGAGTATATCGGCCAGGATAAGGTAAAGGAGAGGCTTAAGATATTTATAAAAGCGGCACAAATGAGAAACGAACCCTTAGATCACGTTATTTTATATGGCCCTCCAGGATTAGGAAAAACCACCCTATCTAATATTATAGCCAAAGAAATGGGAGGAAGCTTGAGGATTACCTCAGGTCCAGCCATAGAACGAGCAGGAGATTTAGCTGCAATTTTAACTACTTTGAAGGATAGGGATGTTCTTTTTATTGATGAAATACACAGGCTTAATAGAAGTGTTGAAGAAATATTATATCCAGCCATGGAGGATTTTTCTTTAGATATTGTTTTAGGAAAAGGTGCTGCAGCAAAATCCATTAGGTTAGATCTGCCAAGGTTCACTTTGATCGGAGCTACTACGCGAATAGGTATGCTTACTGCACCCTTGAGAGATAGATTTGGTGTCTTATGCTCAATGGAATACTATCAAGAGGAGGAGCTTGCAGAAATAATTAGTCGTTCCTCCGGGATTCTTAACTGCTCTATTGATGAAGAGGGAGCTGCAGAAATTGCTAGAAGGTCAAGAGGAACACCAAGGATAGCCAATAGGCTTCTAAAGAGAGTTAGAGATTTTTCAGAGGTAAAAGGAAATACTACTATTAATAAAGATATGGCTGTTGGGGCTCTTGAACTTTTGGAAATCGATAATCAGGGTTTTGATAGAATTGATAATAGAATTATAGAGGCAATCATTGATAATTTTCAAGGAGGGCCTGTAGGTATAGAGACTCTTGCCTATTTTATTGGTGAAGAACTAGATACTATTCAGGATGTATATGAGCCTTATTTAATGCAGAAAGGCTTTATAATCAGGACACCTAGAGGAAGGGTTGCCAGTGACAAGGCTTATGAGCACTTAAAAAGAGTAAAACCAGCTCCTAATAGTCAACTGGGACTTTTTGATAATTAATATACTAAAGAAGGGATTATTTTATATGAAGGTAAAGGATTTTTATTTTGATCTGCCAGAAGAGCTTATAGCTCAGCATCCTCTGGAGCAGAGGGATGCTTCTAGACTTATGGTTGTAAACCAAGTTACAGGTGAAATTGAGCATAAAACCTTTGGAGATATTATTGAGTATTTGAATCCAGGTGATACTATGGTGTTAAATGATACCAGAGTTTTACCAGCTAGGCTTATCGGTGAGAAGGATGGCTCTGGGGGGAAAATAGAATTTTTACTCCTGAAAAGGCTTGGAGATGATACTTGGGAATGTCTGGCTAAGCCTGGTAAAAGGGCAAGAGTAGGTGCTACATTTACCTTTGGTAATGGAGAGTTAAAGGCTGAAGTCATAGAGGTTCTTGAAAATGGAAACAGAATTATTAAGTTCTCCTATAGTGGGATATTTGAGGAGGTGCTAGACAGTCTTGGAGAAATGCCTCTACCTCCTTATATCCACGAAACCTTAGAGGATAAAGAAAGATATCAGACAGTGTATTCCAAGGAGGAAGGCTCTGCTGCAGCTCCCACTGCTGGGCTTCATTTTACAAAGGAGCTCTTAGAGAAAATTAAGAATAAGGGTATAAATATTGTATTTATAACTCTCCATGTGGGCTTGGGCACCTTTAGACCGGTGAAGGCTGAAGATATAGAAAGTCATGAAATGCATTCGGAATTTTATATAATGAGCCAGGAAGCTGCAGAGGTTATAAATAGTACAAAAGCACAGGGAAATAAGATTGTTGCTGTAGGAACTACCTCCTGCAGGACCTTGGAGACCATAGGTGACTCACAGGGTAAGGTAAGAGCTCAGAGTGGCTGGACTGATATATTTATTTACCCAGGATATACCTTTAAGGTGGTTGACCAGCTGATAACTAATTTTCACCTGCCTGAATCTACTCTGATTATGTTAGTAAGTGCTTTAGCAGGAAAGGAAAATGTACTGAAAGCTTATGAGACTGCAGTAAAAGAGAGATATAGATTCTTTAGCTTTGGAGATGCAATGTTCCTTAGAAAGCCTTAAAATATAATATAAAAAGGAGAAGTGAAATTTTGTATAGATTAATCAAGAAATATAAATCTGTTCGTAGAGGTGAATTCATTACACCACACGGCACCATTCAGACACCGGTGTTTATGAATGTAGGCACTCTAGCTGCGATTAAAGGTGCAGTGTCATCTATGGATTTAAAAGATATAGGTTGCCAGGTAGAGCTCTCTAACACCTACCACCTTCACTTAAGACCAGGAGATAAGGTGGTTAAAAATCTAGGTGGCCTACATAAGTTTATGAATTGGGATAGACCTATACTTACGGATTCTGGAGGCTTCCAGGTTTTTTCCTTAGCTAAGCTAAGAAAGATAAAAGAAGAGGGAGTTTATTTTAATTCTCATATAGATGGAAGAAGGATTTTTATGGGGCCTGAGGAATCCATGCAAATTCAGAGCAACTTAGCTTCAACTATAGCCATGGCCTTTGACGAATGTATACCCAATCCTTCTACAAGAGAATATGTGATAAATTCTGTTGCTAGGACTACCCGCTGGCTTGAGAGATGTAAGGTGGAGATGGATAGACTTAATACTCTTCCTGATACCATAAATAAAAAACAAATGCTCTTTGGTATTAACCAAGGAGGAACCTATGAAGATATTAGAATAGATCATGCTAAAACCATAGCTAAGATGGATCTTGATGGCTATGCAATTGGTGGTTTAGCTGTGGGAGAAACCCATGAAGAAATGTATAGAATTATTGATGCTGTTGTTCCCCACTTACCAGATAATAAGCCTATATATCTTATGGGAGTTGGTCTTCCAAGCAATATTTTAGAGGCTGTAGAAAGAGGAGTGGACTTCTTTGATTGCGTTCTTCCTGCTAGAAATGGAAGGCATGGGCATGTTTTTACAGCTTCAGGAAAAATAAATATTATGAATGCCAAATTCGAACAGGATTCAAGGCCAATAGATGAAGGCTGCCAGTGTCCTGCCTGTCAGCATTATACAAGGGCGTACATAAGACATCTATTTAAGGCGAAAGAAATGTTGGCTATGAGACTTTGTGTATTGCATAATCTTTATTTTTATAATAAACTAATGCTAGACATAAGAGATGCCATAGATGGCGATTATTTTGAAGATTTTAAAGCTAAAAAGCTTCATGATTGGGGTGGCACTTCTTAGAGCATACATGTAGGAGGGAAAAATATGCAAGAACTATTATTTAGCTGGGGTCCAATAATTTTAATGCTGGTGGTATTTTATCTTGTTTTGATAATACCGGAAAAGAAGAGAAAAAAGAAGTATGATGATATGATTAATGGGTTGAAAATTAATGATGAAATAGTAACCCGTGGTGGAATATTAGGAAGATTAATTAATATCCAAGAGGATTATGTAATAGTAGAAAGTGGCCCTGACAAAGCTAGATTTAAGCTCACTAAGCAGGGAATATCTAATGTTATAGTAAAAACTGAAGAAAATAAATAGTAATAAAGCACCTCCTATATACATATGTAATAGTATTTAGGGGGTGTTTATTTTGAATAATTCTATTGCAATGAGAAAGATTATAAAAGGGGTAGTCTTTGCTTTAATAACAACTTTCATAGGTATATTTCTTTTAAGCTTAGCTATGATATTCTTAGATATTAGTCCAGGAACAAATGTTATTGTAAACATAATTATTACCGCAGTGAGTGTGTTTTTAGGAACAGTATACAGCGCTAGGGCCATTAATAGGAACGGATGGATGATAGGGTTTTTTGTGGCCTTAGGCTATATTTTGTGTATCTTTATATTTTATGCAGTGTTAAATGGTGGTGTAGAGCTCTCAATAACAGATCTATACAGAACTATCATGGCCTTGGCTGTGGGAATATTCTCAGGAATGCTTGGTATAAACTTGTGAAAATTAATATTAGCCATTATAAGACAGTAACAGATTTGTTGCTGTCTTATTTATGGGTGACCTTATATAGTTAATTGACTTATTAATGACCTGCTGAAGGAAGACAGCTTAGATGGTTGTGAAAATTTAATGGAAGAGTATACATTCAGAAGAAGTTTAAGTCTAAAATATGCCATTTTTATCAATATTAATTGTAAAAAAATTTAATTTAAATTATAATATATATTGTTTTCTTTTATAGAATAAAAAATGAAAATATATTATCTCTTAGTATTAAAATATAGTATTGATGGATAATAATTAAATGGAGGATTAGTGATGGAGTATAAGGATTCAATAAGAATTATTGATGGTTTTCCAAAGGAAGGCATTAGCTTTAAAGATATAACAACCTTAATAAAGGATGGAGAAGGACTACGAAAAGCTGTAGACGACCTTGTTGAATTTCTTAAAGACAAGGAAATTGATGTAGTAGTTGGTCCTGAAGCTAGGGGATTCATTTTTGGAGTTCCAGTAGCTTATGCATTAGGTGTAGGTTTTGTACCTGTTAGAAAAAAAGGAAAGCTTCCTGCAGAAACTGTTAAAATCGAGTACTCCCTAGAATATGGAACTGATGTATTAGAGATTCATAAGGATGCAATCAAGCCTGGGGAAAGAGTAGCGATAGTCGATGATCTATTAGCAACGGGAGGGACTATAGACGCTGTTGCTAAGCTAGTTGAGCAGGTTGGTGGAGAGGTTGCAGCTATGGGATTTGCAATAGAGCTGACAGAGTTAAATGGTAGAGAAAAGCTTGGAAACTATGAGATAAGTTCCTTGGTTCAATATGACATTTAAATTATTTGAAAAAATTAATTATATATTATATAATTATAATAAAATTGGCTGGTTGCACAAAACCAGCCATTGATTTTAATAAAAATAGTATAAATATAAATAGATTTTTAGAGGAGTGTTTTATCCTATGTTGGAGCAACTTATGGATATTATTGATAATAATGATTATTCAGTGGATAAAAAATTAATAGAGAAAGCCTTTTTGTTAGCGGAAGTTGCTCATAAGACGCAGAGGCGGGAATCTGGTGAACCTTACATAGTTCATCCTTTAGCTGTTGCCTGCATATTAGCTGAAATGGGTATGGACACTAATACTATTGCTGCTGGACTTCTCCATGATGTTATAGAGGATACAGATTACTCCTACGATGATTTGAAGAGAGAATTTAATGAGGAAATTGCTAATCTTGTAGATGGCGTTACTAAGCTAGGAAAGATTAAATATAAAACAAAGCAGGAGCAGCAGGCAGATAATGTTCGAAAAATGCTTCTAGCCATGGCCAAGGATATAAGAGTTATAATTATAAAGCTAGCTGACAGGCTTCATAATTTGAGAACTTTAAAGTTTATGACTCCTAATAAACAAAAAGAAAAAGCAGAAGAAACCTTAGATATTTACGCTCCAATAGCTCATAGGCTAGGTATGTCAAAAATTAAATGGGAATTAGAGGATTTAGCTTTTAGATATATTAATCCTGATAAGTATTATCAGCTGGTAAATGAGATATCCGAAAAAAGAGTTGAAAGAGAAGCTTATATCGCTTTAGTAGTGAAGGATTTAAAAGATAAACTTTCTTTATCAGGTATAGAATCAGATATAGAAGGTAGACCTAAGCACTTTTATAGCATTTATAGAAAGATGGTTAATAAAAATAAAACCATCGAGCAAATTTTCGATTTGACAGCCATACGTCTTTTAGTAGACTCTGTTAAAGATTGCTATGCTGTATTAGGTATAGTCCACACTATATATAAGCCTATACCAGGAAGATTTAAAGACTATATAGCTATGCCTAAGCCTAATATGTATCAGTCCTTACATACAACAGTTATAGGTCCTCAAGGAAAGCCCTTCGAAATTCAGATAAGAACCTATGACATGCATAGAACTTCTGAATACGGAATAGCCGCTCACTGGAAATATAAAGAGAGTGCTAATGATGGAGGAGAAGGGGATTTTGCAAATAAGCTGGCTTGGCTTAGAGATATTTTAGAATGGCAGAAGGATACCTCTGATGCAGAAGAGTTTATGGAAGCCTTTAAAATAGATCTTTTTACTGATGAAATATTTGTATTTACTCCAAAAGGCGTGGTTATTAATCTACCCAACGAAGCAACTCCTATAGATTTTGCCTACAAAATTCATACAGATATAGGTAATAGATGTATTGGAGCAAAGGTTAATGGTAAGCTGGTAACCTTAGATTACAAGCTAAAGACTGGTGATATAGTAGAGATATTAACATCTACAATAGCAAAAGGTCCCAATCTAGACTGGCTTAATATTGTTAAAAGTAATCAAGCAAAAAGTAAGATTAGGGCTTGGTACAAAAAGGCTAAGAAGGATGAGAATATTTCTAAAGGGAAAGAAATGCTTGAAAAGGAAGCGAAAAAACAGGGAGCTAATTTTTCTGAGCTTGCCAAAGGGGATATATATGAGAAGCTAATAAAGAAATATAATTTCCATTCTCAAGATGATATATATGCTGCTGTAGGTATGGGGCAGATTATAGCTTCAACTTTGGTTTCTAAATTAAAAGAATCACAAACTATTGATAAAAACATTACCATAGAGGATATTAATAAATCCATTGAAGAGCAAAATAATAAGTCTCAAAGAGTAAAAAACTCAGCAGCTGGAGTTACCGTTAAAGGATTAAACAATATAATGGTGAGATTCGCTAAGTGCTGTGGTCCTGTAGCTGGAGACGAAATTGTAGGGTATATTACTAAAGGGAGAGGAATTTCAGTACATCGTAGGGATTGTTCAAATATTAAAAGTCTTCCTATTGATGAACAGCATAAGCTTGTGGAAGTTAGCTGGGGAACATCTCAAGGGGAGGATTATATTAGCGAAATTCAAGTTAGAGGTGAAGATAGGAGTGGATTACTTACAGACATTATGACTATAATATCTGAAGCCAATCTGCAGCTTCAAGCTCTAAATGCTAAAACCTCCAAGAATAACATTGCTTCTATTAATATTAAATTAAGAATAAAGTCCATAGAACAACTGAAAGAATTAATGAGGAAAATCAGAAAATTAAATGGAGTAATGGAAGTTTATAGAATGTATAATTAATCCTGTTATTTATTATTAATATTTTTAAGGAGTATGCTATGAGAGCTGTAGTTCAAAGAGTAAAGAAATCCAGCGTAACAGTAGAGGGGGAGACTATTGGTAGTATAGGCTTAGGGTTTACTGTACTACTTGGGATAGGCAAAGATGACAGTGAAGAGGATATAAAATATCTTAAGGATAAAATTACGTATCTTCGGGTTTTTGAGGATGAAGAGGGTAAAATGAATTTATCCTTAAAGGATGTTGGAGGAGCCTTACTTGTAATTTCTCAGTTTACCCTTTTAGGGGACAGTCGTAAGGGCAGGAGACCAAACTTTATGAATGCTCTAGGAGGAGATAAGGCTGAAAGCTTATATGAGCTTTTTCTTGAGGAGTGTAAGAAGGAAGGTCTTATGGTTGAATCGGGAAGCTTTGGTGCTGAGATGGAAGTCCATATAGTTAATGATGGTCCAGTTACGATATTATTAGATAGTAAGAAAACATTTTAAGAGGTGTTTATAATGATTGTTAAAACTATCCCTGCAGGTATGTATGCTGCAAACTGCTATTTAATTTATAATGAAATTACAATGGATGCTCTAGTTCTAGATCCAGGAGGCGACGAAGATTTTATTATAAAAAACATAGATAGGTTAAATTTAAATGTTAAAGCAATTTTATTAACCCATGGTCATATGGATCATGTAGGTGCATTAAAAGCCATAGCTGATAGATATAAGGTTATGACTTATATTAATAAAAAGGATATTGAATATATGAAAAAGGGAAGCCCTGTCTTTGGAAAGTTTCTTGATATAGTGGTAACTTTTGTAGAAGATAATGAAGTTATAAATATTGCAGGGTTTCAGGTTCAATGCATATGGACACCAGGACATACGCCTGGGGGGATGTGCTTCTTAATTGAGGACTCACTTTTTGCCGGTGATACACTGTTTCAAGGTTCTATTGGGAGGACTGATTTTGAAGGTGGTGACTATGACACAATAATTAATAGTATTGTAGAAAAGCTTATGATATTAGAAGATAATGTTATAGTTTATCCTGGTCATGGAGAAGCTACAACTATTATTCAGGAAAGAAATTACAATCCTTTTATTAACTAATCTGGAGTGCTTATGAAAATAAATATAAATCTAAATAACATGGCTTATAGATATGATGTTTATCAGATGTTTAATATATATTATCTCATGGATGATATAGTATTTAATAAACCTGAAAATAATGAGGATAAGATATATCACATATCTATCTGTGATAATTCTATTGATATAAAGGGTCCTAAAATAAATACTGAATATTATTATGACAAAATAATAGGATATAATAATTTTATAAAAAAATCATTATTTATGTATCTTAAAGAAGAAACGGGGCAGGAGCATCCTTGGGGTACCTTAATAGGGATAAGACCTAGTAAAATTGCCTATGATTTAATGAAAAAAGGCTTTTCTGAGAATGATGTTATTGAACATTTTAGTAAGGTTTATGTAGCTTCTGAAGAAAAAGCTAGGCTATGCATGGAAGTTGCAAGGAATGAAGCTACTTTTATTAATGAGGATGAAAACTGTATAAGTATATACATCGGTATGCCATTTTGTCCCACAAGATGTGCATACTGTTCTTTTGCTTCAAATCCCATTGGGAGCTCAAAAAAATTAGTAGAACCATATCTAAATGCCCTGATAAAAGAAATTAATGCTATCTCAGACTATATAGATAAAAGAGGTTTGAGAATAGAGACTGTTTATTTCGGTGGGGGAACGCCGACATCCATTTCCAATGAGGAATTTTATTCTTTAATGAATATAATACATAATAGATTTATCGAAGGTAGAAATATAAGAGAGTTTACCGTTGAATGCGGAAGACCAGATAGTATAACTATCCATAAGCTAAGGACCATGAAAGAATTTAATGTAGATAGAATTAGTATTAATCCTCAAACTATGAATGATGAGACTTTGAGAGTCATTGGCCGAGGTCACAAGGCACAGCTTGTTAAGGATATCTTTAAAGAAGCTAGAAGCCTTGGATTTGATAATATAAATATGGATATAATTGTTGGCTTGCAGGGAGAAGGTTTAGAAGAGATAAATTATACCTGCAAGGAAATAAAGAAATTATCCCCAGATAGTGTTACTGTACATGGTTTATCTATAAAAAGAGCTTCTAAGATTCATGAAAACATAGTGCTGAATAAGAGATACTATGTACCAGAGCAGAAAGAGCTTCTGGAAATGTATAGTACTACTAAAGTACTATCAGAAGAGCTTGAGATGATACCCTATTATATGTATAGACAAAAAAATATGTTGGGAAACATGGAAAACATAGGTTATACTATTAAAGGTAAAGAGTGTATATACAACATAGAAATGATTGAAGAAAAACAAACTATTATAGCTTTGGGAGCAGATGCAATATCTAAGGTAGTATTTTTAGAGGAAAATCGTATTGAGAGATTTGGGAACTTAAAGGATGTATTACAGTACACCGAGAGGATTGAAACTCTTATTGAAAAGAAAATAGAGCTTTTAGATACTTTATATAACAAGCTTTAAGAAAATATTTAAGGAGGAATTACGATGGGTGAGGCCTTAGAAGGACTTAAAAGAAATATAATGTGCGGAGAATTACGTGAAGAGCATATCGGAAATACTTATACAGTAATGGGATGGGTTCAGCGTAAGAGAAACTTAGGTGGATTGATATTTGTAGATTTGAGAGACAGAACTGGAATTTTACAGGTTGTATTTGGTGAGGAAATTGATAATAATGCCTTCATAAAAGCTGATGAGGTAAAATCAGAATACTGTATAGCTGTTACAGGTACTCTAGTAAAAAGAGAATCCATCAATGAAAATATGCCTACAGGTTATGTGGAGCTTCAGGGTAAGGAAATAAAAATTCTTTCAGAATCAGAGACTCCTCCCATATATATAAAAGAAGGGCTAGACGCTGCTGAAAGTATTAGAATTAAGTATAGATATCTTGACCTTAGAAGACCAGATATGCAGAAGACCTTTATTATCAGACATAAGGCTTCAAAAGCTATAAGGGACTTCCTTGATGAAAAAGGCTTTATGGAAATTGAAACTCCTATGCTAACAAAGAGCACCCCTGAGGGAGCAAGGGACTATCTAGTTCCCAGCAGAAATTATCCAGGAATGTTTTATGCACTTCCACAATCACCTCAGCTCTTTAAACAGCTTCTTATGGTTTCAGGCTTTGATAGATATTTCCAAATAGTTAAATGCTTTAGAGATGAAGATTTAAGAGCAAATCGTCAGCCTGAATTTACTCAGGTAGATATTGAACTATCCTTCGTTGAGCAGGATGATGTTATAAAGCTTAATGAAGAGCTCATAGCTTATGTTTTTAAGAAGGTGCTGGATGTTGATGTTAAGACACCTTTTAAGAGACTTCCTTATAAAGAAGCTATGGATAGGTATGGCAGTGATAAGCCTGATACAAGATTTGAAATGGAATTAAAAAATATAAGTGAAGAGGCTTCAGCTTGTGACTTTAAAGTGTTTTCTGACGCTCTAGCAAATGGCGGCTCCGTTAGAGCTATAACTCTTAAGGGTGGAGCTTCTATGGGAAGAAAAGATATAGATAGGCTAGGAGAATTTGTTAAGACCTATAAAGCTAAAGGCTTGGCATGGATAGCTTTAAAGGAAGATGGAATAAAATCACCTATCAGCAAATTCCTTTCTGATGAGCAAATAAACAGTATCATAAGAAAAACAGAAGCAGAAACTGGGGATATAGTATTAATAGTAGCAGACAAGGATGCAGTTGTATTCCAGGCATTAGGTGCTTTAAGATTAGAGCTAGCTAAAAAGTATAATCTCATTAAGGAAGATAAACAATATAACTTCTTGTGGGTTACTGAATTCCCATTGTTAGAATATGATGAAGAAGAAGGAAGATACTTCGCAGCCCATCATCCTTTCACAGCGCCTATGGATGAAGATATAGAGCTTTTAGGTACAGCTCCTGAAAAGGTTAGAGCAAAGGCTTATGACATGGTATTAAATGGTGAAGAGCTTGGTGGAGGCAGTATTAGAATACATAATAGTGAACTTCAAGAAAAGATGTTCGAAGTTCTTGGCTTTACTAAGGAATCAGCCTGGGAAAGATTTGGATTCCTTCTTGAGGCCTTTAAGTTCGGTCCACCACCACACGGCGGTTTAGCTTTTGGTTTTGATAGGATGGTTATGTTCTTAGCTGGAATAGATAACATTAAGGATGTTATAGCCTTCCCTAAAAATCAAAATGCTTTCTGCTATCTAACAGAAGCTCCAAATATCGTTGATGATAAACAGCTTAAGGAACTAGGCTTGGATATAATAAATGTGAGTAAAAATTAGTATAAGGATACCATCGTATATTCGATGGTATCTTTTGTGTTATTATCTTTTATGTAATGTTTGAAATTTTTATTAATCCATGGTATTATACAGTTACATACGGGGTATAGGTATAAGGAGGTTTCTATGGACAAGGATATAGAAAAAACGGATATTAACGAAGAGCTTCAAAAAAATCTATTAACACGATTAAGAAGAGTAGAAGGTCAGGTTAAGGGAATATATAAAATGGTAGATAGTCAGGTATGCTGCAAGGATGTTCTTGTGCAGATAGCTGCAGTTAGGGCTGCGATAAATAAGGTAGGTGGCCTTTTAATAGAGAACTATGCGAGAAATTGTATGGGTGTTGAGCATGGTAGTGAACAGGAAGAAGGATTGGAACAGCTGATAGACACACTAAATTCTTTTATAAAATAAAGCACTTCATTCAGAAGTGCTTTTTTCAATATTTATGTTTATATTTTGCTTTTTGTTATTTAATATCTTCATTATTGAAGAAACTACAAGTATGCCCATAACCAGTGAGCCTGCATTTGATATGGTTTCTATCCCAGTTTCTATGGCCATGGTCAAATTGTCCTGTAGTATATAGAGCATTGTATAATACATACCTCCTCCAGGTACCAATGGGATGAGAGCGCAGATAACGAATATTGTAATTGGTGACTTGAGAATCCTAGCCATTATCTCAGAATAAATACTGAAGCCTAGAGCAGCAAGGGTTAAGGAATACATTGGTGGAAGTGTTTTAAGAGATAAGGAATAAATAAACCAACCTAGGGATCCTCCTAAAGCGGCGAAATAAAGCTTTTTGCCACGTATGTTGAATATAATTCCGAATCCTAAAGATGCAAAAAAAGCATATATACAGCTTGTAAACATTAAAAAACACCTCCAAATATATTCTGCCAAAGAGATATAACCACACCACTGCCAATGGCAATAGCTATAGCTACCAATACTGCCTCCACACCTCTAGAGACTCCTGATAATAAATCTCCAGCAATTGTATCTCTAATGGCGTTAGTAATTGCTATACCTGGAACTAAAAGCATTATTGATCCAATAATTATAGTATCAACATCCTGTCCTATACCCATAGCCACGGAGGATAGTGCCATTATAGATGTGATAGCTCCACCAATTATATTTATAAAAAATGGATTGATTTTATAATCTGAGATTAGGGAGGTAATATATTTAATAACTACTCCAATAATAAAAGCTACAATTGCATCACTAAATCCACCATTAAACAATAAGGTAAAGGCACTGGCTGCAATACCTGAATAAAATAAGGTGGTTATGGAATTGTATCTTAAATTTGAGTTGATTTCTTGAAGCTTTATCTGAAAATCCTCTGGAGATAGCTTTCTTTCAGCTATGTCTCTAGAAAGCTCATTCACTTTATATATCTTTTCTAAATCCACGGATCTTTTCTTAATCCTTCTTATAACGGAAATATTTTTACCGCTGGAAGTAAAGGTGGATACCATTATTCCAGTTGGTGTTACAAAGCTTTCAACAAATTCTACCTCGTAGGAATAGCATATCTTGTTAATAGTTTCCTCAACTCTATAGGTTTCTCCGCCGTTTTCTAATATTATTTTTCCTGCTTCTGCAGCTAACTTTACTATAGAACTTTCCTGCATAATATTTTCTCCTTATTTATTTGTCTGATGTATTATAGCAACATTTTTTAAAATACTCAATATTATTATTGTATGCATTTCTTCCTTGGATTGTTATATTATTATTGAATTAGCTGGAAATAAAATTTATAATGTTATTACAAATATAACTGATGAGGTGTGAAAATGAACTTTGATAACTTGAAGGATACGGATTTAGAAATCTTAGATTTAATTCAGGAGGAAGAGAACAGACAAAAGCATAATATAGAGCTTATAGCTTCTGAAAATTTCGCTTCAATGGCAGTGATGGAGGCTATGGGGTCACCACTTAATAATAAATATGCTGAGGGTTATCCTAATAAGAGATACTACGGTGGGTGTGAAGTAGTAGATAAAGTAGAAGATTTAGCAAAGAAAAGATTAAAAGAGCTTTTTGAAGCAGAGCATGTAAATGTACAACCACACTCTGGATCTCAGGCTAATATGGCAGTTTATTTTGCTGTTTTAAACCCTGGTGATACCATATTAGGTATGAATTTGAGTCATGGTGGACATCTAACTCATGGTAGCCCTGTGAATTTTTCTGGTAAGCTATTTAATATTGTATCCTATGAGGTTTCTAAGGAAACTGGAATGATAGATTATGAAGAGGTTAGAAAAATTGCCCTAGAAAAAAAACCTAAGCTAATCGTAGCTGGTGCTAGTGCTTATCCTAGGACTATTGACTTTAAAAGGTTTAGAGAAATAGCAGATGAGATAGGCGCTTATCTTATGGTGGACATGGCTCACATCGCTGGCTTAGTTGCAGCAAAGCTACATCCTTCACCAATTCCTTATGCAGATTTCGTAACAACCACAACTCATAAAACTCTTAGAGGACCAAGAGGCGGAGCTATCTTATGCAAAGAAAAGTATGCTAAAGATATAGATAAAAGTATTTTCCCAGGAATGCAGGGAGGACCTTTAATGCATATTATTGCAGCAAAAGCCGTATGCTTTAAGGAGGCAATGGAAGATAGCTTTAAGGAATATAGCAAACAGGTAGTAAGGAATGCAGCTGTTTTAGCAGAAGAGCTTAAGAAGTTTGAATTTAATCTAGTAAGTGGAGGAACCGATAATCATTTGATTTTGGTAGATTTAACTAATAAGAAAATTACTGGTAAAGATATGGAAAAGCTTCTAGATAGTGTTGGGATAACTGTGAATAAGAATACAGTACCCTTTGAAACTCTTAGTCCCTTCGTTACCAGCGGAATAAGAATTGGAACTCCAGCTGTAACTACGAGAGGCTTTAAGGAAGAGGAAATGAAAGAAATAGCCTATATAATTAACCTGATAACAGAAAAGCCTGAAGATGGAATTAACGAAGCTAAGGATAGAGTTAAAGCTCTTTGCGATAAATATCCTCTTTATAAATAATTGGTGTTATGAACATTAATTTATAGCTGTAAAATTAAATTTTATTTTAAGTATTTAAAAGGAATGTTTTACTGCTCGGATTTAATCTGGGCAGTTTTTTAGATATGAGATAAGTTCATAAATATTTAAAAATAAAAGTAAATTTTTATTGTACTTTGTATCTGAAATTAAATTATTCTAGATTGTATGTTATAATATTGTTAATATAGTAATAGGAGGAATCGGAATGGTATTGGATTTTATACGTTGTATGGACAAGGGTATAAAGTATATATCGAAGCAAGGAGGATTTTTAACCACTAAGAGCGGAGAAGATATTAATACTTCAACGATATCTTGGGCTACCATGGGATATTTGTGGGGCAAGCCGGTGGTTACAATAATGATCAGAAAATCAAGATATATATATAATATTTTAGAAAAGGGTGATAGCTTTACAATTAGTGTTCCTACTAATAGTGAATTAAAGAAAGCTTTAAATTTCTTTGGCTCAAAATCAGGTAGGGATGTTGACAAATATAAGGCATCGGGTCTTGAGTTAAAGGAAGCGAGAGAAGTAGATGTACCTATAATAGATAATTGTGGAGTATATTTCGAATGTAAAATATTATATAAGCATGAAATAAGACCAGATCAGATTAAGGATGATTCTAAGGAATCCTGGTATTATGATGAGGATAATCATGTTGCTTTCTATGCAGAGGTAAAGGATTGCTATTTTAATAATTAATACAAAACCTAATGATTATATATATGGATAAATAGCTATATAATAATTACTGCAATTATATCAAAGGTTAAAAAATGACTCTCTTTATAGGGAGTCATTTTTAATTAAGTTTTTAATTATGTAGTTATATTGTTACAAGTGAATTAATTATGTTAGAATGTGAGTGATACGAGAGGTGAAGAATATGGAAAGACCATTAGCAGATAGGATAAGGCCTAAAGAGATTAAAGATATAATTGGGCAAGAGCATATCCTTGGGGAAGGGAAAATACTAAATAGAATTATTTCGTCAGGTTTTACTCCTAACATGATCTTTTATGGTCCCTCGGGAGTTGGAAAAACTACTTTAGCTTATATTATTGCGGAGATGACTAATAAGCGGTTTCATAAGCTAAATGCCACTACAGATAGTACAAAGGATATAAAAGAAGTAATAAATGAAATAAATACCTTTATGGGATATAAGGGTATATTGTTATATATTGATGAAATTCATCATTTTCCTAAACGAACTCAGCAAATTTTGCTTGAGTTTATGGAAAATGGACAGATAACCTTAATAGGGAGCACTACAGAAAATCCATATTTTTATGTTTTTAAAGCTATATTAAGCAGAGCTACTGTAATTGAGTTCAAGCCACTAGAGAATAGAGATATATTATTAGGCTTAGAAAGAGCTATTGATATATTAAGAGGAGAATATACTCATAAGACGATAGATTTTGAAAGAGAAGCATTAGAGATTATCAGTAATGGCTCACAGGGAGATTTAAGAAGGGCCATAAATGTATTAGAGCTTATGATTAAAACTTCATCAAAAAATGAAGTTACCATAAATAAAGAGCTTGCTTCTCAATTAACTCAAAATAATTTCACCTATGATAGAGATGGTGATAAGCACTATGATATTATAAGTGCCTTTCAGAAATCTATCAGAGGAAGTGATCCTGATGCTGCTCTTTTGTATTTAGCCATGCTCGTCAAAGCAGGAGACTTATCTACGATTATTAGAAGGTTGCTTGTGATAGCAGCGGAGGATATAGGTCTAGCATATCCACAGGGGATCGCTATTGTTAAGGCATGTACCGACGCTGCTCTGCAGTTAGGCTTTCCGGAGGCTCAAATACCCCTTGCTGAGGCAGTTATACTACTAGCAACGGCCCCAAAATCCAATAGTGCTGTTATGGGGATTGGTAGTGCCCTAGATGCTTTAAATAATTATAATATTGGCGATATACCAATCCATCTTAGAGATGGCCATTATAAAGGTGCTAAGGACCTTGGAAGAATGGAGGGGTATAAATATCCTCATGATTATCCTCATCATTATGTAAAACAGCAGTATATGCCAAATAGCTTATCAAATAAAAAGTTTTATATACCAGGTAACAACAAATATGAAGACAGTATCGAAAAGTACTGGTTAGAAATAAAAAATAAAAGTAAATGATATTTTTTTCACGTTAGGTTAAAATCATTGTTGACTTTAATACTAGGATTTGATATTATGATTTTGTTAATCTGTAGTAATTTACTCAGAATTAAGGAGTGATGTTGTGAAGCTATCAACTAAAGGTAGATATGGAGTTAAGGCTATGGTTGACTTAGCTATTCATTGTACTGAAGGACCAGTTTCAATAAAGAGCATATCTCAAAGACAGGGTATATCTGAATATTATTTAGAACAGCTATTCGCTCCTCTTCGTAAAGCGAAGCTTATTGTGAGTATTCGTGGTGCTCAAGGGGGATATGTGCTTAATAAGGAACCTAAGAATATTACTGTAGCAGATATAATGTATGTGCTGGAAGGACCTATAGAGATATCAGATTGTGTAGATGGTGTTTCCTGCAGTAACGTTGATTGCTGTGCTACAAGGATTTTATGGCAAAAAATTAAAGATAGTATTGATTCTGTTATGGAATCAGTCAGCCTTCAAGATTTGTTAGATGATTATGTTAGACTAAACACTGAAAGATTGACCTTGAATCTTGTTAATAGGAGTGAAATAAATGAATAAAACAGTTTATATGGATTATGCAGCAACAACCTATGTTAAGGAAGAGGTATTAAATGAAATGCTTCCTTATTTCACTGAAAAGTATGGAAATCCATCATCCTTTTATGGATTATCAAGAGAAACAAAGAGAGCTATTGACCTAAGCAGAGAAAGAGTCGCTAAAGCCATAGGCGCAGAGGATAGGGAAATATTCTTTACAGGAGGGGGTTCTGAAGCAGATAACTGGGCTATTAAAGGAATTGCCTTCGCTCATAGAAATAAAGGAAATCATATTATAACTACAAAAATTGAGCATCATGCAGTGCTTCATGCCTGCGAATATCTAGAGAGGAATGGTTTTGAAGTAACCTACCTAGATGTTGATGCTGATGGCTTTGTAAACATAGAAGAATTAAAAGCAGCTATAACTGATAAAACAATACTGGTATCAATAATGTTTGCAAACAATGAAATAGGAACAATACAGCCTATAAAAGAAATAGGTAACCTTTGCAGGGAAAAGAAAATATATTTCCATACCGATGCCGTTCAAGCTATTGGAAATATAGAAATAGATGTGAAGGAATTAAAGATAGATTTATTGTCTTTATCCGCTCATAAATTTTATGGCCCTAAAGGAATTGGAGCTTTATATATAAGAAAAGGAATAAGAATAGACAATCTTATTCATGGTGGAGGACAAGAAAGAGGAAAAAGAGCTGGAACAGAAAATATTCCTGGTGTTGTTGGTCTCGGCAAGGCCATTGAACTAGCAACTAGTAACATAGAAGAAAAGAATAAGAAGCTTATAAAATTAAGAGATAGATTGGTTGAAGGACTATTAAAGATACCTTATAGTCATTTGAATGGACCAAAGTCAGGAGAAAATAGGCTTCCTGGTAATGCTAATATATGTTTTAGATTTATTGAAGGAGAGGCAATATTATTATCCTTAGATTTTGAAGGCGTATGTGCTTCCAGTGGAAGTGCATGTACATCTGGTTCCTTAGACCCATCCCATGTTCTTCTGGCAATAGGCTTACCTCATGAGATAGCTCATGGTTCCTTAAGGTTAACCTTAGGAGATGGAAGTACTGAGGAAGATGTAGATTATGTAATAGAGGTGTTACCTCCAATTATTCAGAGACTTAGAGACATGTCACCATTATGGGAAGATTTTATAAAAGGAGAGAACAAATAATGATATATTCAGATAAGGTTATGGACCATTTTAGAAACCCTAGAAATGTTGGAGAAATAAAGGATGCTAATGGCGTCGGAGAAGTTGGAAATGCAAAGTGTGGAGATATTATGAAGATTTATCTCAAGGTAGAGGATGACATAATAAAGGATGTAAAATTTAAAACCTTTGGCTGTGGATCTGCTATTGCTTCTTCCAGTATGGCTACAGAGCTCATTATAGGAAAGACTTTAGAAGAGGCATGGACCTTAACTAATAAGGCTGTGGCTGAAGCATTAGATGGATTACCACCTGTAAAAATGCACTGCTCAGTTTTAGCTGAGGAGGCTATACACAAAGCTATTAACGATTATAGAATCAATCAAGGATTAGAAGCTTGGGATTATGAAGAGCATGATGATATCCATGATGCTGTTCATGGAGAATAGAAAAGAAAGAATGAAAAATACCCTTTAATAGGGTATTTTTTTTATATATCAGTTAATAATTACTAAAGTAGAGAAGGGAGGGTTATATGTATAGAGCTAAAGACTTCCAGTACATGAAAGTTGTAAATGTAAAAGGAAAAACATTAGGATATATTAATGATGTTCTTATAGATTTTCATAATAATTTAGTTACAGGCTTTTCAGTATCATCCCTGAATTTATTTAAAAAGAGTCAGCAGGTTCTAGTAGAAAATATAGTCACAGTAGATAAGCTCATGATAGCCACTTCATTTAATAAAGAAGCTTTCATTCCCTTTAGGGAGATTAGAGACTTAGAGGTTTATAACAGTAGAGGGATACTCATGGGCGTAATTGAAGATATTATAATTGAAAGGAAAACCTATGAGATTAAGGGGATTCTTATTTCCTCTGGACTTATTCATAAGCTTATTGATGGTAAAAGCATTCTCATCCCAAGAAAGTGTATTTTAGGAGAGGATTATATGCTCTTCTTTGAGACAGATAGTAAAATTAAGCTTTATTCTATGCCTCACAAAAATGATGGGGGTATTAACTGTGAGAATTAGTACTAAAGGAATAATAAAAAGAATCTTTGTTGCTTTGTTGATACCTATAATGATAATACTATTATTAATTCTTTATATTAATTCAGTGGTTCTAAGAGAGCTGATTCAAATAATTTTATCATCATATATATTGGCTTATGTATTTAGACCATTTCATAGATTTTTAGTAAATAAAGGCATAAATAAAAAGCTTGCAGCCTTTGGTATAATACTATCAATTATAATAATTGTGATAGGAATAATCACTTTTTTTATTCCTATATTATTTAAAGAAAGCTTGAATTTAGAAAAGATTATCTATGAGGGTGAAACAGTATTAGAAAGCCTTGTAGGGAAGTTAAATCTAAATAATATAGGCTTTATTAATAACAATACGTCCCATATATATGATGCTTTAAATACCATGGTGATTGATTTCTCCCAAAACCTAATTGATATATTATTAGGCTTAGGCAGTATGCTTATTAAATTAGCTTTGATACCTGTTTTAACCTATTATCTTATAAGTGATGGAGAATTTATAGCTAAGAAGCTTTTATTAATACTTCCCGGAAAGGAAAGACAGCTACTTAAAAATATAGCTAGAGATGCAGATAAAGTACTATCGAGATATGTGTTTTCCCAGCTGATTCTATCATTTATTATTGGTGTTCTAACCTTTATTGCCCTTGTATTTTTACGTGTGGATTTTCCATTATGGCTCTCATTATTTAATGCAGTGCTCAATATTATTCCTTATTTTGGCCCAATTATTGGTGCTATTCCAGCGGTTTTATTCGCACTTATACAGTCTACGGAAAAGGCAATATGGACAGCAGTTTTAATGTTTGCAATTCAGCAGATTGAGGGAGATTTACTATCTCCTAAGCTAGTTGGAGATAGTATAAGCATCCATCCAGTAATGATTATACTTCTGCTTTTACTTGGTCAACAGCTCGGTGGTTTTATAGGAATGGTATTAGCAGTACCTGCGGCTGTAATTGTTAAGGTAATATATGAGGATATTAATTATCATCTATTTTGATTATTTATGAGAAGCTAACAACTAAGTATATGGAATAAATAATATAAAATAAATTGCTTCTATTATTGACATAAAATCTTTCTTGTCATATAATTTTCACTATAAATTAATAATTAAACAATGAAGAGAATGAGTAGATATGTAGCGTATACAGAGAGGAAGTGGTTGGTGAAAACTTCTTATTAAGCATATTGAAGCTATCTTGGAGTTTAATAATGATAAAGTGATGTTTAAATACATAATTAGGGTGGTACCGCGGAGCATGCCTTCGTCCCTTGTTTAGGGATGAGGGCTTTTTATATTTTAAATTAACGGAGGGATATATGATGAAATCTATGGGTGCAAATGAAATTAGAGAAGCCTATTTAAGATTTTTTGAAAGCAAAAATCATTTAAGATTAGATAGTTTTTCCTTGGTTCCTAAGGATGACAATAGTTTGTTGTTAATAAATGCTGGAATGGCACCTTTAAAGCCTTATTTTACAGGGATAAAAACACCACCACGAAATAGGATGACAACCTGTCAAAAATGTATCAGAACTGGGGATATAGAAAATGTGGGTAAAACCTCAAGGCATGGTACCTTTTTCGAGATGCTTGGAAACTTTTCTTTTGGTGACTATTTCAAAAAGGAAGCTATAATATGGGGCTGGGAATTTGTAACGGAGGTATTAAAAATCTCTAAGGATAGATTATATGTTACTATCTATCTTGATGACGATGAAGCTTATGATTATTGGGTTAACAATACTGATATCGAGCCAGGTAGGATATTCAGGTTAGGTAAAGAGGATAACTTCTGGGAAATAGGCGAAGGTCCTTGTGGCCCTTCTTCAGAGATTCATTATGACCGTATAGGACATAAGGTAAATACTGTAGAAGAGTTTCTAGAAGCCTCAGATAAAGACCAGATTATTGAATTTTGGAATCTAGTATTTACTCAGTTTGATAAGGACAGTGAAGGAAATTACAATAGGCTGCCAAATCCTAATATTGACACAGGTATGGGTCTGGAAAGAATAGCTACCATTATGCAGGGAGTAAATAATATATTTGAAATAGATACAGTGAAAAATATACTAAACAAGATTAGTGATATTGCAGGGGTTTCCTATGGTGCTTCCTCTAAGTCTGATATCTCCTTACGAATTATCACAGATCATACCAAGGGCTTTACTATGCTTATATCCGATGGAGTGCTACCTTCTAATGAAGGTAGAGGCTATGTTCTTAGAAGATTGCTGAGAAGAGCTGCAAGACATGGCAGGCTTTTAGGAATTAAGGAAGCATTTCTTACTAAGGTTGTAGAAAGTGTAATAGAAAATTATCAGGGAGCTTATCCTGAATTAAAGGAAAAGAAGGATTATATCCTAAAAGTTGTTTCAATTGAGGAAGCTAAGTTTAATGAAACTATTGATTCAGGTATGATGATTTTAAATGATTATATAAATGAGATGGAAGAGAAAAATGAAAAAGTTCTTCCAGGAGAAAAGGCATTTAAGCTATATGATACTTATGGCTTCCCACTAGAGTTAACTCAAGAAATCCTCGAAGAAAAATCTATGTCCCTTAATGTGGAGGATTTCAATAAAGAGATGGAAGAACAAAGGAATAGAGCTAGAAGTGCCAGAGGAGAATCCAATTATATGGGTTCAGAGGATGGAATCATAAATAAAATTGACAAGGACTTAAACACATCCTTTGTTGGTTATGATCATCTCAAGGGTGAATCACAAATAGCTGTTATATCTTCAGGTCTGGAGGATTTCTCTGATAAAATATCTGCAGGAGAGGAAGGCTTTATTATAACTCTAGATACTCCTTTCTATGCTGAAATGGGAGGACAGGTAGGCGATAGAGGCTATATAACATCAGATAAAGGCAAGGCTCAGGTTGTAGATTGTAAGAAGAATGCTTCAGGAAAAATAATTCATCTAGTAAAGATGCTGGAAGGAAGCTTTAGCGTAGAGGATAAGGTTCTCCTTACAGTAGACAGTGATAGAAGAAGCAATATATGTAAGAATCATACAGCTACACATTTGCTTCATAAGGCCTTAAAGGATGTATTAGGAGATCATGTAAATCAGGCAGGCTCCTATGTTGGTGAGGATAGATTAAGATTTGACTTTACTCATTTCTCTTCCTTAACCATAGAAGAGCTTACGAAGATAGAAAAGATAGTTAATACGGAAATAATGAAGGCTTACGAGGTTGCTACTGAAGAAATGACTTTAACTGAGGCTAAGGAAGCTGGAGCCATGGCATTATTTAATGAAAAGTATTCTGATAAAGTAAGAGTTGTGTCAGCAGGCTGTTATAGTAAGGAGCTATGTGGTGGTACCCATGTTAGAAACTCCGGAGAAATAGGATTGTTTAAAATACTATCTGAAACTGGTGTAGCTGCTGGAGTAAGACGAATCGAAGCTTTGACTGGCTTTAATGCTATAGAATATATTGAAAATAAGCTCAGCTTATTAAGTAATGCTGCGGATATTATTAAAAGTAATGAAAAAGACTTTGTTAATAAGCTTAACAATTTAGTAAGTGAGCTCAAGGACAAGGAAAAAGAAATTCATGAGCTGAAACAAAAAATGGTTTCTGGTTTAGAAGAAGAAATTTTAAACAGTGCAGAAGAAGTAAATGGAATTAAATTTATTTCCTATAAGCTTGAAGATATCGACACCAATTCTTTAAGAGAGCTGGCAGAAAAGCTTAGAGATAAGGGTGGAGATATATTGGTACTTTTAGCTGGTACTTCAGAAGATAAGGTGAGCTTTGTTGCTATGGCATCAAAGAACTTAGTCTCAAGAGGAGTACATTGTGGAAAAATAATTAAAGAAGTAGCTGCTGTTGCTGGCGGCGGCGGCGGTGGAAGACCAGATATGGCTCAAGCTGGTGGGAAATTACCAAACAAAGCACAGGAAGCAATTGATAAATTAAAGAGTTTATTGAAAAGTATTATTAATTAGTATACTTTTTACGCAATTTGTTCTATAATAAAGTTAGATATTTAATATTGCTTGTATATTGAGTTAGAATATAGATAATAATAATGATAAACTAATCTTTGCTTTCAAAATATTAGCAAGGGGGTGAAGCTGCTTAACTATCTTAGGCAGCGCATATATGGGTATTAATGAAAACACTATGCATTTTGATTTTTCAAGTAATAAAAAAGAGCTGACAAAGTCAATTATAACTGAAGTATATGAAGCTTTGAGTGAAAAAGGGTATAATCCTGTTAATCAGCTTGTAGGATACCTAATCTCTGGAGATCCAACATATATAACTAACCATAAAGGTGCAAGAGCCTTGGTTAGAAAGTTAGAAAGAGATGAAATCCTTGAAGAGGTAATTAAAGCTTATTTGGAAATCAAATAAATGAAAAGTGCCCATAAGGCACTTTTTATTTAAGTAAAGGGAGTAATCATGAGAATAATAGGTTTAGACATTGGAGACAAAACCATAGGTGTCTCCGTAAGCGATCCTCTGGGCCTTACCGCGCAGGGTATAACTACTATACATAGAAAAAATAAAGAGAAGGATACAGCTGAAATTAAAAAGTATGTAGACTTATATAATTCTCAGCTTATTGTTTCAGGGATGCCTAAAAATATGAATGGCTCTATAGGTCCACAAGGAGAGAAGGTCATAAAATATTGTAATTATCTTAAAAATAAGCTTCAGATAGAGGTGGTTTTTTGGGATGAGAGGCTCACAACCGTTGCAGCTCACAGAGCGATGCTGGAAGCTGATTTATCTAGAGAGAAGAGAAGTAAAATCGTAGATAAGCTAGCTGCTGTTTACATACTACAAGGATATTTAGATAAATTAAATCTAGAAAAGAGGAGGTAAAATTAAATGAACAATGATATCGAAACAATAGTTCTTCAGGATGAAAATGGTGTTGAAACTGAGTTTGAAGTGATAACTAAGCTTGACATTGAAGATGAAGAGTATTTTATTGTAACACCTATTGATGATGAAGAAGGAGATGCAATTGCTCTTAAAATAGTAACAGATAGCGAAGGTAATGAAATGTTAGCTACTGTTGAAGATGAAGAAGAATTTGCTATGGTAGCAGAAGCATATAGCACTATCTTTTCTGATAGTGAATTAAATTAGTAGAGGTAAACCTATGTCAAATTTATCCATAGAAGATATACAGAAATTAAAAGAAAACTTAAAACAGAGGGGATATAAATTAACTCCTCAAAGAAGAGCTATATTAAATGGTTTTCTTCAGAATGAAGGTAAGCATCTTACCGTGGAAGAAATTTACGATGATGTTAAAGAACAGTGCCCAGAGATAGGTCTTGCTACAGTCTATAGAACTGTATTATTATTAGAGGAAATGGGAATAATATATAGACTTGACTTAGAAGATGGCTGTGCAAGATATGAATTAGTACATGAAAATGAAAATCATAGACATCATCATTTAGTTTGCAGCAATTGTGGAGACGTTATTGAGGTTGAGGAAGATCTTCTAGAAAATATAGAAAACATTATAGAAACTCAATATGATTTTAAAATAATGGACCATAGCGTTAAGTTTTTTGGTACCTGCAGCAAGTGTAAAACGGAAAATTAAAAATGTTCGTCAGAAAAATAATAAAATATAAGGAGGGATGCTGATGAAAAGAGAAAAAGGTAAAGTAAAAGTAATTCCTTTAGGCGGAATAAACGAAATTGGAAAAAATCTTACTGCCTTCGAATATAAAGAAGAAATTATAGTTATTGATTGCGGACTTGCATTTCCTGATGAGGATATGTACGGAATTGATATTGTAATACCTGATATCAGCTATTTAATAAAAAACAAAGAAAAAGTAAAAGGAATTTTTCTGACCCATGGACATGAGGACCATATAGGTGCATTACCATATTTTCTGAAACAGCTAAATGTACCAGTTTATGGAACTAAGTTAACTTTAGGCTTAGTGGGGAATAAGTTAAAGGAGCATGGGCTTTTAAGTTCAGTAGAACTGAAAATTGTTGCTCCAAGAGACATCGTTAAACTTCAATATATGTCTGTTGAATTCATTAAAACAAACCATAGTATAGCAGATTCTGTTGCTATAGCTATACATACACCATTAGGAGTAATAATCCATACAGGAGATTTTAAGGTGGATTATACACCTATCGATGGAGAAATTATAGACTTAGCTAGATTTGCTGAATTAGGTAGAAAAGGAGTTTTACTTCTATTAGCAGATAGCACAAATGTTGAAAGACCTGGATATACCATGTCTGAAAGCACCGTGGGAGTAACCTTTGAAAATATTTTCTCTCAAACTACAGGCAGAATATTGGTAGCTACCTTTGCTTCTAATATCCATAGGCTACAACAAATAATTACTGCTGCTCACAAATATGGCAGGAAGGTGGCTGTATCCGGAAGAAGCATGGAGAACAATGTCAATGTTGCCTTAGAGCTTGGATACCTAGAGCTAGAAAAGGATACCTTGATAAGTGTTGATGCTATCAACAAATATCCACCAGAGAAATCTGTCATTATAACTACAGGAAGTCAGGGAGAGACAATGTCTGCCCTATCAAGAATTTCTAATAATGATCATAAAAAGATATCTATTAGTCCTGGAGACTTAGTAATTATTTCTGCTTCACCAATACCAGGTAATGAAAAGCTCATATCAAAGGTAATTAATCAGCTATTTAAAAAAGGTGCAGAGGTTGTATACGAAGCCTTAGCAGATGTTCATGTATCAGGTCATGCTTGTCAAGAAGAATTAAAGCTAATGCATGCTTTAGTGAAGCCTAAGTATTTTATCCCTGTACACGGTGAATATAGACATCTTAAGCAGCATACAGAATTAGCAATAAAGATGGGTCTTAAGCCTGAAAATGTATTAATCCCTGAAAATGGTGATGTGATAGAAGTGGGAAGAGACATGCTAAGAAAAAATGGTACGGTAGTATCAGGAAATGTTTTTGTTGATGGATACGGAGTAGGAGATGTAGGTAACGTTGTACTTAGAGACAGAAAGCACCTATCCCAGGATGGTATATTAACAGTTGTTGTTACTATTGAAAAGGAAAGCAGCAGTGTTATAGCAGGACCAGACATCATATCCAGGGGCTTTGTATATGTAAGGGAGTCAGAGGATCTCATGGATAATGCCAAAGAGATAGTTAAGCAAACCTTAAAGGAATGTGAAGATAAGGGCATTAGAGATTGGTCGACACTAAAATCAAAAATTAAAGAAGCTCTAAGAATTTTCTTGTATGAAAAAACAAAGAGAAAACCAATGATATTACCAATTATCATGGAAATCTAATTAATAAGTAGTGAAATATTGACTTTTAAGCATTCAAAGCTTAGAATAGTTATGGTTATTTAAATTGGATACCTATGTATCCAATTTTTTTTAAAGTAAACAATCGGAGGAAAAGAAATGGAATTATATATACGTAAGGATATAAGAAACATTGCAATTATTGCCCATGTAGACCATGGTAAGACTACCCTTGTGGATGCTATGTTAAGGCAGAGTAATGTTTTTAGAGTTAACGAGAAGGTTGATGAAAGAGTCATGGATTCAAATGACCTTGAAAAAGAGAGAGGAATAACTATATTATCCAAGAATACTGCAATACACTACAAGGATATCAGAATTAATATTGTTGATACACCTGGACATGCAGATTTTGGTGGTGAGGTTGAACGTGTTCTTAAAATGGTAGATTCCGTTTTACTAGTTGTTGACTCATACGAAGGTCCAATGCCTCAAACAAAGTTTGTTTTAAGGAAGGCTCTTGAGCTAGATCTTTTACCAATAGTTGTTATAAATAAAATAGATAAAAAAGATGCACGTCCTATGAATGTTATTGATGAAGTTTTCGACCTCTTCGTGGAGCTTGGAGCATCCGATGAGCAGCTTGACTTTCCAATAGTGTATGCATCAGCTAGAGAAGGCTTTGCAAGAATGGAAGTTGATGATGAAAACAATGATATGATTCCTTTATTTGAGACAATACTTGAAAATGTAGCACCGCCAAAGGGATATATAGATGAACCCTTCCAAATGCTTGTAACCACCTTAGATTCTAATGAATATGTAGGAAAGATAGCAATTGGAAAAATTGAACGCGGCCGTGTTAGAAAAAATTCTCAAGTAGTACTTCTTAATAATGAAGGAAAGCAGATTAATACTAAGGTTTCTAATCTATATGTTTATGATGGACTTAAAAGAGTAGAAACAGAGGAGGCTGCTTTAGGTGATATAGTAGCTATTAGTGGATTGGGGGACTCTAATATTGGTGATACAGTAGCAGATGCTTCCTGCCCTGAAGCTCTACCTTTTGTTAATATAGATGAGCCAACCTTAAATATGAATTTTATGGTTAATGATTCTCCCTTCGCAGGAAAAGAAGGAGATTTTGTTACCTCTAGACATTTAAGAGACAGATTGATGAAGGAGCTTGAAACTAATGTTAGTTTGAGAGTTAAAGAGCTTTCTCCCGATTGTTTTGAGGTCAGTGGTAGAGGTGAGCTTCACCTGTCCATATTAATAGAAACTATGAGAAGAGAGGGCTATGAATTCCAGGTTTCTAAGCCAACGGTAATATTTAAAAATGAAGATGGTAAGAAAAAAGAGCCTATGGAATATCTTACCATTGATGTGCCAGAAGAATTTATGGGACCAGTTATGGAAAAGCTAGGACCAAGAAAAGCTGAAATGGTAAATATGACCTCTGCGGTTAACGGCTACACCAGACTTGAATTTATAGTTCCTTCCAGGGGATTAATAGGATTCAGAAATGAATTTATGACTGATACAAGAGGTAACGGTATAATGAATCATATTTTCCACGGATATGAAGATTATAAGGGTGATATATCACAAAGAAGCAGAGGTTCTTTAGTTGTATTTGAAAGTGGAGAAGCTATTACATATGGCTTGTATAATGCACAAGAAAGAGGTACCCTATTTATAGAACCAGGAACTCCAGTATACTCTGGTATGATTGCTGGCGAATGTTCAAGAGCCGAGGATATTGAGGTAAATGTATGTAAAAGAAAGCATTTATCAAATACAAGAGCTTCAGGATCCGATGACTCCTTAAGACTCAGTCCAGTAAACAAGTTTTCTCTAGAGCAATGCTTGGATTATATTAAGTCCGATGAGCTAGTAGAGGTGACTCCTAAGAATATTAGAATGAGAAAAAGAATCCTTGATAGCACTGAGAGAAAAAGAGTAGTATCTAGAAATAAACAATAATTCTTTTTTGGGGAGGAAATTATGGGTAAGAAGGTCATAACTATTATTCTAGTTTTTTTTCTTATAGCTTTAGCTGGAGGAATATTTTACTACAACACCGTAGTTAATAATCCTTTCTCTAGTGATGAAGAGAAGGTTTTAATTACTATTGAAAAAGAAGATACCCTGTACAAACTTTTAGGGTCATTAAAAGAAGAAGGTAAAATAAAAAATACAGCATTGATAAAAATCTATATTAAATTAAACAACATAGATGGTAATATTAAACCAGGTACCTATGAAATTTCTACTAAAGATAATTTGGCGTCTTTCCTTAATATTATTTCGCAAGGAAATGAAAAAGAAAATAGTATAAGAGTAACTATACCGGAAGGCTTCGATGTAGAAAAAATTGCAAAAACCTTAGAAGAAAATGGACTTAGTACCTATGATGAATTTATTAATGCTGTTAAGGGATATCCAATACCTGAGTATATTACTTTATCAACAGAGAAAAAATATAATCTAGAAGGATTTTTATTTCCTGATACCTATGAGTTTAAAAAAGACTCAGTTCCTGAGGATATTATTAGAATAATG
This sequence comes from Alloiococcus sp. CFN-8, assembly GCF_049943125.1. Classification (GTDB taxonomy): domain Bacteria; phylum Bacillota; class Clostridia; order Clostridiales; family Clostridiaceae; genus JAEXZL01. The sequence continues at coordinate 3,437,090 of NZ_CP188040.1, forward strand.
CTTACAAGGTTCGAAGAGGTTTTGCAGGAGATAGCAAAGGACCAGAATACCCAGATTCCTAAAGAAGACATAGAAAGATATATAATTATGGCCTCTATGATAGAGAAAGAAGCCAAAACCAAAGAAGAGATGAGTACCATAGCATCAGTGATCTATAATCGATTAGAAATACCAATGAAATTACAGATTGATGCTACAGTTATATATGCCCTAGGAGAGCATAAGGAAATATTGACTTATGATGATTTGAAAGTAATCTCTCCATATAATACATATATAATAGATACTCTTCCTATAGGACCAATTGCAAGTCCAGGAAGAGAAGCTATAAAAGCAGCATTAAAGCCTGATACTACTAATTACATATATTATTTGTATAACCCTGAGGCTGGTAATCACTATTTTACTAATGATTACAATGATTTCTTACAAAAGAAAAGTGAATTTGGCTATTAGGAGAGACGATTAATGGAAGGTATTACTTATGATTATATGGTAGATTATTTGAGAGGTTTAATCAGAGATAATATACCAGTTATAAAAGAATTAGAGGCTTACGCAGCTGATAATAATATTCCTATAGTACAGAAAGAAACTTCAAGATTTTTAGAGCTAATTACAACTATACAGCGCCCTAAGAGGATTTTGGAGTTAGGAACGGCAATTGGCTATTCCTCAATATTAATGAGTGAGTCCTTGGACAATAACGTTGATATTTTAACCATAGAACGGGATTCTAGAATGATAGCTATAGCTAAAGATAATATAGTGAGGTACGGCTACAAGAACATTAAAATTCTTGAAGGAGAAGCACTAGAGATATTAGCTAGTCTAGAAGGAACCTTCGATATGATTTTCTTAGATGGAGGTCAGGGTCATTATATTCATTATTTACCTCATTGCTTAAGGCTTCTAGCTAAAGAGGGTGTAATTGTAGCTGACAATGTTCTGTTTCGAGGAATGGTTGCCTCTGATGAATTAATAAAAAGAAGAAAGATAACAATAGTAAAACGAATGAGAAAGTATCTTGATGAAGTAAATGCGAATCCTACCTTGATAACCTCAGTAATTCCCATGGGGGATGGGATAGCAGTTACTAGAAGGAGGATAAAGACATGAGAAAACCAGAGCTATTAGCTCCTGCGGGAAATTTAGAAAAGTTAAAAACAGCAATTGATTTTGGAGCAGATGCTGTTTATTTGGGCGGTAGTAGATTAAATCTTCGTGCCTTTGCTGATAATTTTACTGAAGAAGATATATTAGAAGGGGTTAAGTATGCCCATGATAGAGGTAAACAAGTTTATGTAACCATGAATGTATTTCCTCATAATAATGATTTAAATGGATTAGAAGAGTATATAATAAGTCTTCATAAAGCCAATGTAGATGCAATAATTGTTTCAGATCCTTCTATAATTGTTACTGCTAGAGAAGTGGCTCCTGATCTTGAGATTCATTTAAGTACTCAAGCAAACAATGTTAATTGGAAGTCTGCGGAGTTCTGGCATAAAAACGGAGTAAAGAGGATAGTTCTTGCTAGGGAGCTCTCCTTCCCTGAAATCAAGACAGTTAGAGAAAACTTAAGTGAAAGCTGTGATTTGGAAGCTTTTGTACACGGCTCTATGTGCATGTCTTATTCTGGAAGATGTCTTCTTTCAAATTATTTAACCGGTAGAGATGCAAACAGAGGTGCTTGTGCACAGCCTTGCAGATATAAATATTACCTAGTAGAAGAAAAGAGACCGGGTGAATATTACCCAATTTATGAGGATGAGAATGGCACCTATATAATGAATTCTAAGGATTTATGTATGATAGAGCATATTCCAGAATTATTTGAAAGTGGTATATATTCCTTTAAGATAGAAGGAAGAATGAAGAGTGCTTATTATGTTGCAGCTGTAGTTAAAGCCTATAGAGAAGCTATTGATTCTTATTACAGAGATCCAGATAACTATAGGTTCCAGAAGAAATGGATGGATTTACTTAACAAGGTTTCCCATAGAAAGTATCATACTGGATTCTACTTTGGAGAAACAAATAAACAAATTTATGAGACATCAAGCTATATAAGAGACTTTGATATAGTTGGCGTAGTGAAGTCTTATGATAAAAAAAATCATATTGCTACCATTGAGCAGAGAAACAAGGTTTTTGAGGGTGATACTGTAGAAGTCCTTAGACCTGTAGGGGATTGTTTTGAAATTAAGATATTAGAACCAAAGAATATAAGTGGAGAGAGAATTTCCTCAACCCCTCAAGCTCAGATGATATATACTATAAGCTGTGAAAATGAATTAAAAGAAAATGATATGCTGATCAAAGAAAAGAAACCAGGACTTACTATTGAAAAGAGGGGGAGCAACTAAATGAAGAAGCCTATCTTAATAGGAATAACAGGAGGTACAGGTTCAGGTAAAAGTACAGTTGCAAAGGAGATTTGCAGCAAATTTAGCGAAGACTGTATAGCTATGATTGAACAGGACTCCTACTATAAGGATCAAAGTCATTTATCCATGGATGAAAGAGTCAAGACAAACTATGATCATCCTGATGCTTTCGATAATGAGCTTTTGGTTTCACATCTAAAGACACTCCTAGAGGGTAAAGATATAGAAAAGCCAATATATGATTTCTCTGTCCATACTCGAAAAGATGAGACAGTAAAGGTAGAACCAAGAGATATTATTATTCTTGAAGGAATTTTAGTTCTTTCTGACCCGGAGATAAGAAATCTTTTAGATATAAAAATATACGTTGATACTGATGCTGATGTAAGGATAATCAGAAGATTGGTTAGAGATATAAATGAAAGAGGTCGTACAGTAGATTCTGTAATAAATCAATATTTGACTGTTGTTAGACCAATGCATCTTCAGTTTATAGAACCAACGAAAAGATATGCAGACCTTATTGTTCCTGAAGGTGGACATAACAAAGTTGCAATAGATATAATTTCTGCAAATATTAAGCATATTCTACAAAAATAAAACTAACTGTATTAAAACACTTCCTTTAAGTTAATAATCTTAAAGGAGGTGTTTTTTTGTATAGGAATTTAAATAAAAGCAGGATAAAATTTTTATTTATCATTACAGTAGGTTTATTTGTCATATTTTCAGCTAGACTTATATATTTTCAGTGGATAAAAAGAGATTACTACAAAGGTATGGCAGAAAAGCAATACAATTATGGAGAAGCTATATCCAGTTTAAAGTATCAAGTATTATCATCAGATGGAAAATATCTTCAAAGTTACTATTATGATTACGTAGCTGTTATTAATATTAGGCTATTTAAGCTTAATAACTATGAAAATAATATGGATAAGCTATTGACCATAAACTACATAATGAAAGAGAATATAGAGGATTTTGATATTAACAGCCTCTTAAATGGTAATTCTGGAAATAGGTATTACTTAATAAATGCAGAATCATATGAAAAGCTACTTCCCATAGTTAAAAAAACAAAAGGTATATATGTATTTAAAAGAGAAGCTATTGATAATATTACTAATTCCAATATAGTCAATATACTCACCAATATTAAAAATTCAGATGATGAGTTGAAGGAAATGGATTCCTTAGAGAGAAAGTTAAACAGCTATATGGAGAATAACGAATTTCTTCAAGCCATGGTTCAAGTAGATAAAAGCGGCTATATAAAGCAGGAAGGCTATAAGGTTCCAGAGCTACCATATGTTACTTTGACTATTAATAAAGAATTACAGGACACTATAGAGTCTGTATTAAGAGATGAGCTCTTTAGCAAATTTAAACAAATTGGAGCTACTATTATAGAGGCTGAAACGGGTAAAATTAGAGCTATGGCTCAGAAGGATGATTATAACGTTAATATTAATATTGCAGCTGATCAAAATGGATATCCACCAGGTTCTACCTACAAGCTTATGAGTGCCGAATATGCATTAGAAAATAACTTAATTAGTACTGAGACAGAATATTACTGTGCTGGAATCGACAGTTGTAAGGGAAAGAGTCATGGGCGTGTTAACATGGAAAAGGCAATAAATCTATCTTGTAATTCTTATTTTGTAGATTTGGGCAATGAATTTACCGCTGAGGAGCTGAAAAACTTCTCAATGAGGCAGGGTTATTTAGATAAAGTACTTAATTTAGATAAAGAAACTAAGGGAAAAGTAAACTCTAAGTATAAATATAGCTTAATCCTTGGCGGCAGTATTGACTCTTCTATAATACAAGTAGCTGCATCCTTATCGGCAATAGTAAATGAAGGATATTATATTAAACCAATGTTAATAGAGGATGTAACCAATAACAAGGGTGAAAGTGTAATGACCTTTCCTATTAAAAAAGAGAAGGTTATATCTAAGGAAACAGCTGATATAATTAAGGGATACATGAGAACCACTGTAATAAACGGAACGGGAGCGTCTGCTAATTTAGAAGGAGTTGAGATAGGCGGTAAAACTGGCACAGCAGAGAAACCAGTAGAATCAGTTGATCCCATAACTGGAGAAACAATCAAGACTAATCACGAATATGGTTGGTTTGCTGGTTACTTCAAGAAGGATAGCAAATATTATACTATGGTGGTTATGGTCCCTGATATTAATATGATCGAGGATGAGGGGATAGAATATCAGGGGAGCAATACAGCGGGGCCGGTGTTTAGAGAGATTTTAAAGAGGATAAAAGAAATGGAATTTTAACAAAAACGTAAAAATACACTTCAAAGTGCAAGGTTTTGGTATATTTTAATGCCTTATCCCTGCACTTTTTATTATTACTTTATTTATGATGAGTATAATACAAAATTAAATGGTATATATTGTAAAATAAGTATAAATATAGTAAGATGGTATTATTCGAAATTAAAAAGTTAATAGAATGTTTAGAATATTGTTTCATATATATAATAAAGAACATATTCTAACAAAAAAGGGGAGGTAAAGATATTGAAGAGATTTGCTACAGGTATTTTAAGTTTGATGATGCTGTTGACTTTAGCAGGCTGTAGAGGAGAGGAGAAGACACCGGATAAGGTGGAAGAAGAGAACTATAAAATCGGTATTATCACTGGAACCGTTTCTCAAGGTGAAGAAGAATTCAGAGCAGCTGAAAAAATGGCTAAAAAGTATGGCGATATGATTGTAACTGCAACATATCCTGATAATTTTTCTACTGAGACAGAGACTACTATATCTAATGTAGTTGCTCTTTCTAGTGATCCAGAGGTTAAGGCTATAGTATTTGTACAGGCAGTTCCTGGTGCTAGTGCAGCTATAGATAAGGTTAGAGAGACAAGACCGGATATGTTATTTATCTGTGGAGTTGCTGCCGAAGATCCAGCTACAATAGCCAGTAAAGCTGATATAGTAATGCTTGTTGATGAAATAGGCATGGGTACAGCTGTAATAGAACAGGCTAAAAAGCAAGGGGCTGAGACCTTTATTCATTATTCCTTTGCACGTCATTTAAGCTATGCAACAATAGCAGCCCGTAGAGAACTTTTTATGAAGACTTGTGAGAAATTAGGGATAGAATATGTTGACGTTACCGCCCCAGACCCAACAGGTGATGCAGGGGTATCTGGAGCTCAGCAGTTTATTCTAGAAGATGTACCTCGTCAGGTTGAAAAGTATGGTAAGGATACTGCATTTTTCTCTACTAACTGTTCTATGCAGGAGCCTTTAATTAAGTCAGTGCTAGAGCAAGGAGCTATATTCCCTCAACAATGCTGTCCATCACCATATCATGGCTATCCAGCAGCTCTCAATATATCTGTAGACGGTCATGAAGGAGATATTGACTATATGCTTGAGCAGACCAAAACTAAGGTTGAAGAAGGCGGTAATGCAGGAAGAATGTCTACTTGGAATGTTGCAGTTAATATGCTCATGGTAGAGGCTGGAGTGGAATATGCCATTGAGTTCTGTGAGGGTAACACTAAAGATACTCTCGATGAAGAAGTATTATTTGGTATCATAAACAAAATTGCTGGTGGAGAAGGAAAAGCTACCATTTCCAATTATGAGGATGAGGCTGCAGGAACTATAGATAACTTCTACATGATTTTATGTGATTATTATGATTTTTAGAATTTAATAATAAATAAGTTATTGCTTTCGTCGGTTTATAAGCTTATAAGCCGACGAATTTCTTGAGAATATGACTAATCAGGGGGGAAAACATTGAACACCCAATATGTTCTTAATATGAGTAAAATTGTGAAGGAGTATTATGGCAATAAAGTATTAAAAGGTGTTTCTTTGAAGGTTAAACCTGGAGAGATACACGCTCTTATGGGTGAAAATGGTGCAGGAAAATCAACACTCATGAATATTTTGTTTGGAATGCCTGTAATCCACTCTACTGGAGGCTTTAGCGGTAAGGTAGAGATAATGGGAGAAGAGGTGAAACTAGATACACCTCTGAAAGCAATGGAATGTGGTATTGGAATGGTACATCAGGAATTTATGTTAATACCTGGTTTCAACATAACTGAGAATATAAAGATTGGAAGAGAAATATCTTATCCTACAATTATAAGTAAGATTTTTAGTAAGGAGTTAGAAACGCTGGATACTCGCAAAATGGCTGCAGACGCTAGAAAAGCATTAAATACAATAGGTATGACTATAGATGAATATACAAAGGTAGCAGGGCTTCCAGTAGGATATATGCAGTTCATAGAAATAGCAAGAGAAATAGATAAGACAGGGATAAAACTTCTAGTTTTTGATGAACCTACTGCAGTACTTACAGAAAGCGAAGCAGAAAAATTACTTGAAACAATGAAACTCATAGCTTCTAAGGGAATAGCTATTATCTTTATTACCCATAGGCTTGATGAGGTTATGGAAGTAGCAGATAGTCTTACTGTATTAAGAGATGGGGAGTATGTAGCAGAAAGGGATATTGAAGAAACTAGCGTTGTTGAAATAGCAGAGCTTATGATAGGTCGAAAAGTAGAAAAATTAGTTGATGAGAAAGAAGATAAAAGAGTAATAAAAGAAGATAATATAGCCCTGTTTGTGAAAAATTTCTATGTAGATATGCCTGGAGAGAAAGTAAAAGGTGTAGATTTAGAAATAAAAAAGGGAGAAATCTTTGGTATTGGAGGTTTAGCAGGTCAAGGAAAATTAGGAATACCCAACGGAATATTCGGTCTTTATCCTGCCACGGGTGAAGTAAATGTATTTGGGAAAAAATTAGAGCTTGATAACTTAGGAGAGGCCTTAAAAAATAGCCTTGCCTTTGTATCTGAAGATAGAAGAGGCGTAGGGCTTCTTTTAGATGAATCTATTGAACATAACATAGCTTTTTCAGCTATACAGATCAATGGAAAGTTCTTAAAGAAATACCCAGGTTTTACTCTTATTAATAGCTCTGAGGTTAGAAGGCACGCTGAGCATATGAAGGAAATTTTAGATATTAGATGCACCAGTACAAAACAAAAAGCTGGAAGTCTTTCTGGGGGGAACCAGCAGAAGGTTTGTTTGGCTAGAGCACTTACATTAAAACCAGAGGTATTGATAGTTTCAGAACCTACTCGCGGTATAGACATAGGAGCTAAGAAATTAGTTTTGGAATATCTGTCTAAACTTAATCGAGAGGAAGGCATGACAATAATAATGATTTCTAGTGAACTGGTAGAGCTTAGATCATTATGTGATAGAATTGGTATAATATCTGGAGGTAAATTAGTAAATATATTATTATCGGATTCAGAAGATGCTGAGTTCGGACTAGCTATGGCAGGAAGTAGTGCAAGAGGAGGGGATATAAATGAAGGAAAAGTTTAAAAAGGCCTTAGAATCCTTTGGCTTGCCTAGAATTATTATAGTAGCATTTTTTATTGTATTATTTATTATTGCTGCAGGTTATGGAATGAACCTTCCGAGTTTATTCTCGGATGTTATAAGGAGATGGGGGATGTATGGAATATTAGTACTAGCTATGGTACCTGCAGTTCAGTGCGGAATTGGATTAAATTTCGGAATTACCTTGGGTATAGTTGGGGGAATACTCGGTGGACTTATTGTTGTAGAAATGGATATAGCAAGAAATTTTCCTATGGGACCATGGGTAGCAGTATTAGTGGCCATGATAATTGGATTGATAATTTCTAGTATTTTGGGATATTTCTATGGCTTGGTTTTAAATAAGGTAAAAGGCTCTGAAATGACAGTATCCACCTATGTTGGATTTTCTGTAATAGCTTTTATGAATATAATGTGGTTGGTACTACCTTTTAAAAGCGGTACGTTAATTTGGCCTGTTTCAGGAGATGGTCTTCGTAATACAATCAGTTTAGATGGCTCTTTTATCAAAGTATTTAACAGGACATTAGATTTTTCTATAGGTGGAGTATATATTCCCACTGGATTGTTACTGTTTTTTTTCTTTACTTGCTTTATTGTATGGTTGTTCTTAAAATCAAAATCTGGTATGGCTATGGCTGCAGCAGGTGCTAATCCAGTATTTGCGAAGGCTTCAGGTATCAATGTTAACAAGATGAGGATTCTTGGTACAGTAGTTTCTACTGCTTTAGGAGCTGTAGGCATAATAATCTATGCACAGAGCTATGGTTTTATACAAATTTATAATGCACCATTAATGATGGGCTTTCATTGTGTTGCAGCAGTTCTAGTTGGTGGAGCAAGCATAGTCAGGGCAAAGATATCTCACGTTATATTAGGAACATTTTTATACCAAGGACTCTTAGCAGTTGCCTTACCCGTTGCTAACTCAATATTACCAGAGGGAAACTTATCTGATGTAATGCGCTTAATTATATCAAATGGTATAATTCTCTACGCTCTTACTAAAACGGGAGGAGGAAATACACGTGAATAATAAGATGAAAAAACTGCTCTATATTTTATTCGATAATAAAGTAGTTATATTATTTGTTCTTCTTTGCATAGGTGCAATAATTGCAGCGGACAAGCCTCTGACCTTTGTGGCTGCAGAGTTGTTTACAAGAATAGGAAGAAATACCTTTCTTGTTCTATCTCTTTTGATTCCTGTTTTAGCTGGCATGGGGTTAAACTTTGGTATAGTTATTGGTGCCATAGCAGCACAAATTGCTGTATTTTGGGTGGTTTATTGGGGGGTTACTGGTATAGAAGGTTTCCTTTTATGCTTGCTAATATCTACACCGATAGCAATATTCTTTGGCTTTTTGGTAGGAAGATTATTCAACAAAATGAAGGGTTCAGAAATGATAGGGGGCATGGTATTAGGATATTTTGCAGAAGGTCTATATCTATTATTCTTCCTTTTTATTATTGGAGGAATTATTCCTGTATCAAATCCTACCCTAATAATAAATGGTGGTATTGGAGTTAAAAATACAATAGACTTAAAAGGTAACCTGAAATACTCCTTAGATGGTTTATCCATTAATACTATATTTTTAACCGTTGCAGCAGTTCTTATAGCACTTACTATAATTTCTATTATTTTCAAGACAATTAAAAAGGAAAAGATAAATCTTATAAAAAGCATTTATCCTATAGTAATAGGAGTTTCTTTAGTAGTTTTAACATTTATACCGGCTATGGGTGATTTTTTATCAAAAGACAGACTTGTATTATTAACTGCTGTAGAACTTGGGGTGGTGGCAGTTGTCTTCTTTAATATCGCCAAAATAATTATAAATGCTGTTAAATATAAGGAAAAACAACGCTATATTAAGCCAATAGTTTTTATTATTATTGCTGCTGGAATATACTTGTTAACGTATATACCTGAGATATTTACTGTTCTTATTACTGTAAAGATTCCAGTAATGACCTATCTCTGTATATTGCTCCTATGTTTTTTTAACAGCTGGCTTATTAGTACTAGGCTAGGACAAAATATGAGGACTGTAGGTCAAAGTAGAACAGTAGCAAATGCTGCAGGTATCAATGTTGATAGAACAAGGATAATTGCAATGATCCTTTCTACAGTCTTAGCTTGTTGGGGACAATTAATTTGCCTTCAGAATATTGGAACCTTTTCAACATACGGAGCTCATACTCAGGTTGGTCAATTTGCAATTGCCGCTTTACTTGTAGGAGGTGCTTCAGTTCATAAAGCTAATAATAAGCAGGCTATTATAGGAGTTATTCTATTTCATACCTTATTTATTGTGGCACCACAGGCAGGAAAAGAATTATTTAACAATGCACAAATAGGAGAATACTTCAGAGTATTTGTTGCCTATGGAGTTATAGCAGTATCCCTAGCTATGCATGCTTGGAATAGGAAAAAGAAGTAAAAAATATGTTAAGAATAATTAAGCAGGGCATTATTTCCCTGCCTTTTTCTTTTTAACTAATACTATAATTACTCATTATCATCGAAAAAATATATAGTCAAAATTCAATAATTATAGGAAACTATTATATTTCATCTGAATAATATAATATAAGCACTATTGAGAGGAGCAACTAGTGTTTCCTATTAATTATCTATTAGAGGTATTGGGAAGTATATCTTTTCTGAGCGGATATATAACTGGAGGAAATTCTTTTCCACAGCCCTTAGATGAGAAGGAAGAAGAGGAATATTTAATAAAACTTAAAAACGGAGATGGAGACGCAAAAAATATCCTTGTTGAAAGGAATCTAAGACTTGTTGCACATATTGTAAAGAAATATACCTATCCAGGTAAAGAGATAGATGACTTGATTTCTATTGGCACTGTAGGACTCATAAAAGCCATTGATTCCTTTGATGTTAATAAAGGTACCAGATTAGCAACCTATGCAGCTCGCTGTATTGAAAATGAAATTTTGATGCTAATCCGGAATAATAAAAAGGTTAAGGGAGAAGTATATCTTCAGGATCCAATAGGAGTAGATAAGGAAGGAAATGAAATTTGTCTTATTGATGTTTTAAGTAGCGAATATGACTCTATTACAGATATTGTAGAAAATAAGATACAAGTTAAAAAATTATATAATAAAATTTACACTGTATTACAGGAAAGAGAAAGAATCATAATTGAAATGCGGTACGGACTTATAGATGGAAAATGTAAAACACAGAGAGAAATTGCTAAACTTCTTGGGATATCAAGATCATATGTATCAAGAATTGAAAAAAAAGCTCTTAAGAAGCTTTATAAAGAATTAAATGGAAAAGCTAAATAACATAAAATAACCTTCTTTTATTGCTAAATTTAAAGAAGGTTATTTTATTTTTATAAAATCTATTTATGAATTTACTAATTAATGTTATAAATATTTCAGCATTTATAGCTTATATTAAAAAATCAAAAGGATATTGATAGAATTTATAGAATATTAATATTGTGTTAATCTTATTATATTTTATTATAATCTTTTTATATGGAAGAAATATAGTTAAGGTGAAGAATTCTTCAGTTATTCCGATAATCATATGTAGGGAGAATAAACCTATGTATATATAATCTAACTGAAGGTTATATAGAAACTTATGGAGTCTTGTAATTATCTATATATAAATAGTATTAAGGGGGTCATAACTTGGCAACGTTAAAAGAGCTTTTAGAGCTCACAGTGAATAAGGGTGCATCAGATCTGCATCTTACCGTAGGTATATCGCCAGTGATAAGGATAAATGGCAAGTTAAATCCTATTGGTAATATTAAGCTTATGCCGAAGGATACAGAAAAATTCGCTAAGGAACTTTTAGGAGAACTATATAGTGATTATCTTGAAGAAGGGGAAATTGATACCTCATATTCTATTCCTGGACTAGGAAGATTTAGAGTTAATGTTTTTAAGCAAAGAAACAGCACTGCCATAGCTATTAGAGTAATCTCACTTAAGATACCAACCCTCCAAGAGCTTGGGTATACGCCTGTGATTAAAGAATTAACCACGAAAAAAAGAGGACTCATTCTTGTAACCGGTCCCACTGGAAGCGGAAAAAGTACAACCTTAGCTGCAATGATTAATGAGATTAATAATACCAGAGATGGTCATATCATAACCTTAGAAGATCCTATCGAATACCTTCATAAGCATAATAAGTCAATTATTAATCAAAGAGAGATTGGAAAGGATAGTAAGAGCTACAGAAATGCCTTAAAATCTATCCTTAGAGAGGATCCTGATGTAATACTAATTGGAGAGATGAGAGATCTAGAGACTATTTCCATTGCTATAACTGCAGCAGAAACAGGACATCTTGTGTTATCAACTCTACATACAATAGGAGCGGCAAAAACCATTGATAGAATCATAGATGTTTTTCCACCATATCAGCAACAACAGATTAAAATACAGCTTTCCGCGGTACTTCAGGGAATTGTTTCCCAGCAGCTAGTACCAACAATACAAGGTGGAAGAACTGCAGCTGTGGAAGTTATGATAGCTACTCAAGCTATACAAAATATGATAAGAGAAGGAAAAACACATCAGATTGAGTCTGCTGTACAAACAGGAAATAAATATGGTATGAAAACCATGGATATGGCATTGACTGAGCTTTATAAAAAAGGGAGCATTACAGAAGAGACTGCAAGAACCTATAGTATTGATAAAGAAATGATTTCTAGAATGATGCTGCTATAAAATACGAGGGCTGATGACATTTAATCCTAAAGGTCATCAGCCCTTAATTAAAAGGCCATATAATCATACATTTTTAAGCAATAATCACAGGTCAAATTATTATTAGGTTGGGAAGTATAAACCTTTACATCTTTGATTAACATTTCTATTAAATTTCTTTTCATACTAAATCCTCCTTAATTATTTTTGCATATGATTTAGTATGAAGCTAACCAAAGGACTCGTCTTCTCGATGAAACAAAGATTCTCTAAAAAAATAAATATTTCCTGTTCATCTCATAATAGTACCTCCTAATAATTTATTTCAAAATATTCTAACATTATTATACCACAATTTCAGTATATTATCAAAGGTAGAGTTATATACAATATTTACTATATAAACAATAATTTGCTTTAATTTATGAATGTTATTTGTATGTTAATAAAATATATTTATTTTGTTAATTGAAATAACTTTAATATTGTTATAATTTTTAAGAGGAAATTAGTTTATTTTGTTGAATACTATATTAACCCCTATAGTCAAAGGAGGAAATAAAATAAAACATGTATGGAAAACTATTAGTTGGTATTGACATAGGTTCTAGCGAAATTAAACTAGTTGCAGCGGAAAGAAGAGATACAGAGGAACTAAAGTTTTTAGGCGAAAAAAGTATAGAAGCTAAAGGGATTGAAAAGGGAATAATTAAAAACCATTATGATGCCAGTAATGCTATAACTAACCTGATAGTAGAATCTCAAAAGTTAATAGGAAGACAGATAACTGATATTTACATTACAGTTCCTAGTGGTATATGCCAGCTTATCCACACTAAGGGAGAGGTTGAAGTCAATGATGGTGAGGGGATTATTGGAAAAAGAGATATTCAAAGAGCTCGAGAGGCTGCATGCAGAATAGTAACTCCTCATGATTATAAATTTATTCAGCTTATTGAAAATAAATATAATATTGATGAAAAGATGAGTACAAAAAATCCTATTAGAATGAAGGGGAGAAGCTTAGTCCTTGAAGGAAGAGCTGTTTTAATAAGTGCTAAATGCTACAAAGACTACCTTAATATATTCAAAGAGCTGGATATTGAAGTTAATGGACTTAGAATAGCATGTGAGGCTGCTGCAGAGCTGCTTATCGATGATTTAGATAAGAACAGAGGGGCAATATTAGTTGATTGTGGCAAAAATAAAATAGATATCGCTACTTTTTATGAAGGAATACTTCAGGAAGTTATGCAGGTAGCCGTTGGTGGAGAGATAATAACTAAGGATATCTCCTACTGTTTTAAAATAAATGGAGTGCAGGCTGAGGAATTAAAAAGCTTCAGTAATACTGGTAGCTCTGATTTACATACCACTTCTCCAATAGACTACAATTTATTAAGAGAGGTTATTGATGCAAGATTATTAGAAATGGGGGAAATGATAGAGAAGGAGCTAAAGAATCGTAAGAATAATACCGATATTAGTAATATTATTATATATGGTCAAGGAATATCCTTATTTAATAATATATCTAATAGATTTTCTTCTATATCTGACAGGAATATTAGTTTTGTTGGTAGCGAGCTATATGATCATATTGATTCTAAGTATATGAATGCAAGAGGACTTGTTAATTTGGTATATAATGAGTTAAAATGGGATTATGAAAAAGAAAATGTAAGTGCAAATGTAATAGAAGAAAATGTCATAAAGAATAAAACTGAAAAAAGTAAATTTATTAAAAAACATGGTATAGTTTCAAAGATGAAAAGTATATTGGAGGATTTATTCTAAAGGAGGAATTAATTTTGTTGGATTTTGATGTAGATGTTCAAGAATTTGCAAATATAAAGGTTATTGGATGTGGCGGCGGGGGAAGCAATGCTGTCAACAGAATGATAATAGATGGTCTGAAAAATGTTGAATTTATAGCAATTAACACTGATAAGCAGGCATTGATGTTATCTAATGCTTCTCAAAAAATTCAAATTGGAGATAAACTAACAAAAGGACTTGGCGCCGGAGCTAACCCTGAAATTGGACAAAAAGCTGCAGAAGAAAGCAAAGAAGAGATTTCACAGGCAATTAAAGGCGCTGATATGGTGTTTATTACTGCAGGTATGGGAGGAGGAACAGGTACTGGAGCGGCACCAGTAGTAGCTGAAATAGCTAAATCCTTAGGAATACTGACTGTAGGTGTTGTTACCAAGCCATTCCCTTTTGAAGGAAGAAGAAGAATGCTTCATGCTAATATGGGAATAGAAAACTTAAAGAAAAGAGTAGATACTCTTGTTACAATTCCCAATGAGAGATTATTAACAATGGTTGACAAGAAGACAACCCTTTTAGATTCTTTTAAATATGCTGATGATGTGCTTCGTCAGGGTGTTCAAGGTATTTCAGACCTTATTACCATACCTGGGTTAGTTAATTTAGATTTTGCTGACGTAAGAGCAATTATGCTAGAAAAAGGTCTTGCTCATATGGGAGTAGGTCAGGGTAAAGGCGACGAGAGAGCACAGGAAGCTGCAAAGCAAGCGATTTCTAGTCCTTTATTAGAAACCTCAATTATGGGCGCTACAGGAGTACTTCTAAATGTAACCGGTGGATTAGATTTAGGTCTTTTAGAAATAAATGAAGCGGCGGAAATAGTTCAAGAGGCTGCAGACCCTGATGCTAATATAATATTTGGTGCTGTTATAGATGAAAATCTTAAAGACGAAATAAGAATTACAGTTATTGCAACAGGATTTGAAAGAGAAAAGGAAAGTGCTAAAACAGAAAAGAAGACTCAGGAAGCAGCAGTTACCTCAACTCATGAAGAGAAGATAGAGGAACCTAAGTTCACTGAACCAGAAGAGAACTTAGATATACCAGCCTTTTTAAGAAGGCAAAGAAGATAGGCCATAAATATATAAATAAATATGTAATAAGTCTTACTAATAATACCTTTATAGGTAGTATTAGTCGGTAAAACAGGAGATATTAAAATATCTCCTGTTTTTATTTATAATTTTGTAACAATTTAACCTATAAAAAAGTTTATACCACAGTAAAACTGACAAAATAATGAAATAGTAGGATATATAATAATAGCTATAGAGGGTGAGGGCGTTGATTATTTATATTGATATATTAATTGCTGAGAACTTTGTTGTTAATTTATTTTTGTTAGTAATGACTGGGAATATAATAAGAGTAAAAAAAAACTACGTTAGTTTAATGTTAGCAGCAGGGTTGTCATCAATCTATACTCTATGCTATGTGATACCTAGCACTAAATTTTTAACTGAGCTTCCTTTTAAATTCATTATGCCTGCAGTATTCTTAATTGTTGCATATAGCAAGCAAAAGCTATGGCAATATATCAAGATATATATTACATTCTTAGCTCTAGCATTTTTATTGGCAGGTATTTGCTTCTCCTTTGAATCCAGTAAGTTTACTTTAGAGCATGGATTAACGATGAAATATACTAGCTATAAGCCTATAATAATTGCATTATTAGCAGTTGGACTTATAGTTGATAGGTTAATAACCGCTATAAGAGATAGGCTTATAATGAAGGAATTTATCTTTCCTATAACAATAATACAGGATGATAGAAAAGTGAATGTAATGGGTTTTTTAGATACGGGAAATGAGCTTAAAGAGCCAGCAACAAATTTACCAGTGATAATAATTGAAGCAAAAGCTGCTGAATTCCTAACTGAACAAAAGAAAAGCTTCTATATACCTTATAAGGTTATAGATGGCAGCACTGGTCTCTTAGAAGGTTTTATACCTGATGAGATCATTATGATGAAAGATAATCAGAAGATAAATATAAAAGCAGTGGTGTGCATAACAAGGGAAGAGCTAAGCAGAGATAAGGACTATGTTGCATTACTTTCTAGAGGGATTTTATAGGGGTGTAAAATGATAAATTTAAAAGCTATATTAAATAAGATACTTATTAGATTCAAGCTCTTTACTAGGAAAATCTATTATGTTGGTGGAAATGATGCTCTCCCTCCACCATTAACAAAGGATGAGGAGGATTCCTTTGTTAATATGCTGATTCAGGGAGAAGAAAGCGTTAGGAGTATTTTGATTGAAAGGAATATTAGATTGGTGGTTTACATAGCCAGAAAGTTTGAGAATACAGGGGTTGGAGTAGAGGATTTAATCTCAGTAGGCACAATTGGATTAATAAAAGCCGTCAATACCTTTAATCCTGAAAAGAAAATAAAACTGGCTACCTATGCTTCAAGATGCATAGAGAATGAAATCTTAATGTATCTAAGAAGAAATTCAAAGATTAAAGCGGAGATTTCCTTTTATGAGCCGTTAAATATTGATTGGGATGGGAATGAACTTTTGCTATCGGATATATTAGGTACTGACAATGATATTGTATATAATTTGATAGAGGATGAGGTGGATAAGGAGCTTTTGTTCACTGCTATGAAGAAATTAAGTGAACGGGAAAAGGAAATTGTAAAATTGAGATTTGGTCTCTTTGGAAGCAAAGAAAAAACTCAAAAAGAAGTTGCAGACATGCTCGGTATATCCCAATCTTATATCTCAAGGCTAGAGAAGAGGATTATTAAAAGGTTGAAAAAAGAAATTAATAGGATGGTATAGGTATGTCTTTCAGTATAATTTCTATCCCTTAGGAAATAATTTTAATGAAGCTTTTATTACTTCTGAAGGGAATGAGCTTATATGATGATTAATAAGGTTGAAATTTGCGGAGTCAATACATCTAAGCTTCCGGTGATTAAGGAACCAGAGATGAAAAGACTGCTTTTGGTCATGAAGGAAGGGGACACAGAAGCAAGGGAAACCTTTATTAAGGGAAATTTAAGATTGGTACTCAGTGTGATACAGAGATTTAATAATAGGGGAGAAAATGTTGATGATCTGTTTCAGGTAGGATGTATAGGTTTAATGAAGGCTATTGATAATTTTGACTTAAGTCAAAATGTTAGATTTTCCACCTATGCAGTTCCAATGATTATTGGTGAGATAAGGAGATATTTAAGAGATAATAACTCTATTAGAGTTAGTCGCTCTCTAAGAGATATAGCATATAGAGCTTTACTAGTTAGAGATAGACTGATTAATGAAAATAATAAGGAGCCTACAATTTCTCAAATTGCAAAAGAATTAGATATTCCAAGGGAAGAGGTTGTTTTTGCGCTAGATGCAATTCAGGATCCCGTATCCTTATTTGAACCTATTTATCACGATGGAGGAGATGCAATCTATGTTATGGATCAAATAAGTGATAACAAAAACTTAGATGATTCATGGCTTGAGAATATTTCAATCAAAGAAGCTATGAAAAAGTTAAATGACAGAGAAAAGCTAATTCTTACTTTAAGATTTTTTAATGGAAGAACACAGATGGAGGTAGCTGAAGAAATAGGTATATCCCAGGCTCAGGTATCTAGACTTGAGAAGACAGCATTAAAGCATATGAAAAAATATATTTAAGAGCCTTAGGCTCTTTTTTCTTTGATATTTAGTGGATAAAGCGTCGGCTTATAAAGTTAGCTATGGCAATCTGGAATTTTAAATACTAGATACTGGACTAATTATTGTGAGTATAAAGGTATAAAATCTTTCATATTATTTAATTAAAGAAGGGGGGAGGACCATGGAAAATTCTCTTTATTCCATAAGCAATATAAAAAATATGGAAGTCATTGATATAGCTACTGGTGCAAAGCTAGGAATGATAAAAGATTTTAAGATTGATTGTGATAATTACAATATTATATCTGTTTTAATACCTATTTCAAAGAGCAACTGGTTGACTAAAATTGAGCTTTTAGAAATACCCTGGGAGGATATAGTTAAGGTTGGAGTTGATGTAATTTTGGTTAAGGGTCAGATTAAAAGCGATAGTTAATAGTAGAAATTAGTTGAAATATAGTATACTATATAAATACAGAAGGAAAGGAGTGAGCCTATGAAATGTCCATTTTGTTCTTATGAGGAAAGTAAAGTTGTAGACTCTAGAGCTACGGAAGATTATACTGCAATCAGAAGAAGAAGAGAGTGTCTAAAGTGTTCAAAAAGATACACCACTTATGAAAAAATAGAAGATATCCCTATACAGGTAATAAAAAAGGATTTAACTAGAGAAAATTTTGATAAAAATAAGATTATAAATGGATTGATAAAGGCTTGCCAAAAAAGGCCGGTTTCTATTACTCAAATTGAACTTTTAGCAGCTGATGTAGAGAAGGTTTTAAGTAATCAAATGAATCAGGAAGTGAAATCCGACTTTATTGGTGAATTAGTTATGGAAAGACTTAAGAAGATCGATGAGGTTTCTTATGTGAGATTCGCTTCTGTATACAGGCAATTCACCGATGTAAATACCTTTATGGAAGAAATTCGTAATTTAATGAATAACAATAAGTCAAATCTGTAGGTTTGACTTATTTTTACATAGGTATGGAGGTAATTATGAAGGTCATTCAGGATAAAAAATATTCATATATAATAGATAAAATAGATAATGCTATATTTGTTTTTTTTACCGGAGAAGAGGGTCTAGATATTAATGTTGATAATATTGAAGAATATAAAAAAAGCTTAAAAGAATTATTTACTATTGATGATATAGGATATATTAGACAGTGTCATAGTGACAAGATTTTTGAGTATAATGAAGACATACAAATTGGAGATGCATTATATACTATTGAAAAAAAAGTCGCCGTTGGAGTGTTTACTGCAGACTGTGTACCAGTCCTCCTATATGATAAAAGGAATAGAGTAGTAGCTGCAATTCATAGCGGTTGGAAAGGGACTTTTGATAAGATTACAACAAAAACTATAATGAGGTTAATAAAAGAGAAAGGCTCTAGGGTGGAAGACCTTGTAGTGTATATAGGACCTCATATCCATCAATGCTGCTATGAAATCAGCAATGACCTAAAGGTGAAGTTTTTAGAAGCAGGGATAGATGAAGCTGCTTTTAAAGGAAGTAAATTAGATTTATCCTATATAATAAAAGAAGATTTGAGAAATATGGGGATATTAAATAATAATATATATGAAGCAGACTATTGTACAAAGTGTAGCAAGGATTATAGATTTCATTCTTATAGAAGAGATAAAGACTTATCAGGGAGAAACTTTTCATTAGTTTACCAAGTAGAATAAATGAATTTATAGAAAATAGAGTCTAAGGTGATAATTGTTTAATTATTGACTATAGCTTATTATTACTGTAATATAACTAATTGATAACCATTATGGGGAGTGACTGCATGAAGAATATTATATCAAAGATAAAGCCCGATAGTATTGCTATGGAGCTTGGTTTAGAAGCGGGAGATAAACTTGTTTCTATTAATGGTACTGAAGTTCATGATATAATTGATTATAAATTTTTAATCACTGATGAAGAGATAGTTGTAGAGATAGAAAAAAATCACGGAGAACATTGGGAACTAGAAATAGAAAAAGATTATGATGAGGATTTAGGTATCGAGTTTGAAAATTCAATAATGGATGGTGCTAGGAGCTGTAGAAATAAGTGCATCTTTTGTTTTATTGATCAGCTTCCAAAGGGGATGAGAGAATCCTTATATTTTAAGGATGATGATTCAAGACTTTCTTTTTTACAGGGTAACTTTGTAACACTAACAAATATGACTGATGCGGACATCGATAGAATCATTAGATATAGGATTAGTCCTATTAATATTTCTGTACATACAACTAATCCTGAGTTGAGAAAGAAGATGCTTAAAAATAGATTTGCCGGTGATATTTTTGAAAGGCTTAAAAGATTAGCAGAAGCAGGAATATCCTCAAAGGCTCAGATAGTATTAGTTCCTGGCGTAAATGATGGAGAGGAACTAAAGAAGACTATAGAGGATTTATTCTCACTCTATCCTAATCTAGAAGGGGTAGCTTGCGTACCTGTAGGTATTACTAAATATAGGGAAGGATTACCTGTCCTTAAAACCTTTAATAAAGAAAGTGCTTTGAAGGAGATCATGCTTGTAAAGGAGCTTCAAAATAAATATCAAAAGCTTATAGGAGAGCCCTTTGTAAGATTATCTGATGAATTTTATGTAATGGCAGAGGAAGAGGTTCCTTCTAAAGAATTCTATCAAGGTTTTTCTCAATTAGAAGATGGTGTAGGAATGATCAGGATTCTTAGAGAAAATATTAATAAAACTCTGGGAGCCTTGGATAAAGAGAATAAGGGTGAGTTTACCATTATTACAGGAGCTTCAGGTTATAAAGAGCTTCTTAACTGTGCCAATATTATTGAAGAATACAGTTCTAACATAAAACTGAAGGTTTTGAAAGTAATAAATGAATTCTTTGGTGAAACTATAACAGTAGTAGGGCTGTTAACAGGTATGGATATAGTTAATGCGTTAAAAAAAGGTGACTCTTATAAAAAGGTGATAATCCCCAGCAATGTCCTAAGAGCTGGAGAAAGAATTTTTTTAGATGATATGACTATTGAGGATGTTGAAAGATTGACGGATTGTAAAATAATCATTGCTGACTATTCAGGTGAAGACCTGATTGATTGTTTAAATAAGGAGTTAAAGGAGGAATAGTTATGGCAAAACCTATTGTTGCAATAGTTGGAAGACCAAATGTAGGAAAGTCTACTCTGTTCAATAAGCTAGCAGGAAAACGAATTTCAATAGTAGAGGATAGACCTGGTGTTACTCGTGATAGAGTATATGCAGAAGCTGAATGGTTAAATTATAAATTTACAATAATAGATACTGGTGGTATAGAACCAGAAAATAGTGATATTATTTTAACACAAATGAAGCGTCAAGCAGAGATAGCTATCGAAACAGCAGACACTATTATATTTATTGTAGATGGTAAGGAAGGGCTTACACCAGCAGATTATGAAGTTGCTGATATGCTCAGAAAAAGCAAAAAGGATATTGTTTTAGTAGTAAATAAGATAGATTCTTTAAAGGAAGAAAATAATGCTTATGAATTCTATAATCTAGGTATTGGAGATCCAATTACCATATCTTCTACTCAAGGTTTAGGTTTGGGGGATATGCTTGACAAGGTTGTAGAAAGATTTAAAGATTATTTTGAAGAGGAAGAAGAAGAAGAAATAATTAAGATAGCAGTTGTAGGTAAACCGAATGTGGGTAAATCATCTCTTATAAACAAATTGCTAGGTGAAAATAGGGTGATAGTAAGTGATGTACCTGGTACTACAAGAGATGCAATTGATAGCCCTCTTGAAAATGAATTAGGAAAATTTTTACTTATAGATACGGCTGGTCTTAGAAGAAAGAGCAAGGTTAAGGAAGAGATAGAAAGATATAGTGTAGTTAGAACCTTAACTGCTGTTGATAGAAGCGATGTTATAATATTAATGATAGATGCACAAGAAGGTGTAACTGATCAGGATGAAAAGATAATAGGGTACGCTCATGAACAAAATAAAGCTATAATGGTTATCGTTAATAAATGGGATCTTATAGAAAAAGATGATAAAACCATGGAAAAATATAAAAAAGATATAGCTTCAAATCTTAACTTTATTAGCTACGCCCCTTATTTGTTCATTTCTGCATTAACTGGTCAAAGGGTACATAAGGTCTTAAACTTTGCGAAGCTTTGCTATACAAACTATTCAAAAAGAATATCAACTGGTGTTCTAAATGAGGTCATTAATAGAGCGGTACTCATGAAGGAGCCTCCAGTAGTGGGACTTAAAAGGCTTAAGATATATTATGCCACTCAAGTTGCAACTAAGGCACCTACCTTTGTTTTCTTTGTTAATGACAAAAATTCTCTTCATTTTTCTTATGGAAGATACTTAGAAAATCAAATTAGAGACAGCTTTGATTTTAGAGGTACTGGAATTAAGATAGAATACAGAGAAAGGAAAGATTGATATGCCTTCTGTAGCTTTTTTAGGAGCTGGCAGCTTCGGAACGGCTTTAGCTATACATCTTGCTAACTCAGGCTGTGAGGTGAAGCTATGGGATAGAAAAGCACAGCTCATAGATGAAATAAATAATACTAGAAAAAACACAAAATATTCTAGGGATAGTATTATACCTACTAATATAACAGGATATAAAGAGCTACAAGAGGCTTTAAAAGACTGCGAATTTGTTGTTCTAGCGGTACCCTCACATGCCATAAGAGACCTTTGTAGAAGCATAAAAGGTTTCATTGATGAAAAGGCAATAATAATTAATATTGCAAAAGGTATTGAAGTAGATACAAAACTAAGATTATCTCAGGTGATTAATGAAGAGCTACAAAATCCAGTGGTTGTTCTCACTGGACCAAGTCATGCTGAAGAGGTGCTGCTTAAAATGCCTACCTCAATAGTAGCTTCATCACTTTCTAATGATCATGCTGAGAAGGTGCAGGATTTATTCATGAGTAATTACTTTAGAGTTTATACCAATGAAGACTTAGTTGGAGTGGAAATTGGTGGTGCAGTAAAAAATATCATTGCCTTTGCTGCAGGAATCTGTGATGGAATTGGCTATGGAGATAATTCTAAAGCTGCGTTAATTACACGAGGAATGAAAGAAATTACAAGAATTGGAGAAGTCTTGGGAGGTAAAGCTGATACATTTTCAGGTCTTACAGGAATGGGGGATCTTATTGTTACCTGCACAAGTCCTCATAGTAGAAATAGAAAAGCTGGTATTTTAATAGGTCAAGGAAAATCATTGGAGGAGGCCACCGCTGAAGTAGGTATGATAGTAGAAGGGGTTAAGGCCTGCAGGGCTTTTTATGAACTTAAGGAAGAGCTGCAAGTTGATATGCCTATTACCGATGTTCTTTATGGAATTCTATTTAAAGGCTTAAATCCTACTGATGCAGTGGAAAAACTCATGAGCAGAGATAAGAAGAATGAAATGTATTGATAATACGGAGTTACTACTCCGTATTTTTCTTTTTAATAAGTTTTTAGTTTACTAATAAAATGTTAGCATATTTCAGTGAGAGCCAGAGTATATATGTATTGTTAATACTAAGTTATATGACAGGGAGGTATATCTTGGATAATTTTAACATATATAAAGATATAGCTGAAAGGACCCAGGGAGATATATATGTTGGTGTTGTAGGACCAGTTAGAACTGGTAAATCTACCTTCATAAAGCGCTTCATGGATATGATGGTTATACCTAAGATTGAAAATGCTTATAAAAAAGAAAGAGCAAAGGATGAACTTCCGCAAAGTGGTTCAGGGAAGAGCATCCATACTACTGAGCCTAAATTCGTACCTAACGAAGCAGTTGAAATCAACATCGGAGAAGGGATTAAATTTAGGGTTAGATTAGTTGACTGTGTAGGCTATATAGTTAAAGCAGCTCTAGGCTACTTAGAGGGTGAAAATCCTAAAATGGTTACTACACCTTGGTTTGATTATGAAATTCCTTTTCAGGATGCCGCTGAAATTGGTACAAGAAAAGTAATAAATGATCATTCAACAATAGGAGTTCTAATAACCACCGATGGGTCAATAGCAGATATTCCTAGAAATGAATATGTAGAAGCGGAAGAAAGGGTAGTTAAGGAATTAAAGGATATTAATAAACCCTTTATAGTACTGTTAAATTCAAAAAATAGTAGCTCAAAGGAAACACAAGAGCTAAGGGGAGCTCTAGAAGAGAAATATGATGTTCCCGTAGAAGTGATGGATGTACTTAATATGACAGAAGAAGATGTAAAAGAGATATTCAGACGTGTACTTAAAGAATTTCCTGTAAAAGAGATAAATATCGATATGCCTGAGTGGATAGAAAAGTTGGAAATAAATCATTGGTTGAAACGTGATTTTATAAACATAGTCAAAGATATGGCCAAAAACATATTTAGGGTTAGGGATATTGGAAGCTATTTTGATTCAAAAGTAAATCATGAAAACCTAGATAGCTCCAATGTAGCTGAAATGAATATGGGTGAAGGCATTGCAAGAGTAGTATTATCTCCAAAACCAGGGATATTTTATAGCATATTGAGCGAGCTCTGCTCCATGGATATCGCTGGAGAAACTGAGCTGCTTAACGCTATTAAAATTTTGAATGAAGCTAAAATTGAATATGATAAAATAGCTGATGCTCTGAGAGATGTTCGAGAAACCGGTTATGGAATGGTAGCGCCACAAATATATGAAATGAAATTTGATGATCCTGAGAAGGTAGAGAGTAAAAATAAACATGGAATTAAGCTGAAAGCCAGTGCTCCAAGTCTTCATTTTATTAAATCTAACATACAAACCGAAATTACACCTTTTGTAGGAGAAGAAAGAGAAAGCGAAGAATTGGTAAAAACACTTCTTGAAAAGTTTGATACTAATCCTCAGGAATTCTGGCAGACAAATCTTTTTGGTAAGTCTTTAGAAGTGCTGGTAAAAGAGGGGCTTCAAAATAAACTATTTAGAATGCCCGAAGATATTCAAATGAAGATACAGATAACCTTAGAAAGAATTATAAATGAAGGCACAGGCGGATTAATCTGTATAATATTATAGTAATATTAGAAGTCGGAGATGCATATTACTTCTCCGGCTTTTTCTAGAAAAAAATATTTTTGGTGCTTGATTAATATAAAAACATCTATTATAATTACATATGTGCTTAAAAATAGCTGGGTATGGCGCAGATGGTAGCGCGCATGAATGGGGTTCATGAGGTCGCTGGTTCAAATCCAGTTACCCAGACCAAAAACCGTAGAGTTTCATAAAGAAGCTTTTCGGTTTTTTTTATTAATTATACTCTATTACTCTCTACGAAATTAGAATAAAAGCAGTCTATTGGAACATAATATTAATAATATTCATTATGTTTAGGAGGAGAGCAAAATGAGTCATACTACAGGCAAAAAAGAAGTTAAAAGTAAAGGTCATAAAAATGATGAGATGAAAACAATACGCGATGAAGATATGAAAAAGCAAAAATAAATGTTATAACAGGGATATTGATACAAAGCTATGGATGAATTATAATATACCATGGCTTTTTCTTATAATTAAAAATAAAATGATAGAATTTTCCAATTAATATAGTATAGTACAATTTATTGAGTTAAAATTAATTTGAAGTAATGATACCTCAGGAGGATTATAATGAAAAACATAGGGATAGTATTTAATGGGGGAACAATATCCATGAAGGTGGATCCAAAATTACAGGCAGCTGTACCTGGACTCACGGGAGAAGAAATCATGTCAATGGTAACTGGGATTGAAAATTATGCTAACATAACATCTTATAATTTTTCTTCTCTTCCAAGTCCACATGTAACACCGGAGATAATGCTGAAATTATCTAAATTCATACAAGAGTTAATAGATAGGGAAGAAATAGATGGACTGGTTGTTACTCATGGGACAGACTCCTTAGAAGAAACTGCATATTTAGTAGATTTGACGGTAAATACTAATAAACCAATAGTATTCACTGGTTCAATGCGCAGCAGCTCTGAGCTAGGGTATGATGGGCCATCTAACCTAGCTGCTTCAATCTGTACTGCAATCTCTGAAGAGGCAATGGGAAGAGGAGTTTTAGTTTGTTTTAATGGTGATTTAAATTGTGCTTCAGAGGTTGTAAAAGCAAATTCTATGGCACTGAATGCTTTTCAAACCCCAAACTTTGGACCTATAGGAATAGTAGACAATAACAACGTAATGTTTTATAGGAATAGTATAAAGAAAAATCCAATAAAGATTGATACCTTAGAGGATAGGGTAACGCTGATTAAATGTGTTTCAGGTATGGATTCAAGATATATAAATTTCTGCTTGGATCAAGGGGATAAGGGAATAGTTATTGAAGGAATGGGAAGAGGTAATATACCTCCAATGATGGTTGATGGTATTAAAAGAGCTATATCCTTAAATGTTCCCGTTGTGCTTGTGTCACGCTGTCATGAAGGGCGGGTATTTGCGTCCTATGGATATGAAGGTGGCGGTAAGGATTTAAGAAATTTAGGTGTTATTTTTGGAGATAATCTATCCGGTCAAAAGGCTCGAATAAAATTAATAGCTGCATTAAGTCACAAGGATTCATTAGATGAGATAAAAAAATATTTTGAAGGAAATCTGTATAATTAGAGACAATAAAGCTATGATTTAATCATGGCTTTTAAATATTCTTTCAGGCTTTATGAATAATAATATACAAAATTAAAATTATGTAAACCAAATTTCTATAAAAAAATAAAAATATGTTTATAGTGCATAATAATAAAATCAATAAACTGACGGAATTGTGAGATAATCAGAAAGAATTCAAGATATTCAAAGCAATTTAATAAAAACTATTGATAATTAACTCATTTCTTTTGTATAATAATATTTATGATATGAGAGGAGGCTTCCTTTAATGATAAATAGTATGACTGGGTTCGGCAGAGCCTCTACTAATAGTGAAGCAAATAAAGTTTTCACCGTTGAAATAAGAAGCGTAAACCATAGATATTTAGATTTAAACATAAAATCACCTAAAAGTTTATTTTCTTTGGAAGAAAAAATAAGAAAAATAATCACCTCGTCTTTAAGTAGAGGTAAGGTAGATGTTTTTATCACCTACAAGAATTATTCACGGCAAGACGTGGAAGCAAAAGTTAACTTTAATCTTGCAGATAGTTATTATAAGGCTCTTAATGAGCTTAATAGTAGATATGCGCTTAAAGATGATTTTTCCCTATCTTTAATAGCTCGATTCCCAGAAATAATATATACTGAAGAAAAAGAAGAAAATATCGAAGAAATATGGATAGAATTAGAGAAGGCTATTTCTTCTTCTCTAAATGCCTTAAAAGCCATGCGCCTAAGAGAAGGAGAAAAATTAAAAACCGATATCATAGATAAATGTAATAATATAATTGTTAATCTGAAAAAAGTAGAAGTTTTTTCTCACGAGATCGTAAATAATTATAAAAATAAATTAATGGATAGATTAACTGAACTACTAGCCAATATACCTATAGATGAAAATAGAATCAGCCTTGAGCTAGCTATATTCGCTGATAAATCAAGTATTGACGAAGAGGTTACAAGATTATATAGTCATATAGATCAACTTAAAAATTCCTTAGACTTAGAGGAGCCTATAGGTAGGAAGTTAGATTTCATTGTTCAAGAAATGAACAGAGAAGCAAATACAATTGCATCTAAGTCAGCTGACATTGAAATAACAAATATTGCTCTTAATATTAAAAATGACATAGAAAAGATAAGAGAACAAATACAGAATATTGAATAATAGGAGGCAAGCAATGAATATCAAATTAATTAATATTGGTTTTGGTAATATAGTTTCTGCAAATAGATTAGTTGCAATTGTTAGTCCTGAATCCGCACCCATTAAAAGAATCATTCAAGAAGCAAGAGACAGAGGTATGTTAATTGATGCTACTTATGGAAGAAGAACAAGAGCTGTTATAATAACTGATAGCGATCATGTAATTCTTTCTGCTGTTCAACCGGAGACTGTAGCTCATAGATTATCTTCCAAGGATGATGTTGCTGACGAGGTACTAGACTAATGCCCCAAAAGGGATTGTTGGTTATTATTTCTGGTCCTTCAGGAGCTGGAAAAGGTACTATCTGCAAGAGCTTTGTTGAAAGGAATGACTGCTGGATTTCAGTATCAGCTACAACTAGACAACCGAGGATAGGAGAAGTAGAAGGAATAAATTATTTTTTTATGTCTAGGGAAGAATTCGAAAATAAAATAGCAGATAATGACTTTTTAGAATATGCAGAAGTATACGGAAACCTATACGGAACACCAAAGTCTAGAGTTGAAGATATTCTAAATTCCGGTAAAGATGTAATTTTAGAAATTGATATACAGGGTGCTATGCAGGTTAAGGAAAGAGTTAAAGAAGGAGTTTTTATATTTATTATGCCTCCATCCATGGAGGAATTGAAACAAAGAATAATTAAAAGGGGAAGTGAAACACCTGAATCTTTAAGTAAAAGATTTGCTTCTGCCTTTGAAGAGATGAATTTTATTTCTAAGTATGATTATGCTGTAGTAAATGATACAGTTGAACTCGCTGTTAAGAAGGTTGAAAGCATTATAACAGCTGAAAAATGCAGGGTAGGTAGAATAATAGAGAATAACGTACATATAAAATAAGGAGGGTTATAATGAATAATTCAATGATTAATCCATCAATAGTTGATCTATTAGATAAAGTTGATAATAGATATTCTTTAGTTATAGTAACTTCAAAGAGAGCTAGACAGATAATTGACGGAGCTGAAAAATTAACTGACACTAAGTCAAACAAGGCTCTTACCTTAGCTATCAATGAGGTTAATGATAATCAAATTAGTTATGAAACCTTAAAAGAAGGTTACAAATAAAATGCAAAAAAAATGTATTGTTGTAGGAGTAACAGGTGGCATTGCTGCCTATAAGGCGCTAGATGTTATTAGTAAATTGAAAAAGCTTGATTTCGAGATTCATGTAATAATGACTAAGTCTGCATGTGAGTTTGTAACTCCTCTTAGTTTTCAAGCACTAAGCCAGAATCCAGTAATTACAGATATGTTTGAGGAGCCTAAAGCTTGGGAGATACAGCATATTTCCCTAGCAAAAAAAGCTGATTTAATCCTTGTCTGTCCGGGTACTGCTAATATCATAGGTAAAATTGCTAACGGTATAGCTGATGATATGCTTACTACCACAGTAATGGCTACCACCGCTCCTATTATTATTGCTCCTGCCATGAACACAAACATGTACTCTAACCCTATTGTGCAGGGTAACATAGAAAAATTAAAAGCCTTTGGATATAATTTTATTGATCCTGATGAGGGTAGGTTGGCCTGTGGAGATTTGGGTAAGGGTAAGCTAGCAGATACTGAAACAATAGTGAGTTCTGTTACTACATTTTTATACGAAACCAAGGATTTGATCGGCAAAAAAGTTTTAGTAACTGCTGGTCCTACCATTGCACCAATAGATCCCGTTAGATGTATAACCAATCACTCTAGCGGCAAGATGGGATATGCCATCGCTGAGGAAGCTCGTGACAGAGGTGCAGAAGTATATCTTATATCTGGGCCAACAGCTGTTAAACCACCTATAGGAGTAAATATAAAGTATATTGAAACTAATTCTGAAATGTTAAATAGTGTATTGGATATATATGATGAAATGGATATAATTATAAAGAGCGCCGCCGTTTCTGATTATAAAATAAAGGAATTTTTTAATGAGAAAATCAAAAAGAATAACAACGATTTTTCTCTAGAGCTTGTTAAAGACACAGATATATTAAAAACCTTAGGAGAAAAAAAGAAAAATCAAATACTAGTAGGCTTTGCTGCAGAGAGTAATGATGTTATAGCTTATGCTACAGAAAAAATCGTCAAGAAAAATCTTGATTATATCGTTGCTAATGATATAACTCAAATAGATGGCGGCTTTAATTCCAATAATAACACTGTCACTATTCTATCTAAAGAAGGAAAGATTCTTGAGCTAGATAAAATGAACAAAAGAGCTGTAGCAAAAAATCTTTTTGATTTTATCAATAAGGAGCGCTAAGGCGCTTTTTTATTTTCCCCCTCAAAAATACACCTTAAAAGGATGTGAAATACATGTTTGCAGGGATAATAGTTAATAGCGAATCCATAGCTTTAGATAAAATTTTTACATATAAAGTTCCAGAAGACCTGGAAGATAAGCTTAAGATAGGGCAAATAGTAAATATACCTTTTGGAAGAGGTAATAAGTTAGTAATGGGTTTTGTTTACTCTATTAATAACGAAATACAGAGCGATTATAATAAAATCAAAAGCATTCATTCCATTAAAATTGTTGAAGAGACTTTTACTGAAGACAATATTAATCTTATTGAATACATAAAAGAGAATTACCTTTCAACTTATTTAGAAGCATTAAAACTATTTATACCAACGGGAATCCTTTCTGGGGCAAGAAGAAAAACGAAAATGGTATTGTATACTGGAAAAGCTTTGGATGATAAGTATGACAAAGACCCATATAAATCAATTTTTAACTTGATTAAATTTAATGAGGGTAAATTTATTAAGAATGATATATGTCAAAGACTTAATATATCTACTAGCCCGCTGAATACTTTAATAAAGCATGGATATATTACTGCTGGTGATAAAGTAGTTAATAGATATAACACTAGAGAATATGAAGCTTACCTAAAAAAGGATCTCAGCGAAGCACAAAAAGATGTATTTAATGAAATAATTTTAGGAGAGAATAATGTTTATCTTCTCAAAGGTGTAACAGGCTCAGGAAAAACAGAAGTATATATGAATCTTGTGGAAGAATATATGAAGCGAGGTAAAAGCTCTATAGTACTTGTACCTGAAATTGCTTTAACTCCTCAAATGGTAGAGAGATTTAAAGGACGTTTTGGACGAGACATTGCTATATTTCACAGCAGATTATCAGATGGTGAAAGGTTTGATGAATGGTATAGAGTTAAGGAAGGGAAAGCTAAGCTTGCTATAGGAGCTAGATCTGCTTTGTTCCTTCCCTTTTCTAACCTTGGATTAATAATTGTTGACGAGGAACATGAAAACAGCTACAAATCAGAAAGTGACCCAAAATACCATATTAGAGACATAGCAGTATTTTTAAGTAAAAATAATAACTGCAGGGTAGTATTTGGATCTGCAACACCAAGTATTGAATCTTATCATAATGCAAGGAATGGAGAATATAAGCTAGTTCAATTAAATAACAGAATCGATGGTGCTACCATGCCACTTATAACTCTTGTAGATATGAGGGAAGAACTAAAGAATAATAACCGTTCCATCTTCAGCAAGCAGCTTTATGAGGAGATTAATTTAAGACTTTCAAAAAAAGAGCAAATTATCCTCTTTTTAAATAGACGAGGCTATTCTACCTTTGTTTCATGTAGAAAATGTGGCTTTGTATTTAAATGTCCAAATTGTGATATCTCGCTAACATACCATACTAATGGAAGACTAATTTGTCATTACTGCGGTCATCAAGAAGGCTCAAGAAATACATGTCCAAAGTGCAGTAGTAGCTATGTAAAATATTTCGGAGTAGGTACAGAGAAGCTAGAAAAAGAAATCAATAAAACCTTTCCCAGTGCAAGAACCATAAGAATGGACTTTGACACTACCAGAAAAAAGGACTCTTATGAAGAAATATATAAGACCTTTAAAAATGGAAAGGCTGATATTTTATTAGGAACTCAGATGATAGCTAAAGGACTAGATTTTCCCAATGTAACCTTAGTTGGAGTTATATCCGCAGATTTATCCTTAAACTTACCTGATTTTAGAGCATCAGAAAGAACCTTTCAACTAATAACCCAGGTTGCAGGAAGGGCTGGAAGAGATAAAAAGTTAGGTAAGGTACTAGTGCAGACATATACACCAGAGCATTATAGTCTTCAGCTTGCAAAAAACTATGATTATGAAGGTTTCTACAAGGATGAAATTAAAATAAGAGAATTTATGAGTGACCCACCTTTTTCAAAAATAATGCTTATTAATCTTAGTTCTGAAAAAGAAGAGTTATTAATAAATAAGTCCAATGATGTAGCTATACATCTTAAAAAAGAATATAAATCTGATGAATTTTCTATATTGGGACCATCACCCTGTATAATAGGTAAAATTAAGAGTATGTTTAGATGGCAGATAATTGTAAAGGGCAATATTGCCAATGATACAGCTCACAATATTAAAAATAGCGTCTATAACTTGATTAAAGACGTATATAATGATATAAGAATAAATATAGATATTAATCCAAACAATTTACTGTAAATTATAATAATAAACAAGGAGGGATCTCACAATGGCTTTAAGAAATATAAGAACTGTTGGCGATGATGTTTTAAGAAAAAAGTGTAAAAATGTTGATAATATAAATGATAGAGTTAGAACCCTTATAAAGGATATGTTTGATACTATGTATCATGCGGAAGGCGTAGGCCTTGCAGCTCCTCAGGTGGGAATATTAAAGAGAATATTTGTTGTTGATATTGGTGAAGGTCCATGGGTCTTTATAAATCCTGAAATAACTGAAATGAGTGGCTGTCAAATAGATATAGAAGGTTGTCTAAGCATACCAAATGAGCAGGGAGAAGTTGAAAGGCCTAATATAGTAAAGGTTAAGGCTTTAAATGAAAAGGGAGAAGAATTTACAGTGGTAGCAGAGGGCTTCTTTGCAAGAGCTATCTGTCATGAAAATGATCACTTAAATGGCATTCTCTATACCGATAAACTCTATAGTAAGGAGAGCTAATATGAAAATAGTTTTTATGGGAACTCCAGACTTTTCAGTTCCTTCATTAAAAGCACTAGCTGAAAGCCATGATGTTGCAGCTGTTTTTACTCAACCAGATAGACCTAAAGGCAGAGGTAAAAAACTATCTATGTCTCCTGTGAAAGAGCTGGCATTACAAAAAAACATTCCTGTTCATCAACCGGAAAAGCTTAAAAATAACAATGAAGTTTTTGAGATTATTAAAAGCTATCAACCTGATATTATAGTAGTAGTGGCTTTTGGTCAGATATTACCTAAAGAAATACTACAGCTTCCTAGATATGGCTGTGTAAATTTACACGCATCTCTGCTTCCCAAATATAGAGGTGCAGCTCCTATAAACTGGTCTATAATCAATGGGGAAAAAGAAGCTGGTAATACAACTATGTTAATGGCTGAAGGACTAGATACTGGTGATATGCTATTAAAAGATTCTATAAAACTAGATGAGAATATAAATGCAGGAGAGCTTCATGATATTTTAGCTTCAAGAGGAGCAAAATTGCTAATAGACACATTAGAAGGACTTGAAGCAAATAATATTGTTCCAATGCCTCAAAATGATTCTTTAAGCACCTATGCCTCTATGCTGTCTAAAGAAATGGCCGTGATAGATTGGAATAAAAGTGCCGAGGAGATTCATAATTTTATTAGAGGGCTAAATCCTTGGCCAGTAGCTTATAGTTACTATGAAAATCAAATGTTGAAGATATATGAAAGTGAAGTTACCTCTCAAAAATCTACAGAAAAACCTGGAACTGTAATTGAGGTATCAAAAAGCGGTATAAAAGTATCCTGTGGTATGGGTGTTATTCTTATTAAAAAAATTCAACTTCCTAATTCAAAACCTATGTATGTCAAGGATTATATAAACGGAAATGATTTAAAAGTTAAAGCTTTACTAGGAAAGGAGAAATAATATGTTTTACGACCCAACGTTTTTACTTTTGATTCCAGCTTTAATAATTTCATTTTGGGCTCAAAGCAAGATTTCTAGCACCTATAATAAATATTCTAGAGTTAATAATGCAAATGGTTATACAGCATATCAGGTAGCAAGACAGCTTCTTGATGATGCAGGATTAAGCAGCATTCCTATTGAACAGGTTAGAGGTAACCTAACAGACCATTATGACCCAAAGAACAGAGTTCTTAGGCTTTCTCAAACGGTTTACAGCAGCTCATCCGTTGCATCAATAGGAGTCGCTGCCCATGAAGTAGGTCACGCTATTCAGCATCAAGAAAGCTATATGCCTTTAATCTTTAGAAATACTATTGTTCCTCTAGCAAATATTGGTTCAAGTTTTTCTTGGGGCTTATTTTTCCTAGGTATTGTATTAGGACTTCCAACACTAACTGATATAGGGATAATTCTATTCTCTGCGGTAGTACTTTTTCAGCTAGTGACCCTGCCAGTAGAATTCAATGCTTCAAATAGAGCTATAGAATTACTTGGTAGTAAAAGTATTCTTGTAAGAGATGAATTAACTTCTGCAAAAAAGGTATTAAACGCTGCTGCAATGACTTATATAGCAGCTACACTTATGTCCGTTGCTCAACTATTAAGATTATTATTGTTAAGTAATAGACGTAGAGACTAGGAGGGTCAATGAAGCCAAGAGAAATAGCAGTAAATGTACTAGATGAGGTATTGTATAAGGATGGATATTCCAATCTAATTTTAAATAAAGAGCTAAATAAAAACAATATCGATACCAAGGATAAAGGATTGATTACGGAAATTGTATATGGAACATTAAAGCAAAAATATTCTATAGATAAAGATATACAACTATATTTAGATAGAAAGCTATCCACTTTAGATCAGCATATATTAAATATTTTAAGAGTATCCTTCTATCAGTTAAATTATTTAGATAAGGTTCCGGAGTACGCAATTTTAAACGAAGCAGTAGAAATAGCAAAAAAATACAAAAAAGGACTACAGGGGTTCGTAAATGGTGTTCTTAGGAATCACTTGAGAAAAAGGTTAACTTACTCACCTATCAACAAAATTGATGAGCTATCCTATAAATATTCCTTCGAGCCCTGGATGAGTAAGCTTTTTGTTAATCAATACGGCAATGATAAGGCTACGGAAATTTTAAGAGGTTTAAATTTTAATCCTTTTGTGACATTGAGAGTTAATAGTCTAAAAACTAATTTTAATGATGCCTTTGAGGAATTAAAGTCCATGGGATATGATATAGTTGAAGGACAGCTATCCCCTGATGCACTTCATATAAGAAAGGGAAGTAACATAGACAATAATCCTCTTTTTAAAAGAGGGTGGATTACAGTGCAGGATGAGAGTGCTATGATGGTGACAGAAGTATTATCACCAAAAGCCAATGATGTAGTTTTAGACCTATGTGCAGCCCCTGGTGGGAAAACCACTCATGCAGCGGACCTAATGGGTAATGAAGGTAAAATATTATCTTTTGATATATATGAAAATAAACTTAAAAAAATTAAAGATAATTGTGACAAATTAGGCATACATATAGTCGAGACAAAAGTGATGGATGCTACAGTACTATGTAAGGATTTGGTTTCTATCGCTGACAAAATAATCCTCGATGTTCCTTGCTCTGGTCTAGGTATTATAAGGAAAAAGCCTGAAATCAAATGGACTAAAGGCAAGGAAGATATTAAGTCTCTAATAAATATTCAAAGGAAAATAATAAGTAACGCCATAAGCTATTTAAAGGAAGGTGGAACTTTAGTATATTCTACCTGTACTATAAATAAAGAAGAAAATGAAGAAAATATCCGATGGTTGTTAGAACGATATCCAGAAATGAAACTTGAAAATATATTCTTTGGAAATAGTGATAATTTAATTTATAATAGAGAAGGGGTAACTATACTACCAAATGAATATATGGATGGATTTTTTATTTCTAAACTAACAAAAGACAGTAGGTGAGGTAATGATTAATATCTTAGACCTTAGCCAGGAGGAGCTGAAGAACTGGCTTCAGGATAATAATGAGAAGGCTTTTAGAGCTGAACAGGTCTTTAATTGGATATATAAAGGCCAATGGGATTTTAAAGAAATGAAAAACGTTAATACTTCTGCTATAGATAAATTAACTGCAAATTTTTATATTGGTATTCCTAAAGTATTGGAGAAGCTTTACTCAAAAGATGGAACTATAAAATTGCTTATAGCTTTATCTGACGGAAATGTTATAGAAACAGTAATAATGAAATATAAACATGGAAATTCAATCTGTGTTTCCACTCAGGTAGGCTGCAGAATGGGATGCAGGTTTTGCGCTTCAACCTTAGGAGGTAGGATAAGGGATCTTACCGCTGGAGAGATACTATCACAGATACTTCTTGCTGAAGTGATTATTTCAGGAAAAATATCTAATGTGGTCTTAATGGGAAGTGGTGAACCCTTAGATAACTTTTCCAATGTTATTAAATTTATTGAATTAGTTAACAGTCCTAAAGGTTTAAACATTGGTCAAAGGCACATTACCCTTTCTACCTGTGGACTTGTTCCTAAAATATATGAATTAGCTGATAAAAAGCTACAAATAACCTTAGCTATTTCTCTTCATGCTTCCACTGATGAAAAGCGTAAGGAAATGATGCCTATAGCAAATAGATATTCGATAAATGAAATATTACAGGCCTGTAAGTATTATACTGATAAAACAAACAGAAGGATAACCTTCGAATATGCCCTTGTTAAAGGCTCAAATGATACAAAAGAGGATGCATATAAACTCTGTGATTTGCTTAAGGGCACCTTAAGTCATGTTAATTTAATACCAATCAATGAAGTTACGGAAAGAGAATATCAACGTTCTGAAGATAGAGCTATATTAGAGTTTTATAATATACTAATGTCAAAAGGAATTGAAACTACAATAAGAAGAGAAATGGGTTCAGATATTAATGCGGCCTGTGGCCAGCTAAGAAGAAGTTACATTGATGCGACTAGGTAGATAGGGGTGTTATTATGGTGGGTTATTTAACAGATATAGGAAATTCAAGGCCATTGAATGAGGATTACATCAACTATATCGAAGAAGATAATTTCAAATTATATGTTATAGCTGATGGAATGGGAGGACATAACGCTGGAGAAATAGCAAGCAAGATGGCTGTTGATTCAATTATTGATTACATTAAAAACAACATACAAAATTGTAAAAATGGAGAAATATTAATAAGTGCTGTTAAGGAAGCTAATGAAAAGATTTATAATGCTTCCTTAAACAGTCTTGGTTATAATGGTATGGGAACAACAGTGACTGCCTGTATAATCATTGGTGATAAAACCTATATAGCAAATGTAGGAGATAGCTGTTGTTATATTGTTGAGGAAGATAAAATTTCAAAGATTACTAGGGATCATTCCTTAGTTCAAGAGTTATTGGATGAAGGAAGCATTACTGAAGAGGAAGCCTTTCATCATCCTAATAAAAATATAATAACTAGGGCGGTTGGTACTGGAAGTAATATAGATGTGGATTTATTTGATATCAGCCATATAAACTTCAACTATATAATAATGTGTACAGATGGACTATCTGATGAGTTAGAGAAAGAGGATATATTGAGAATAGTTCACACATCTACAGATATAAACGAGGTTTGTAGATTACTGATTAATACAGCCAAGGAAAGAGGCGGTAAGGACAATATATCTGTGTTGATTATTGGAGGAGAGAAGTAGAATGATTGGAAGAATTCTCGGAGATAGATATGAGCTTATAGAAAAAATAGGTGAAGGTGGTATGGCTGAGGTCTATAAAGCAAAATGTAATAAGCTTAATAGATTTAATGCTATTAAAATACTAAAAGCAGAATTTTCATCGAATCCTGAAATAGTGGATAAATTCAAAAGAGAGGCAACAGCCATTGCCAATCTAAACAATCCAAATATTATTGGTGTTTTAGATGTGGGAAGCCAGGATGGAATAAATTATATAGTGATGGAGTATGTTCAGGGTAAAACTCTTAAGCAGATAATTAGAGAAGCAGGAAAATTATCACCTGAGAGAACAGTGAATATAGCTATACAGATAGCAAAGGCTTTAGATTGTGCTCACAAAAATAACATAATTCATAGGGATATTAAACCACAAAATATACTTATTACTGGCGATGATATAGTAAAGGTATCGGATTTTGGTATAGCAAAGTCAATTAGTTCAGCAACCATGACTCACACTACATCCGTTATGGGATCAGCCCACTATTTTTCACCAGAACAGGCAAAAGGCGCATACCTCGACGCAAGGACTGATATATATTCACTTGGAGTAGTTATGTATGAAATGACTACAGGCAGGCTTCCCTTTGAGGCGGATAATCCAGTGGCTATTGCTTTAATGCATATACAGGATATCCCACGAGCACCAAAGGATTATACACCTAATTTACCTGAAAATCTCAATGCATTAATTCTAAAAGCTATGGAAAAAGAGCCAATAAAAAGGTATCAGAGCAGTCATGATGTCTTATTGGACCTCTTAAAGATTAAAGACAAGGTATCTTTTAATGTAGTTAGTAACGGTATCGATGATGACTTTACTAGAATAATGACACCAGTTAATATAAATAACAAACCTTCAGCTGTAGAAGAGGATTATGAGGATGAAGATGATTTTGAAGATGGTCCAAATAATAAGAAAAAGACCGTACTTCTTCTCGTTCTAATAAGTATAGTAGTACTACTACTAGGTGCATTAGCCGGTTCCTTTATACTTAAGGGGAATAAAAAGTCTGATATAGTTCTAATTCCACAACTAGCCGGGCTATCAAGGGATGAAGCAGAAATTAAGCTAAGAGAACAAGAGTTATTAATGGAAGTTACTGAAGTTAATTCGGAAGAAGAGATCGACACTGTTATCTCAGTATCTCCTACTGAAGGAACAGAAGTCAGAAAAGGAAGTACAGTAAGAGTCACTATTAGTATGGGAGAGGAAAAAGTTATTGTTCCGGATTTAACTAATTATGATATCAATGTAGCTAAACAAATGATAACAGTTTCTAACTTAGAGGTTGGAGATGTAACAATGGAACACAGTGATTCCATTGAAATTGACAAAGTAATTTCTCAGGATCCCGAGGGTAATGAAGAAGTACCAAAGAACACAAAGGTTAATCTAGTCGTAAGCCTAGGTAAAAAATTCGACCCTGTGCAGGTTCCAGATTTATTAGTAGGAATTACTGCTAATGACGCTAAGGTATTATTAGAAGCTAGTGAATTGAAGTTGGGAACTGTATCAGAACAACCAACTGAAGACCAATCGAAGGACGGAAAGGTAATATCTCAAAGTATACCTAAAGGAACAAGTGTTGCTGAAGAGACAGTAGTAGATGTAACCGTAGGAAAATATACTCCTCCATCAATTAAATTTGATGAGCAAGGACTTATTGGTGCTCAGTACGGAAGTGCAAAGAATCAGTTAAGCAATATTGCTTCAAGATATAAATTAACCTATGAATATAAATTAGATGGTAAAACTATAAAAACTCCAGAAGACCAAATGATGATAGATGCGATAACACCTACTGAAGCGCAAGAAGGATCAAAGGTTACTATCACCTTAAAACAAACTGAACCTGAAAGCAGTGAAGATGGAGATTAAAAAAGTATCGGGGCTTCCCCGATACTTTTTTATTGAATTAACTTGGAAAAAAAGTATATTATATAGATATATAACAATATTTATGGAGGTATTATGGAAGGAATTATTATCAAAGGTATTGGTGGATTTTACTATGTTAAATGCAGCAATGAAGTAATTGAATGTAAGGCTAGAGGAAAGTTTAGACATGCAGAAATTACTCCTATGGTTGGTGATAGAGTAGAATTTGCGCTAGATAATGGCAAGGGTGTAATAATTACTATAAAGGAAAGAACATCAGAATTACTAAGGCCGCAGGTTGCTAATGTTAATCAAGCTTTTGTTGTATTTGCCATTAAAAATCCGGACTTGAATTTCGAGCTGTTGAATAAGTTTCTAATTCAATGTGAGCATAAGAATATAAAGCCTGTTATCTGTATTAATAAAATCGATCAGGGAAGTGAAGAAGAGCATAATAAACTAAAAGACTGCTTTTCTAAAACTGGATATAGGATATTTTTTATAAATGCAAAAAAGGGTCAGGGTATTGATGAATTGAGGAATATGCTTAAGGATAAAATATCTGTTCTCTGTGGTCCTTCTGGAGCAGGAAAATCAACTTTAATGAATCAGCTTTTAGGAACTTATCACATGGAGACAGGAAATGTAAGTGATAAAATTGGAAGAGGAAAGCATACTACAAGGCATAGTGAGCTGGTGGAGGTTGAAGAAGGCTTATTAGTGGATACTCCTGGCTTTTCTACCTTAGAGATGGATTTTATTGAAAAAGATTTTTTAAAAGAATATTTTCCTGAATTCTATGACTATGAGCATCTATGCAAATTCCGAGGCTGCATGCATTATAAGGAGCCTGGCTGTGCTGTTATGAACGCTGCTTCTAACAATGAGATTAACGTAGAAAGATATAATTTTTATAAAAAATATTATGAGGAATTATCTCAAAGGAGGAATAATAAATGGTAAAAATCGCCCCATCAATTTTATCTGCAGATTTTGCAGAACTAGGTAAGGCTATAGATAAATTAGAAAAAGGAAAGGCAGATATGATTCATATAGATGTTATGGATGGGAGCTATGTTCCAAACATATCCTTTGGTATACCTATAATTAAATCCATTAGAGGTTTAACCAAGCTTCCTTTTGATGTACACCTTATGATTGATAATCCTTCAAGATTTGTTAAGGATTTTGCAGAGGCAGGAGCTGACATGATTACAATACACTGGGAAGCTGATGTACATATAGATAGAACGATAAATTTAATAAAGTCTTTAG
Source organism: Alloiococcus sp. CFN-8 (assembly GCF_049943125.1). Taxonomy (GTDB): domain Bacteria; phylum Bacillota; class Clostridia; order Clostridiales; family Clostridiaceae; genus JAEXZL01. The sequence goes on from NZ_CP188040.1 coordinate 3,477,802, forward strand.
GTGTTAAATGTGGTATAGTTCTTAATCCAGCAACTCCTGTAGAGGTATTGAAATATATACTTCCAGAATTAGATATGGTACTTCTCATGTCAGTAAATCCAGGCTTTGGAGGACAAAAATATATAAGTTATACCACAGAAAAAATTAGGGATTTAAAAAATATGATAAAGAGTAGAGGATTAAATACTCTCATAGAGGTTGATGGAGGAATTGATTCAAGTAACATTAAAGAGATAGCCTTGGCAGGAGTTGATATTATAGTGGCTGGATCTGCGGTTTTTAAGGATAATAGCATAGAAGAGAATATAAAATTATTAAAGGAATGTATTTAAATGAAGGTGTTAATTATAGGAGGGGGGACTGCACCTTCAGTAGAATTACTTAAGAAAGAAATTCAAAACTGCGACTATATTATATGTGCTGATAAAGGTGGAGAATACATAAGAGCTATAGATAAACTCCCTGATATGCTCCTAGGTGATTTTGACTCTTTAAAAGAGAAATTATTAGAGTATTACCTAAACTCTGGAGTTAGAGTAGAACGCTTTCCTGCAAAAAAAGACTATACAGATACAGAGCTTTGCCTCCAAAGAGCTCTTCAGTTAAATCCTAATGAAGTAGTATTTCTTGCTTGTACTGGTAGCAGATTAGATCATGTTTTTGGTAACATTGGCTTATTAAAGGAGCTGTTAGATAAAGATATACAAGGATATATAAAGGATGATAATAACACCATATTTTTAGTAAAAGGTGATGCTGAAATTAGTGGATATCCGGGAAAGCTTGTATCTTTTCAAGCTTTTTCAGAAATTGTAAAGGGATTAACCATAGAAGGTGTAAGTTATCCCCTAAATAAATTCAATCTTAGCTCATGGTCTGCTTATACTGTATCTAATATTTTCTTGAGTGATAAAGTAAAAATCTCTTTTGACTCAGGAATATTAATGATAATATTCCCAAAGGATTAATAAAAAAACTTATAATTATTTTGCACCTATAATTAATTTCTGAATATATTATTAGTAAAGCATGGTATTTGGAGATTCTATGAGGCTAAAAGGCAGATTCAAAAAAAAATTAGGATTGATAATAGGTGCTATAGGACTAGGACTTCTCTTGGCTGTATTTATGCCCTTTTGGGTATGGATTATAATTGCCGGTGCTGTGCTTATTTATATAGGGTGGACCCTAGCGGAATATAAGTAAGATGAGTATAGGAGGAAGAATGAAGATCATAGCTATAAAATTACCTAGATTCTTATCAAGAGTTGTCCGTATATTTCTAAAAAAACATAAATAAAAAATGCAATTGATTTATCAATTGCATTTTTTATATGCTATATTGCTCTTTCAACTTTTCCAGAACGTAAGCATCTTGTGCAGACATGAACTCTTCTAGGTGTTCCATCAACAATTGCTCTAACTTTTTTTATATTAGGAGCCCAAGTTCTTTTGGACTGACGGTGTGAGTGACTGAATTGTACACCTGCAACTACACCTTTATTGCATATTTCACATACTCTTGACATATTAAAACACCTCCTTAACCACGGAAGATATACTCTTCATTAAGACAAATAATATTCTATCAATAAATTAAAGATATTGCAAGGAAAATGTATCTTATTAAGTATAAACCTTTATTTTTTATGTTAATATTGAATTAATAAGAATATTAATATAGAATAGACTATATCAGTTAATAAGGAGGATTAGAAATGATAGGATTTTCTAATGATAACGGCCAAGTATCATACTCAGAAGAAGTTATAGCAAAAATCGTAGGCTTATCTACAATGGAATGCTATGGTGTTGTAGGTATGGTTTCAAAAAGCGCCACTGAAGGACTGTGGGAATTAATGAGAATTGAAAATCTTAGTAAGGGTGTAAAAATCACAAATAAAAATAATGAATTATCTATAAATTTATATGTTATGATTGAATATGGAACTAAAATTTCTGTTATAGCTAATAATATAATTCAAAAAGTAAGATATAATGTTGAAAATTACACAGGCCTTAAAGTATCGACTATTACAGTAAATGTTCAAGCGGTAAGGGTCTAGGAGGTATATGATGGAATACTTAAAGATAAATGGTGAACAATTCTATAACATGGTTGTTCACGCCAATAATAAACTGGAAGAGCAAAAAGAATATGTAAATTCATTAAATGTTTTTCCAGTTCCTGATGGTGATACTGGTACCAATATGTCCATGACCTTTAGGGCAGCAGTAAAAGAGATTGAGAACAAGAACATAACATCTATAGGAGCTGCTTCTAAAATTTTAGCTAAAGGTGCTCTTATGGGTGCTAGAGGAAACTCTGGAGTAATATTATCCCAGATTCTTCGTGGTATATCTAAAGGATTAGAAAACAAAGATACAGTAGATAGTAAAGAATTCGCTCATGCACTGGCTGAAGGAGCAAAATCCGCTTATAAAGCTGTAATGAGACCTACAGAAGGTACTATACTTACAGTTATCAGAGGAGCTGGAGATAGTGCAATAGCTTCAAACCAAAAGGATATAACTCTTTTGATGGAAGAGGTTTGCTCTCAAGCAAAAATAGTATTAGATAAAACCCCAGATATGCTTCCTGCATTGAAGAAAGCTAAGGTTGTAGATTCTGGTGGTATGGGATTATTAATTATTCTACAAGGTATGTATGAAGCTCTTAATATGGATATAAATGCAACCATTGACGAGGTTCATAAAAGTAAAGGCTCCTCTTCAGCAGCTCATAATCTTGATGATCACGAAATTACCTTTGGTTACTGTACTGAGTTTATTATTATAGGTGATAGTAGTAAGGCTGAAGAGTTTAAAAATACAATCGGAAAGTATGGAGATTCTATGATTGTAGTTGGATATGAAGATGTAATTAAAACACATATCCATACAAATGATCCTGGATTGGTTCTTGCAGAAGCAGTTAAGCTAGGTGAGCTAACAAAGATAAAGATTGATAATATGAGGGAAGAACATAGAAATCTTTTAGTAGATGAAAGCCATAAGCAAATGAAGGATATGGCTAATACTGCAGAGGAACAGGAAGTAACACAGGAACCAAAGAAATATGGCTTTATTTCTGTTGCTGCTGGAGAAGGGATGAAAAACATCTTCTTAGATTTAGGGGTTGATAGCGTAATCGAAGGCGGTCAAACCATGAATCCTAGCACACAGGATATGCTAGAATGCATAGATAAGATAAATGCTGAAAATATATTTATACTACCAAACAATAAAAACATCATAATGGCTGCTACTCAAGCTGCCGAAATTAGCGATAAAAATATAATAGTTATTCCTACAAAGACGATTCCTCAAGGAATTTCTTGCTTAACAATGTTTAACCCTGAGGCAGAAGTATCTGCCAATACTGAGGAGCTAAACAATGTAATTACAACGGTTAGCACCGGTTCTGTTACTTATGCTGTAAGAGACACGGAAATGGATGGAATAGAAATTAAAGAAGGAAATATACTTGGTTTAGTAGAAGGAAAAATTAAAAAGGTAGGCAGTGATGTATATGAGCTTACTGAAGAATTAATCGAAGAAATGATCACAGAGGATTCTGAGCTGATAACTCTGTTCTACGGTGCTGACAGCGATGAAGATAAGGTCCAGACCTTAGTGGAAAAGTTAGTGGATAAATATCCTGATCTGGACATTCAATGCTACAATGGCGAGCAGCCACTTTATTATTTCATTGTTTCAGTAGAATAAAAAATCGCCAAAGGCGATTTTTTTATTTGGAGGTAACTGATGAATTTAAATCTCGAGATTTCAAAACTAAAAGGTGTTGGACCTAAAACTGCAGAAGCACTAAACAGATGCGGTATATATACTATTCTTGATTTACTTTTATATTTACCTAGAGATTATGAATTTATTAATAATGAGTTTTCTCTAGAAGATTTTATTGAAGCAGAAAAATACTCAATTAAGTGCAAATTTATTTCAGTTAAAAGTAGTTTAAGAGTTAAAAACGGAAAAAACTTAACAACTTTAATTTTTAATAATGGAAGATATGAAATAATAGGGAAATGGTTTAATCAGCCTTATATAAAGAATAATTTTAAAAAGGATGAGGAAGTATTTTTACTGGGAAAGGTAAAGGTAGTTAATAATCGCATAGAGATGATAAACCCTATAATCAGTAAAAATCTGCTACAGGAGAGAGAAATTATAGCTAAATATTCTTTACGAGATGCTATAACTAATAAAACAATTTCCAAGCTGATACATCTTATACTAGATACAATTAAAATTAAAGAAAATCTTCCTATAAATCTAGTAAAAAAATACAACCTAGTATCTTTGGATGATGCAATTAGAAATATTCACTTCCCAGAAAGTAGTGATGCTCTTAAGAAATCCATGAATAGATTAAAATTTCAGGAGCTGTTTACTTATTCCTTAAAGCTCTTAACTATAAAAGAGCATCTAAGAAATGAAAAGCAGGGGATTAACTTTGTGATGACTCAGGAGTTATCAATGTTTAAGGAATGCCTTCCTTTTCAGTTAACAGGAGCTCAAAATCGAGCTGTTCGAGAAATATTAATGGATCAGAAAAGAAGCTATCCAATGAATAGATTGGTTCAGGGAGATGTGGGCAGTGGTAAGACGATCGTAGCCTTCATAGCTGCCTTTAACGTGTATTTTAACGGCTATCAAGTAGCTTTTATGGCTCCCACAGAAATATTAGCAGAGCAGCACTATCAAGAAGCTCTTAAGCTATTTGAAAAGTTCAACGTAAAAGTTCATTTATTAACAGGGAGCACTAAGACAGCAAATAAAAATCTCATCAAGGAAAAACTTAAGAACGGAGAAGCTGCTATTGTAATTGGAACTCATGCCTTAATAGAAGATAATGTAGTTTTTTCTAATCTCGGCCTAGTAATAACTGATGAGCAACACCGTTTTGGTGTGAATCAAAGGGGTAAGCTCATTAACAAAAATCAGGCTGCAGACGTACTTGTTATGTCTGCAACTCCCATCCCAAGAACCTTAGCTCTATATTTATACAATGATTTAGATATATCTATTATAGATGAACTGCCACCTGGTAGAAAGAAGATAGAGACAGAATATTATAATTCCTCTAATAGACAGCAAGGCTATTATAAAGCCTTAGAAGAGCTAAAAAAGGGGCGACAGGCTTATATAGTTTGTCCTTTAATAGAAGAAAATGAAAAATTAGATCTGAGGTCCATAGAAACTCTATATGAGGAGCTGAAAAACACTTATTTTGCAGGTTTTTCCGTGGCAATACTCCATGGAAAAATGAACTCTAAAGAAAAAGAAGAAATAATGAAAGAATTTAAGGATGGAAATATAAACGTTCTTCTAGCTACAACAGTTATAGAAGTAGGGGTAAATGTACCTAATGCAAGCGTAATGATTATTGAAAATGCAGAAAGATTCGGTTTGTCTCAGCTACACCAGTTAAGAGGTAGAGTTGGTAGAGGTCAATACCAGTCCTACTGTATACTTATAGCTAAAGCAGAAAATAATATTACAAGAAAGAGAATGGAAATAATGACAAAGAGTAACGATGGATTTTTCATTTCTGAGCAGGACATGAAGCTTAGAGGAACAGGTATGATCTTTGGTACAAAACAACATGGTGACACTGGGTTTATGATAGCTGATGTCCTTAGGGATGGAAATATATTACGAGCCGCTAACATTGAAGCTGGCTTGGTATACTCGTCAAGTAGAAAGGAAGACATACTAATAAAAGGGGAAATCATTAAACAAATAGAAGTCAGTGAGAAATATATATGTTTCAATTAACAAACAATAGATTTGTAAACTCAAATAATATATGCTAAAATTTTAATTATTATAATAAGGAGATATTCTCATGAGGATTATTTCAGGAAAAGCAAAGGGTAGAAAATTATTATCACCGCCTACCTTCGATACACGACCTACTTTAGATAGAATTAAAGAATCAATTTTTAATATAATACAAGGATATACATATGACGCAGTAGTATTAGATATGTTCTCAGGTACTGGTAGTTTAGGGCTTGAGGCAGCAAGTAGGGGAGCTAAGGAGTGTCATCTTATAGATGCCGGACCTTTAACCTATCCTTATTTAAAGAAAAATATTAGCCAATTAGGCTTTGAAAGTTTTTGTTATAGCTATAATTCTGATGCTTACAATAACTTATTAAAATTTTCACAAAAAAAAGTTATTTTTGATATTATATTTATTGACCCACCATATTTAAAGAATATGATACCAAAGGCTATAGAGATGATTGAAGAGCTGGGACTTCTTCAGAAGGAAGGGATAATAGTAACTAAAATAGATACCTCCGAAGAAATTTACCAAGGATCCGCGTCAATTATTCTTACGGATAAAAGAAAATATGGAAATACTACTGTCTGCTTTTATAAGTACAAGGAGGATTAAAGATGAGAGTTGCAATATATCCAGGAAGCTTCGATCCTATAACCAGCGGACATATAAATATAATTGAAAGAAGCTCAGAGATTTTCGATGAAGTAATAGTAGCTGTATTAGTTAATTCAGAAAAAAACTCTTTATTTACTATTGAAGAGAGAGTAGATTTAATTAAAAGGGTAGTAAAGAAATATAATAATGTAAAGGTTGAAAGCTTTCAGGGATTATTAGCCAACTATATGAAAGACAATAATTACAATATAATCATTAAAGGGCTCAGAGCTATTTCTGACTTTGAATACGAGATTCAAATGGCTCAAATTAACAGTAAGCTTGCGGATAAGGTAGAAACGTTATTCATGATGACCGATGAGAAGTATTCCTATGTAAGTTCATCAAACGTTAAGCAGATTGCAAAGTTTGGAGGATGCCTTAAGGATTTTGTTCCTGAAGAGCTTATTCAAGATATAGAAAAAAAAGTTAGGGGTGAGTAATTATGGAGGTTATGCAGCTATTGGAATACTTACAGGATATAATAGAATCTGCACCGAAGGTTCCGATTACTGGAAAAGTAATTATAGACAAAAAGGAATTTACAGATTTGCTAGACCAAATATTCAACTATCTACCTGATGATATAAAGAAAGCTCAATGGATTGTTAGTGAGAAAGATAGAATAATGGAAGAGGCAAAAAAAGAATATGAAACAGTAAAGCAAGATACTTTGGATATGCTTAAAAAGCAAGTTGAAAATCATGATATTACTAAAGAAGCACAGATTAGAGCACAAGAAATACTTACAGCAGCTCAAAGAGATGCTAAGGCTATAAGACTTGGTGCTAGAGATTATGCTGATGAAGTATTAACACAGCTAGAAAAAGAAATCGACGGTAAAACACAGGAAATTATCAAATGTATTCAGTCTAATGTTGAGAAAACAGCTATAGGTCTTACCGATGAAATCTCTGTAACAGTAAAGGATATTAGAGAGAATATTAAAGAACTAAGATCTATTAAATAAGCTTCCAAAAAGATATACAAAAAAACTTATACATAATAAAATCATCATAAATACAAAGTATATGTTCTTTGAAATTGTAATGGAAGAGCTAATAGTAGCAGAGTTTTGTAATAAGAACCAGCAGGATAAATAGGTAATTCCTGCACTTATTAATCCTTGTATAAGCTTTCTATAGGTGTACATGCCTAGCTTAAACCCTTTATGCTTATAAGTGAAGGAATGGACTTGAGCTATTATTGAAAGTCCGCTAAAACTGCATAAATAGCTAGCAACAGATACCTTTGTTTCTATAGTTAATGCTGATTTCGAAATAATATAGCAGCCATTAGTAGTTTCCATCATACCTACAAGTAAGGAGTCTATTAAAGCTTTGTTTATCTTCAAATTATTTGTTACTAAAGAGATGATATTTTGATATATGGACGAGTTTTTTACTGCATAGGTTATAACTGAGAAGATTACAATAAAACCTGCAACAGCAATGCAGGTTTTTGTTGCGTCTTCTAAGGATTTTTTTAGGGCATTACCTATATTCATATCTATAGTTTTTTTATTTTGGATATTTATAGTTTTGCTCTTTATAGGCTTAATTAATAAAGACATAATGAAGCATGAAGAATAGCTACCTATTAACATAATATAACCTACATAGCTATTATTAAACATAACCGTGGCAACGGAACCTAAGAGAAAAAGAGGGCTAACATTGGAGGCTATGTTAAGAAGCCTATAATATTCTTCTTCACAAATAAAGCCTTTTTCATATATGTCTGTACTGTATTTTGCGCCTAAAGGATAACCGCATAAAAAGCTGATAATAAGTGGAAGACTGCACTGCCTTGATAATCTTAAGGGCGTGCAAATAATAGGACCGACTAACTGAGAGTAGAGCTCAATTCCATCATAGCAAATTAGCATATTACATAAAAATAAAAAAGGAAATATTGTTGGGAAGACTGAATTAATAAAAAGCTTTAATCCTATCAAAGCAGAATCTATACTCATTCTAGGAAATAATATAAAATAAGTAATTAGTATACTAATAACTAAACAATATAATATATTGATTCTATCCTTATATAACAGCAGCAAGCATAATAACAATATTATTATAATAAACATCAGCAATTGTATCGCCTCCGGTGATAATTCATACTTATTTATATTTAATATGAAAATAAATTATCACCTGGATATTTAAAAAGCCTTTAAATAACTTGGACTTCTAAAATAATCTTCATTAGGTTTAATTCTAGGGTTTAAAATAGAATAAGCCTTTGTACTTTTAATATCTAACTCAAGCATAGGAGAAGGATTTTTGGGGAGCTTAGTGATAATATTTAATTCTGTTTTTTTCTTTATTTCCTTTAACAGCTCTCTCCCTATGTCATTAAATGCAAGAACTCTACAATATTCTGGACTTTCCTTCCTCAATAATTCAACTGGATATTCTTCAAAGCCTAGAAAGTATTGACATAGTATTCTGCTAATCCTTGTATAGGTATATCTTTTACTTTTTCCATGCATTATTAGTTCCTCTAAGCAGTTAGATTTTAACGCTCCTTTGTAAAGCTTATTATCTAATCCTTCTCCTGCATCAGGGATACCTTTTAAGTGAGGGTCTGTGAAAAGCTTATATTTTAAATAAGGAAACATAGCTTCACTAAAAGCAAAAGTATATTCATTTTCAAGTAAGGAAATAATAGTCTTATTTACATCTTCAGATACATATTTTTTTATTTCACCAAAGGCTCCTGAGCTTATAATATTTCTAAGTGCTGTTGCACTGGTAAAAGCAGATTTAGGAACCGTAGTATTATAGCTATCACCAAGTCTTTTCAGAGTAATGGGTTTAATATTACTATTTAGCTTTATTAAGGCTTTGCAGTATTCTAAAGCTAAAATATTATTTGAAGAATTAAGAAAGGTTTCTATAGATCCTTTATATATGCTTTTATCCTTCATATATTCTTTCAATGCATTAGTTCTAGCTTGGGTAACAGGCAGACCTGATTTTAAATTATCTTTTAAGTTCTTTGTATAAGCCTCTGGTTCTTCAGCTAATATTTCTCCTATGGTTCTAATAAGTTCTATATCACCACTTTCAGATCCGAAGGATAAAAAATTAATAATGTTTAATTTGTCTAATATTTCTACAGCTCCTCTAGAGAAAAATTCTGCAGAAGCTACGGAGTAGATAACTGGAAGTTCAATCACTAGATCTATCCCTGACTTGATTGCCATCTCAGCACGAGTCCATTTATCAATAATTGCAGGTACGCCTCTTTGTGTAAAGCTCCCGCTCATTATACAAATTAAAGCATCGCAGCCTGTTTCTTTTTTTGTGTACTCAATATGATGCAAATGACCTAAATGAAGAGGATTATACTCACTTATTATGGCGCTAGTTTTCATGACATACCTCCATTGGTGTGTTAAAGTATATTCTTATTAATCGCTTTTATTTGAATTATAACCTATACACAAAATAATTAAAGTATTTTTTTGCTTCTATGCTTTTGTTGTTGAAATGTGTATAATAAAAGTTGTATATTTATATATGTAAATATTTGTTCGTGAAAGGAGCTTAGAATATGGAGCTTATGAAAAAAATTTGGGAAGCTGCTAAAAGTGATAAAAAAAGAATCGTGCTTCCTGAAGGAGAAGAGGAAAGAAACCTATTAGCTTCTCAAGAAATAACAAAGCTAGGTCTGGCTAATGTTATATTGGTAGGTAACGAAGATATAATAAAAACAAATGCCCAAAATCTAAAAGTTAATTTAGAAGGTATTGAAATTGTTGATCCTGAGAAATCAGATAAATTAGAGACATATGTTAATGGCTTTTATGAACTTAGAAAAAATAAAGGCATGACCATTGAAAAGGCTGATAAGATAGTTAGAGATCCTCTATACTTTGCTACAATGATGGTTAAGGTTGGAGATGCTGATGGATTAGTATCTGGTGCAATCCATACTACTGGAGATCTACTAAGACCTGGTCTTCAAATTATTAAAACCGCCCCAGGAGTATCTGTGGTATCAAGCTTCTTTATAATGCTTATACCTGGTTCTCAGTACGGAGATGAAGGAATGCTATTATTCTCAGACTGTGCTGTTAATCCAAACCCAACAGCGGAACAGTTAGCTTCAATTTCTATAGCTACAGCAGAAACAGCTAAAAAGCTATTTAATATGGAAGCCAATGTAGCTATGCTTTCCTTTTCAACAATGGGAAGTGCTGACCATGAATTAGTTGAAAAAGTAAGAACCGCAACAGAGCTTGCCAAGACTCAAAGACCAGATTTAAATATAGATGGAGAATTGCAGTTAGATGCTGCAATAGTACCAAAGGTTGCAAGTCAAAAGGCTCCACACAGTCCTGTTGCAGGAAAAGCTAATGTTTTAATTTTCCCTGACTTACAGGCTGGTAATATTGGCTATAAATTAGTACAAAGATTTGCCAATGCTGAAGCTATCGGTCCAGTTTGCCAGGGCTTTGCTAAGCCAATAAATGACTTATCAAGAGGCTGCTCTGTGGAGGATATAGTTAATGTAGTAGCTATAACAGCATTGCAGGCTCAAAATATGCACTAATATTTAGGGCTCAGAATTATAAATCAAAAGGAGAGTATAAAATGAAGGTACTAGTAATAAACTGTGGAAGCTCATCATTAAAATATCAGCTTATTGATATGCAAAATGAAAGCGTCCTAGCTAAAGGATTAGTTGAAAGAATAGGAATAGAAGGCTCTATACTTACACAAAAGGTTGAAGGAAGAGACAAATATGTAATAGAGCAGCCAATGAAAGATCATAAGGATGCTATAAAATTAGTATTAGCGGCACTTGTGGATAAAACCAATGGCGTTATAGGTTCCATGGATGAAATATCTGCTGTTGGTCACAGAGTTGTTCATGGCGGAGAAAAATATGCCCAATCCGTTATAATAGATGAAGAGGTAATGAAGTCCTTAGAAGATTGCGTAAAGCTCGCACCATTACATAACCCTCCAAATATTATAGGAATCAATGCATGTAAAGAGCTTATGCCTGAAACTCCAATGGTAGCTGTATTTGATACTGCATTCCATCAGACTATGCCAGAGGAGGCTTATATATACGCCTTACCTTATGAATATTATAAAGACTATGGAGTGAGAAAATACGGCTTCCACGGTACCTCTCATAAATATGTTTCTGCTAAAGCAGCTGAAGCTATGGGAAAAAACATTGAAGATTTAAAAATCATTACCTGCCATCTAGGAAATGGTTCAAGTGTTACAGCTATAAAGAACGGGATTTCTGTAGACACTAGCATGGGCTTCACACCATTAGAAGGTCTAGCTATGGGAACAAGATGTGGTGATTTAGATCCAGCTATAGTTTCATTTTTATGCAAAGAATTAAAGATTACTGTAGAAGAAGTTGAAAATATATTAAATAAGAAATCAGGTGTATTAGGTATTTCTGGTGTTAGCAGCGATTTTAGAGATATTGAAAATGCTGCTGCAGAAGGTAATAAGAGAGCAGAACTTGCTCTTACACTCTTTAATTATAGAGTAAAACAATATATTGGTTCATATGCTGCAGCAATGGGTGGGGTAGACTGTATAGTCTTTACCGCTGGCCTAGGAGAAAATTCTCCAGAAACTAGAGAAGCTGTTTGCAGCGGTTTAGAATTCTTAGGTGTTGATTTTGATGCTGCCAAGAATAAGGTTAGAGGAAAGCTTACTGAGATAAGTACTGAATCATCAAAGGTTAAGGTATATACTATACCTACAGACGAAGAAATGATGATTGCTAAGGATACCGTAGCTTTAGTAAAATAATTTAAAATAAAATAAGGCTGTGCAAATATCACTTAGCACAGTCTTTCTAATATTAATTATACTACCAGCTTTTATGGTTTTATATTTAATTTTGTGGTATTATAAATTTTTAAAACGTATGTAAGTTTCATATGAGGAATATATAATCGTTATAATAGGTAATAACCAACAATTTTCTTGACTTTTATGTATCCTCTCTATATAATAAATTGTGTTTGTAAAGTAATTTTACTTGCAAGGAGTGAGAAAAGCTCTTAACTATATAATATTTATTATTGTAAGTATTATTAGAACAACAGAGCTAATCAAATGAAATTAGATATCAAAGAATTACTTAAACGTAAAAATTTCACTAAGAACATTGATGAAATTTTTCAGAGCGATTCCTTCCTTTATAACAGTGAAGAAATAAAATTTTTATCACCTATAAAGGCTAAAGGTAAAGTATCTGTAAAAGATAACCTGGTAGTAATAGATATGGAAGCATCTACTACTCTAGAGTTAACTTGTACAAGGTGCTTAGATAGATATAACTCAGATATTACTATTAATATATTTGAGGAGTATTCTCAGGATACTAAGCAAGAAAATACTGATGTTACTATCATAACTGAAGATTACATTGATTTACTTAAGGTTATCAAGGATAACATTATAGTTTCACTTCCAATTAAGAAATTATGTGGGGATAGCTGTAAAGGGCTATGCCAAAACTGTGGAGTAAATCTAAATCATGAGCAATGTAAATGCTCAAAAAATGATGTCGACATCAGGATGGCAAAACTTAAAGACTTGTTTTTATCTGATAAGGAGGTGTAGATAATGGGAAATCCAGCTAGAAGATTCTCTAAAGCTAGAAGAGATTCAAGAAGAGCTCAAACTTTTAAATTAAGCGCTCCAGGTATCGTTGAGTGTCCACAATGTCATGAGATGAAGCTTGCTCACAGAGTTTGCAAGAGTTGTGGTTATTACAAAGGTAAAGAAATTGTTGCATCTGAACAATAAAGAAAGTCTTATGACTTTCTTTTCTTTTATATAAAATAATAATTAATAGAGGTGAGTCCACATGAGAATTGCCGTTGATGGTATGGGAGGAGATAATGCGCCACAGGCTGTAATAGAAGGGTGCATAGAGTATTTAAAAGAGAATACTGATACTACTATTATTGTTACAGGTAAAGAAGAGCTATTATCTAAAGAATTGTCTAAATATACTTACGATAAAAGTAGGCTTATAATAGAACCAGCAGAAGATATTATTAGTAATGATGAATCTCCAGTAATGGCTGTTAGGAGAAAAAAGAATTCATCTTTAGTAAAAGCCGTTACTATGGTCAAAGAAGGCAAAGCCGATGCTGTAATTTCAGCTGGAAGTACTGGAGCTATATTAGCTGCTGCACTGCTTATTATAGGCAGAATAAAGGGTGTAGATAGACCTGCATTAGCACCATTAATGCCTGGAGCAAATGGTAACTTTTTAGTTTTGGATTCAGGGGCAAATGTTGATTGTAAGCCTGTTAATCTTGTTCAGTTTGCTGTTATGGGTAAAACTTACTTTGAGAATGTTCTTAAGGTTAGGAATCCAAAGATAGGATTAATAAATATAGGCGCTGAAGCTGAAAAAGGTAATGAGCTTACTAAGGCTTCTTATGAACTCTTAAAGGATGCTGATATTAATTTTGTTGGGAATGTAGAGCCAAGAGATATACCTAAAGGAGATGTGCAGGTATTTGTCTGCGATGGCTTTGTAGGTAATACAGTGCTAAAAATGTATGAAGGGGTTTCTTCTAATCTATTCGCTTTGATTAAACAAGAGATGATGTCTACTATTGGAACTAAAATTGGGGCCTTATTATTAAAACCAGCATTTTCAAAGCTTAAGAAAAAATTCGATTATAAAGAGCATGGCGGAGCACCTCTTCTCGGTATTAAAGGAGTGACTATAAAAGCACACGGAAGCTCTGACGGAAGAGCCATTAAGAATGCTCTGAGGCAAGCTAAGAAGTTCTATGACAATGATTTAATTAATAAAATGAATATAGCTGTAGCAGCTGAATCCACTACGAAACAATCAAATTAATTTTTATGTTTCCACCAAAGAGTAATAATTCTTTTTATACTAAATAAGATATAATATATTGACGAGTAATTGCCTTATGTAATATTATCTAAATATAAGTGTAGGAGGTGAAACTGATGGTTGTTGATAAGGTTAAAGCTATTATAGCTGATAAGTTAAGTATTGATGAAGATACAATTAGCTTAGATTCTTCTTTTGCTGAAGATTTAAGTGCTGATTCTTTGGATATAGTAGAGTTAATAATGGCTCTAGAAGATGAATTTGATTTAGAGATTCCTGATGAAGATGCTGAAGGTATAGTTACTGTTGGAGATGTAGTGGATTATATAAGAAATCATACAGAGGAATAAAAAAAGTCCCGTTTATACGGGGCTTTAATTACATTATAAAGCTTATTCTTGAATCTACTTTTAAGTAGCTTGAAGAATAGACTTATTGGGGGTTGAATTTACATATTGGATAATAATATTTATGCATTAGAAAGAAAGCTTTCAGTAGATTTTAATAATAAAAGTCTTCTTATTACAGCTATTACACACAGCTCTTTTGCTAATCAATACAAAAATATTCGTTTTAATGAGCGATTAGAATTTTTAGGTGATTCAGTATTACAGCTGACGATTACTGAATATCTATTTAATAAGTTTACAGATAAACCAGAGGGAGAACTTACAAAGCTAAGATCTTTAATAGTTTGCGAAAGTTCTTTGTACGAAATAGCTAAGGTTCTAAATCTTGGATTATACATCAGGATGAGTAAAGGTGAAGAAATCACCGGTGGAAGAGAAAGAGTATCTTTGTTGGCAGATTGTATGGAAGCTATAATAGCTGCAATTTACTTGGATAAAGGCATAGACGAAGCCAAAGAATTTATCTTGAGATTTTTTACAGAGATTATTACAAAAGCTATAAATAATGAAATAGTATTGGATTATAAAACAAAGCTACAAGAAACACTGCAGAAGAAGGGAGATATAAATATAAAATATAATCTCATTAAATACGAAGGACCACCACATAGAAGAAAATTCTATACAACGGTATTAATAGAGAATAAAACTATGGGAGAGGGAACAGGCTATAGTAAAAAGGAAGCAGAACAAAATGCTGCAAAAAGAGCATTATCAAATTTGGAGGATTATAATGAATAAGCGCCACTATATCATACCAATTTTCGTTCCTCATCTCGGCTGTCCTCATGACTGTGTTTTTTGCAACCAAAGAAAGATAGCCACTAGTGAAGAGAATATGGATGAAGTAAAGGCCATATCCATAATTGAGGAGCACCTATCAACTATTAATCCTGATAATAGTACTATAGAAGTATCTTTCTTTGGAGGAACATTCACTGCAATTCCTATGGAAAAGCAGAAGGAGCTGTTAGCTGTCGCCGCGAGATATAAAGATGCTGGAAAGATAGATTATATAAGAATGTCTACCAGACCTGATTATATAGATGAGGATATATTAAATCATCTGAAAAAATTTAAGGTAGATATTATAGAACTTGGAGTCCAATCCCTTGATGAAATTGTATTATTTGCCTCGGGAAGGGGACATAAGAAAGAAGATGTCTATAAAGCATCTAAGCTTATTAAGGAATTTGGTTTTATTCTAGGCCATCAAATAATGTTAGGTCTTCCCGGTGATAACCGAAAAAAGGATATAGAAACTGCCATTGAGAGTTTATCCTTAAGTCCTGATATTTGCAGAATATATCCAGCTTTAGTAATAAAAAATACTCCTATGGAGGTTATGTATAAAAGGGGAATATATAAACCTTATTCATTAGAAGAGGCGGTGGATATCTGCAAGGATATATACTCTCTGTATAGCTCCAAAGGAGTAGCAGTTATTAGAATAGGACTGCAGGCTACGGATAATATAAATGTCAATGGAGATATTGTAGACGGTCCTTTCCATCCTTCCTTTAGAGAACTAGTAGAATCAAGCTTAATAAAGGATATGCTACTATATAACCTTAAGAATAAAACAGGTGATTATGAGCTTCGAATAAATAATAGATATATATCAAGGCTCTATGCGAATAAGAAAAATTACTTCAATGAGCTAAAAAATGAAATTAAAGAAATAACTCTAAAGGTAAAAATAGATAATGAAGTACCTATAGGAGAAATATTCCTTGATTGTAAAGGTAGTACCCTTAGACTATCTTTAAAAGATTATACGGATTTTGTTGCTAATAAGCTTATTCGAAACATTGTACCTTTAAAAAGTAATCCTATGAATAAAATATTACATTAGTTAAATAAATTTTAGTTTTAATTTTACATTAATTTACATATATATACATATACTTCTATTAGTTTGAGGCATTATATGATATTAATTGAAACAATATAGAATAATTATCGTATTATGTCTAAATTATAATATTTTGTAATAGAGGAAAAATAAATTTAATATAGAATACTATACCTATAAGTGTAATTATTTACAAAAGGTTTGCATTATTTAGTTACTTATAGGAGGATTGAATATGGAAATATTAAAGGTATCAGCACAATCTCAACCAAAATCAGTAGCAGGTGCTTTAGCAGCAGTTTTAAGAGAAAATCTTTCTGCTGAAGTACAAGCCGTAGGTGCAGGAGCAGTTAATCAAGCAGTTAAAGCTATAGCAATTACTCGTGGCTTTGTAGCTCCTAATGGAATAGATTTAGTAGTTATTCCAGCTTTCTCTGAAATAATTATAGAAGGAGAAGAGAGAACAGCTATTAAGTTTATTGTTGAACCTAGATAATAAGCATGGTTATAACGGTCCTAGAGGATACTCTAGGGCCTTTCTTTTTAGCTAATATTGATATTTAAACAATAATAATATAAACTTAATAGAGAAAATGAGGTGATATTAATGAGAGTAGGTAAGAGAGAAAAATTAGCAAAAGCTATTGTATATTTTTTACTTGTTGTATTTTTAATTGGTCTTATACCTATGGTGCTTTTTAACTAGATTGGGGAGTGGGGAATGTTTTTAAAATCTATTGAATTAAGGGGATTTAAATCTTTCGCTGATAAAACAGAATTAAACTTTAAAAAAGGTGTTACAGCAGTAGTAGGACCTAATGGTAGCGGTAAAAGCAATATTTCTGATGCTGTGAGATGGGTCTTAGGCGAACAAAGTGCTAAAAGCCTTCGTGGTGGTAAAATGGAGGATGTAATTTTTGCCGGTACTCAATACAGAAAACCCGTTGGACTTGCACAAGTATCCCTAACCCTTGATAATTCAAAAGGTGAGCTACCAATTGATTATAATGATGTAGTCATTACCAGGAGAATATTTCGCTCTGGTGATAGTGAGTATCTTATTAATAATACAAACTGTCGTTTAAAGGACATACAAGAATTATTTATGGATACGGGTATAGGAAAGGAAGGCTATTCCATTATTGGTCAGGGTAAAATCGATGCAATATTAAGCGGAAAGCCAGAAGAAAGGCGTAAGCTATTAGAAGAAGCTGCTGGAATAGTAAAATATAAAACACGTAAAGACGAAGCAGAAAAAAAACTACAAAATACAGAGCAAAACCTTACTAGAATAAAGGATATTCTTTTAACCTATGAAGAAAGGTTAGAGCCATTAAGAATTGACAGTGAGAAAGCAAAACGTTTTGTGGAGCTTTCCAATGATCTTTCTATCCAAGAGGTTTCCTACGTTGTAGATACAATCAATAAGCTTCAGAAATCCATAGAAATAGAAAATTCTAATATCTATAGAATAAAAAGTGAACTAGATGAGCTAGAAGCCTCAAGAAGTAATATTAGAGATTTGTTGTCCCAAGAGAATATAAAACTAGAAAACCATGAAAATATAAATAACGAAACAAAAAAAGAATATTATAACAATAAGTCTTTAATTCAAGAATTGGAACATCAAATTAATATATTGAATGAAAAGATTTCTTTTTCTAAAGAAAATATTGAAAAGACTTCAAAAACCCTTTTGGAGCTTTTTGAAGAGGAAAAAATACAATTAAATCGAAAAGAAAACCTTTCTTTAAGCCTACAAGAAAGTATCAAAACACAGGAAGAAATTAAGAATACCTTAAAATCTGAAGAAGAGATACTATTTATAAGAAGTAACATTCTATCAGAAAAGGAAAAGCTGTCAGAAACTCTTCGTACAGAAGCTATTGAATATCTTAGAAAAAGCTCCGAGCTTTCAAAACAAAAATCTCTTCTTGAAAGTGAGATTGGAAATAAAGAAAGTTACTTGAAGGATCTTAAGGAACAGAGCGAAAGCTATCGCTCCATTTCAGCTATTAACCTAACAACTATAGACGGGCTAAGAGAGGCTCAGAGTAAGGTTCAAAAGGAAATAGATGAGCTTCAAAATAAAATATTCAGTTTACGAAGAAGCTTAAAAGAGAATTCTGTAGAAATTGAAGAAATAGAAGGAAAGCTGAGAGTTGAAAATAGAAAACAAACTAGTTTAGAAGCTAACCTATCTGTGCTTACAAATTTAGAAAAACAGTATGAGGGATATACCAAATCTGTAAAAAATCTATTTACTCACTGCGAAAAAGGCTACTGTAGAGTCAATAAGGATTCCTTTGTGCTTCTAGGTGATGTTATAACTGTTGATAAAAAATATGAGATAGCTGTTGAAATTGCTTTAGGAGGAGCTATTTCTGATGTTATTACAATAAATGAAAACATAGCTAGAGATTTAATCAATTATTTGAAAGAAAAAAATCTTGGTAGAGCAACATTTCTTCCATTAACCATCATAAATGGTAGGAAGATATCTCCTCCAGATAATATAACAAGCATACCTGGTTATATTGGAATCGCCAGTGATCTTTTAACTTATGATTTAAAATACAATAATGCAATACAATATGTTCTGGGAAAGACAGTAATTTGTCAGGATATGAACAGCGCATTAGAGGTTGGTAAGAAAAGTAACCATTCCTTCAGGATAATAACTCTTCAAGGAGAGGTGGTAAATGTAGGGGGAGCCTTAACTGGTGGTAGTACCTTTCATAAAAACACTAGCATTATTAGTAGAAAGCGTGAGCTTGAAGATATTTCTACAGAATTAAAGGCTTCTACAGAAAAAATCCACACATTATCCAAGGAACTTAATAGTGCAAAAAACTCTTATAATCAGTTGGATGAGCTGATTTTAGAAACAAGAGACTTAATTCACAGCAAAAGTATAGATATTACTAAGCTATCTGAAAAGATTTTAGCTGTAGAAGGAGAAATTAAAAGAAACAGTGATTTTATTAAGGTCTCTGATAAAGAAATCCTTACAGTAGAAGAAGAAATAATTAAACTTGTATCTTCCATCAAGGATTTAGAAGATAATATAGAAGCATGCTCAAAGGACGAGAAAGATAATAGAACTTCTATCAATAATCTTGATGCAGAATTAAATGAGATTCGAGTTGAATTAAGTGATCTTAAACAGCAAATAACTGATGTTAGAATAAATAAAGCAAAGATTGACGAAAAAGTTCTTACTAATACTAATGAATTAGAGAGAGTGGATAGTGAAATATCATCTATTGGTGTTAAGGTAAGAAAGCTTAAAGAGGAAATAGAGTTATCAAAGAATCTTATTACCGATTATAATAATAGTATTTCTGAAAATAAGAATGAGGTTGATAAACTAAAAGGTTTAATCAGCAAGATGGAAAAAGAATTTATCGCTTATGAGGCTTTGAGATTAGAGATCAAAAACGAGGTAAAAAAACTAGAAGCCTCCTTGGAAGATAAAAATTTAATTTTTAAAAACCTTGAAGATCAGCTTCATAAATACGATTTAACTAAAACCAGATATACCCTAGAAAGTGAAAATTCAATCAGAAAACTAAATGATGAAATGGAATTAACCTTGGCAGAAGCTCAAGAGCTGGCAAGGGAAGTGTCTGATGTTGAAGGGATTAAGAAAAGGATCAAATATCTTAAAGACGAGATAGCAAAACTTGGTAATGTAAATGTAGGGGCGATAGAAGAATATAAAGAGGTTTCTCAAAAATATACCTTTATGTCTGAACAGCAGCAGGATTTATTAAAAGCAAAAGCTGAGCTTGAAGATGTTATAAGTGAAATGACTAATAAAATGAGAAAGCTCTTTGTTGAAAACTTCAAGATACTGAGAGAAAACTTTAATAATACCTTTAAGGAATTATTTAAAGGAGGAAGTGCAGATTTAATTTTATCCCCAGGTGATGAATTATCAGCTAATATTGAAATAAATGTTCAGCCTCCTGGTAAAAAGCTTCAAAACATAAATTTAATGTCCGGTGGAGAAAAGGTCTTATCTGCTATTGCATTACTATTTGCTATATTAAAAATGAAGCCTACTCCCTTCTGTATTCTAGATGAAATAGAAGCTGCATTAGACGATTCAAATGTGTATAGGTATGCTGATTTTATGAAAAGTTTTTCTGAGAATGTTCAATTTATCGTTATTACACACAGAAAAGGTACCATGGAAGCCAGTGATATAATGTATGGAATTACCATGGAAGAAAAGGGTATATCAAAAATTGTTTCTCTAGACTTTACCAGAAATTAAGGAGGATAAAATGCTGAATAATTTTTTTGATAAACTAAAGTCAGGGCTTAGCAAGACAAGAAACAATCTAACAGATAAGGTTAATGAGCTCTTCAAGCTTGCCATAACTATAGACGAGGATTTATACGAAGAGCTGGAGGAAATACTAATCACCTCTGATATTGGTATGGAAACAACAGAGAATATCATTGAAAAGCTAAAGGATAAGATTAGACAGGAAAAAATCTCTGATCCTGAAGCACTCATGCCATGTTTAAAAGAAGTAATAAGAGAAATGATGGATGAAAATGCTCTAGAGGAGGAAGATTCTTTTCCTAAGGTAAGCTTAATTATTGGAGTTAACGGAGTGGGAAAAACAACATCCATAGGTAAGATTGCTTTTAGATATAAAAATGAAGGAAAAAAAGTAATCTTAGCCGCTGGAGATACTTTTAGAGCTGCAGCCATAGACCAGCTGGAGATATGGGGCGATAGGGCTGGTGTGCAGCTGGTTAAGCATCAAGAAGGATCTGATCCTGCAGCGGTTGTATATGATGCCATACAGGCAGCTAAGGCAAGGAAGGCAGATATATTAATCTGCGATACCGCAGGTAGACTCCATAATAAAAAAAATCTTATGAATGAGCTATCAAAAATAAATAAAATTATTGATAGAGAATTTTCAGAAGCAAAAAAAGAAACCTTATTAGTGCTTGATGGTACTACTGGTCAAAATGCTATAATTCAAGCAAAACAGTTTATGGATGTATGTCCCATTGATGGTATCATACTTACTAAATTAGATGGCACTGCTAAAGGTGGTGTGGTGATTTCAATAAAATCCACTCTAAATATTCCTGTTAAATATATTGGGGTTGGTGAAGGAGTAGATGACCTGCAAAAATTTGATTCAAAAGCCTTTGCTGATGCATTATTTTAAGTGTTAAGTAAAATCCCTTGACAGAGGGGATAATATCTGATAATATCTTTTAGGGATAGGTGATAATATGTTAGATAGAATAGAGTTATCAATACTACTAGATTATTATGGAGAGCTTTTGACTGAGAAGCAAAGAGCTATAATGAACCTATATTATAATGATGACTTATCCTTATCAGAAATAGCTGAGATTAATAACACTAGCAGGCAAGCAATATACGACCTGATAAAAAGATGCTATAATCAGCTGGAAAACTATGAAGGTAAATTAGCTCTTATGAAAAATGACCTGGAAATAGCTAATAAGAAAAAAGATATTATGCTGTTATTAAATGAGCTAGAGAATAAGAATACTGACTGCAAGGAAACAATTTTGCAGATTAAAAATATTTTAAATGATATTTGATTAGGAGGATTACCATGGCTTTTGAAGGATTGGCGTCAAAGCTTCAAGACACCATTAAAAAGTTAAAAGGTAAAGGTAAGCTATCTGAAAAAGATATTAAAGAAGCCATGAGAGAAGTAAAGCTTGCTCTGTTAGAAGCAGATGTAAACTTTAAAGTAGTTAAAAGCTTTATTAATCGTGTTACGGAAAAATGTACCGGTACAGAGGTTTTAAATTCTCTTACTCCTGCTCAAAGCGTTATAAAGATCGTCAATGATGAGCTTACAGCGCTAATGGGAGGAGCTGAAAGCAAGTTAAACTATTCCGACTCCGGGATAACTGTAATAATGATGGCAGGTCTTCAAGGAGCAGGTAAAACCACAATGTGTGGAAAGCTTGCCTTATACTTAAGAAAGAAAAACAAAAAACCTTTATTGGTTGCGGGAGATATTTATAGACCCGCAGCAATCAAGCAGCTAGAAGTGGTAGCTAAACAAATAGATATACCAGTCTTTTCTATGGGTGATAATATTAGCCCAATAGACATTGCAAAAGCAGCTTTAAAGCATGCTAAAGATAATTCTTATAATGTTGTAATCATTGATACTGCAGGTAGACTTCATATTGATGAAGCCTTAATGGAAGAGCTTGAAGGAATAAAAGCTGCTGTTAATCCAAAAGAGATATTACTTGTTGTAGATTCCATGACAGGACAGGATGCAGTTAATGTTTCACAGAGCTTTAACGATAGATTGGATGTTACAGGTGTTGTTCTCACTAAGCTAGACGGCGATACAAGAGGTGGTGCAGCTCTATCAATTAGAGAGGTAACAGGCAAGCCTATTAAGTTCGTGGGTCTTGGTGAAAAAATGAGTGATATAGAGATATTCCATCCTGATAGAATGGCTTCTAGAATTCTTGGCATGGGTGATATTTTATCTCTTATTGAAAAAGCTCAATCATCTATAGATGAGAAGGAAGCTAAAGAATTAGGCTCCCGTATGTTGAATCAAGAATTTAATTTCGATGACTTTCTTTCTGCCATGAATCAGATGAAGAAGCTTGGGCCAATAACTAAGCTGCTAGAAATGGTTCCTGGTGTAAACACTAAACAGCTGGAGGGTGTTGATCTTTCTCAGCAAGAAAAAGAAATGAAAAAGGTAGAAGCTATCATACAATCTATGACAGCTAAAGAAAGAAGAAGCCCATCATTGATTTCTGGCTCGCCAAGCAGAAAGAAAAGAATTGCTGCTGGTTCAGGCATGTCAATTCAACAAGTCAATAAGCTTCTCAAGGATTTCGAAAACATGAAAAAGATGACTAAGCAAATGAAATCCATGCAGAAGAATAATAAAAAAGGTTTATTTGGGAAATTTCCTTTTTAAATAAATGATTTATCCTTTGAAGGAGGTGAAAATAAGATGGCAGTTAAGATAAGATTAAGAAGAATGGGTGCAAAGAAAGCTCCTTTTTATAGAGTTGTTGTTGCAGATTCCAGAAGCCCAAGAGATGGTAGATTCATCGAAGAAATTGGTTACTACAATCCTATAACAGAGCCTGCAGTAATCAAAATTGACGAAGAGAAAGCAGCTAAATGGGTTAAAAACGGTGCTCAACCTACTGATGTTGTTAAAAGGCTATTTGACAAAGCTGGTATAAACAAGTAGTTTTGGGGAGGTGAATTCTACTAATATATATTAGTAGAAGCAAATATGAAAGAATTAGTACAAATAATTGCTAAATCACTAGTAGATAACCCAGAAGCAGTTGAAGTTAAAGAGATTGTTGGTGAACAATCAATAATCCTTGAGCTTAAGGTTGCTCAGGAAGATATGGGCAAGGTTATAGGCAAACAGGGAAGAATAGCTAAGGCTATCAGAACTGTTATAAAAGCAGCTGCTATAAAAGAAAATAAAAGAGTAGTAGTAGAAATAATCTAAAGTAAAAGAGTTAGGCTTCCTAGCTCTTTTATTAATATAGGTGGTGATTACATTGCTTGAAACATTAGCAGTTGGTCAAATATTAAAGCCTCATGGCGTAAAAGGTGAAGCGAAAATTCTACCTTTAACAGATGATAGCAGAAGGTTTAGAAAGTTAAAATATGTATTGATTGATGGAAATGAGTATCCTGTAAGCTGGTGCAAGCTTCAAAATGATAGGGTTATTTTGAAGCTCGAGGGTGTAGATACAATAGAAGCTGTAGAAAAGCTGCGCAATAAATATATAAGCGTAAAAAGAGAAGATGCTGTAAGACTTCCTAAAGATACATATTTTATTGCAGACTTAAAAGGATGCTCCGTATACGATACTAACAATGAGTACATAGGGAAGATCTTTGAAGTTATTAAAACTGGAAGTAATGATGTATATTGGATAAAAGAAGGCCCTAGGGAGGTTCTCGTGCCTGCTATGAAGGACTTCGTTACAGATATCTTAATTGAAGATAAAAAGGTTATAATTAGACCGGTAGGTGAATGGATGGATGAAGATTAGTATATTAACCTTATTTCCAGAGATGTTTCAGCTGTTTAATCATAGCATCATTGGTAGAGGTATAAAAAATAATCTTATTAACCTTGAAATATTAAATATTCGGGATTATTCTCTTAATAAGCATAAAAAGGTTGATGATTATCCTTATGGCGGGGGATACGGTATGGTCATGACTCCTCAGCCTATAGTAGATTGTATAAAAGCTGCAAAAGAAGCTAATAATGGAAAAGTAATATTTCTAGGCCCTAGAGGGGTTAGATTCACTCAAGACAAAGCTAAAGAGCTTTCAAAGGAAGCCGACTTAATATTTCTATGCGGTCATTATGAAGGCATAGATGAGAGAATATATGATTATGTTGATGAAGAGATATCCTTAGGGGATTTCGTACTTACTGGAGGAGAAATGGCTTGCATACCTATTGTAGATAGTATATGTAGGCTTCTTCCTGGCGTTCTTTCAACTTCTGATTGCTACGAAGAGGAATCGTTTTATAATGGATTACTGGAATATCCTCAGTATACAAGACCTCCAGAGTATGATAATAAAAAAGTTCCAGAGGTATTGCTTTCCGGTAATCACGAAAGAATAAGACAATGGAGAAAAGCTAAATCTCTTCATATAACTAAAGAGAAAAGACCTGATTTATTCAACTCCTACGAATTAACTAAAGAGGATAAAAAGATATTAAAAAAATATCCAGAAAACGAATAAATATGTTGATAAACGCTAGCTAATATGATAAAATACCATTTGTGCTAGTACGGACGTTCCTCTATCATTCATAATGACATGAACGTTAAATTCATCACTAAGGAGGGAAAGCACATGAACGATATTTTAAGATCTATCGAGCAAGAGCAGTTAAGAAATGATTTACCTCAATTTAACGTTGGTGATACTATTAAGGTATACGTTAAGATTAAAGAAAATAACAGAGAAAGAATCCAGATGTTTGAAGGAACCGTTCTTAAGAAACAAAACGGTGGCATAAGAGAAACTTTTACTGTTAGAAGAGTAGCCTATGGGACTGGAGTAGAAAGAACCTTCCCAATTAACTCACCTATCATCGATAAAATTGAAATCACTAGAAGAGGTAAGGTTAGAAGAGCTAAGCTATTCTATCTTAGAGATAGAGTTGGTAAGGCTGCTAAGGTTAAAGAACTTATCACTAAGCGATAATAAAATGGGGCTATTTAGTCCCATTTTTATTTTTATAACAAAAAATTTAAGGATGTGATATTATATGGCAATCAATTGGTTTCCTGGTCACATGGTAAAAACTAGAAGAGAAATAAAGGAAAATCTTAAGCTTGTAGATGCTGTAATTGAAATAAGGGACGCTAGAATTCCAGCTTCCAGCTCTAATCCTGAAATAGAACAGCTTATAGGAAATAAGCCACGTATTATTTTATTAAATAAGAAGGATTTAGCAGAGAATAAAACAACTAAAGAATGGCTCAGCTATTTAAATAAAGGAAATACTAGAGCTCTTGCAGTTAACAGCCTTAATAATGATGGTCTAAAGGATATTAAGCCGGCATTAAATGAGCTATTAAGTGAAAAGCTAGAGAGAATGAAGAATAAAGGAATAGTAAATATGACTATCAGGGCCATGGTAGTGGGAATTCCAAATGTAGGAAAATCATCCTTTATAAATAAAATGGCTAAAAACACTATTGCTAAGGTTGGAGATAGGCCAGGAGTAACAAAAAATAAACAATGGATAAAGACAAAGCTTGGTATTGAGCTATTGGATACCCCTGGGATATTATGGCCAAAATTTGACGATGATACCGCACTTAACCTAGCTTTTACAGGAGCAATAAAGGACGAAATTATGGATACAGAAGAATTAGCGCTGAAGCTAGTTGAGAAGCTACAAATTACTTATCCTAAGGAGCTAATGGATAGATATAAACTAGATAATTTAGAAGTTGATCCTCTAGAGAATTTGGATAATATAGCTAGAAAAAGAGGCTGTATAGCCAGCAAAAATTCTATTGATTATAATAGAATAGCAGCTATACTTCTTGATGAATTTCGTGGGGGAAAAATCGGAACAATCTCATTAGAATCACCAGGAGATGAAGATAATAATAATGACTAAAAATGAAATAACAAATTCAAACTTCAAAGACATTAATACAATGATTAGATCCCTAGATATTTCAAAGATAAGCGATGAAGAATTTTTCGACCTCTGCACCATTTTAAGAGAGGATAATAGAAAAAATGTTCAAAGCTTGGAAAGATATCTTGTTAAAAATAAAGAAGCCTTCATCGGTGAAGTTAAGAGGGTTAAAGCTCTTTATGAATTTGATAGAGCTCTAGCTAAAGGGAATATTGTAGCAGGAGTAGACGAAGTAGGTCGAGGGCCTTTAGCAGGACCTATTGTAGCAGCAGCTGTAATATTAGATTATTCCTCTCTTGAAGATATTATATTATACATAAACGATTCAAAAGCAATAGCTGAAAGAAAAAGAGAAGAACTGGCAGAAGAGATAAAAAAACGTGCTATTTCTTATTCTATTGCTTTCTGTTCAAACAATGAAATCGATGAAAAGGGTATAGGTTATTGTAACAATAAAATATTCCTAGATGCAGTTCATGGATTATCCATGAAGCCACAACTTGTATTATCTGATGGCTATAAAATAAAAGATTATCCAGGAGATAATATAGCAATTATAAAGGGTGATGCTAAAAGTGCAGCCATAGCCTGTGCTTCTATAGTTGCTAAGGTTTATAGAGATAATCTAATGAAGGAATATCACGAATTATACCCCAATTATGGTTTTTCCCATAATGTAGGATATGGAAGCACTAAACATCTAAATGCCCTAAAGGAATATGGTCCTACAAAGATTCATAGAATGTCCTTCTTGAAAAAAATTCTTGAATGATTTTATCTAAAAGCATCTATTATATGGTTGATTTTGCAGCAGTTATTAGTATTATTAAGCAATAGCTCCATAACATCAAATCTAACATTACAGTTCTTTATATTGTTGATATATAGATAATATTTAGCTGTATTTATAATTCTGTTTCTTTTTGAGTAGGTTATAGACTCCATTGGTGCACCATAGAGTCTACTAAACCTACTCTTTACTTCAATAAAGCATATTATATCATGAGTTTTAGCGATAATGTCAACCTCTCCTTGCTTGCATTTAAAGCTATGAATCAATACATGGTATTTCTTTTCTTTCAAGTAGCTGATAGCTAGATCTTCTCCATAATTTCCTATAGCCTTATTATATCCCTTCATTTTACCTCCAACTTATTTTAGATTTTTATTTGTATTTTTATCATTCCCTCTACTACTATCATAGTTAGAGTAAACCTACATTTTAATTATTGCCAGAAATATAAGAGTTAATTATAAAAACATTATAAGTGGTAATACTTATTAGCTAGAGGTGATGATTATGGCTATAGAGATATCCAGTGTGGCTTTAAATGAAATGACATCATATTTAATAAAAGTTGAAGTAGATATTACAAAAGGTATCCCCTCATTTAATATCGTAGGGCTAGTGGATACTGCAGTAAGAGAAGCTAAGGAAAGGGTTAGATCAGCCATTATAAATTCAGGCTTCGAATTTCCACTAGGTAGAATAACTATTAACCTTTCACCAGCAAATATAAAAAAAGTAGGCTCCCTTTTTGACCTTCCCATTGCTATTGGAATATTAGCTTCAGTGAACATTATTGATATAAACAGCATTAACGATTTTGTTCTTTTTGGAGAGTTGTCCTTAAATGGAGAATTAAGAGGTGTTAGAGGCGCATTAGCATTAACAATGGAGAGTGTAAAGACCGATAATTTTAATATAGTTGTACCCGATGAAAATAAAGAAGAGTGTGCTTTAATTCAACAAGCAAAAATTTTTAGCTTTAATAATCTAAACCAATGTGTAGATTTTTTTCATTACAAAGATAGTTTACCGTATAAGAAACATTACTTTTCACAGGAAGATTCTATGTTAGCTTTTGACTTTTCCGACATCCACGGTCAGAACAGTACTAAAAGAGCATTGGAGGTAGCCTGTGCTGGCGGTCATAACATTGCTTTGTATGGGCCAC
Source organism: Alloiococcus sp. CFN-8 (assembly GCF_049943125.1). Lineage (GTDB taxonomy): Bacteria > Bacillota > Clostridia > Clostridiales > Clostridiaceae > JAEXZL01. The sequence continues at coordinate 3,506,589 of NZ_CP188040.1, forward strand.
CTGGAGTAGGTAAGACGATGCTGGCTAAAAGAATCCCATCTATCCTTCCTCCTCTAAGCTATGAAGAATCAATTGAGCTAACACGGATTTATAGTGTATCAGGAAAATTAAATACTAAAGTAAAGTTAATTACAGATAGACCCTTTAGAAGCCCTCATAACAGCTCATCTCTTTATTCTATTATAGGGGGCGGATATGACCTAAGAGCTGGAGAGGTAACTCTAGCACATAAAGGCGTATTATTTTTAGATGAGCTTTTAGAGTTCAAAAGAGAAGCTATTGAAGCATTACGACAACCAATAGAAGATAAAATAGTAAGTATTTCAAGAATAAGCGGTAATGTTGTATATCCAGCAAACTTTATGCTAGTTGCTGCTATGAATCCATGTCCCTGCGGGTACTACAATATACTAGAATCTGAGGAAAGGTGCACCTGCAGTCAACTAGAAATAAGTAAATATTTAAAAAAACTTTCTGGTCCACTCATGGACAGATTAGATATATTTTCTTATGTTAAGCCTGTGGTATATGAAGATTTGACTGGCTCACATTCTACAGATGCCTCCAAGGTAATGAGAGAAAGAATAATCAAGGCAAGAGAAATACAGAAAAAAAGATTCCAAGGAACCACAATTACTACAAATGGTGAAATGAATCATGCTCATATACAGGAGTTCTGTAATGTTACTAATGAAGGGCAGGCATTATTAAAAAAAGTCTATAACGACAATAAATTAAGTGCTCGAGCCTATGATAAAATTCTAAAAGTATCAAGAACCTTAGGTGATTTAAAAAATAAAAAGTCTATTGATAAGATAGATATAATCGAAGCTATCAGTTATCGAAAATTTATTGAAAATAAGGTTATCTAGAATATATAGGAGGCTATATGGAAATTGAAGAGCTGTGGCTAGGCTTATGTCCAATTCAAAATATACATAAAATAAGGCTTATAGAGGAATTCGGAACTGCAAAAAGATTATTAGATGAATTACTTAGTAATGAAAAATATTTTTCATCATATCCAAAGCTAAGAAATAAGCTATTAAGCACGTGGCAAGGTGATGATATTAAACGAACAATAGAATACATGGGAAAAGAAAACATCAAGTTTATAACCTGTGAGAATATTAATTATAATAAAAACCTATTAAATTTAGGATTAGACAGACCGTATATCCTATTTTATAAGGGCGATATTAATAGAATCGATAGTATGAGTGCAGCTGTAGTGGGTTCAAGAAACTGCACACCCTATGGCGCTGAAATATGCAAAAGCATCATAAAGGAGCTAATAGCCCTAGGAATTAATATTATCAGCGGTGGTGCAATGGGAATAGATACTATTGCTCACAGGGAAACCTTGAATCTAAATGGCTTCACTGCGGCAGTTTTAGGTTCTGGTATAAATATACTTTATCCATCAGTTAATGAAAAATTACTAAAGAAAATATCAGAGGAGGGGGTATTAATTAGTGAATTCCCCTTAGGAACTAAACCTTTTTCTTACAACTTCCCCATTAGAAACAGGATAATTAGCGGTTTGTCTGATATCATAATTGTTGTTGAAGCTTCAGAAGACAGTGGCAGCTGTATAACAGGAAGGTTAGGTGCTGACCAGGGCAAGGATGTATTTGCTGTTCCTGGGGCTCTAACTATGAAAAACAGCAGAGGCTGCAACAAATTAATCAACGAAGGAGCTCACATATATCTAGGCCTAGAAAGTTTTCAAAATATTTTAGATTTTCACCACAAGTGGAATAATAAGGAAAAATCTTTGAAGAAACCTACTAATCATAGCCACTTAGAGGAAACAATTTTAAAGATAATTTCAAATAAACCTGTCCACATTGATGAAATTCTAGCACATACCTGTATTGACATAGACGTTCTTTATAGTATATTATTTGAAATGCAACTAAAGGAAGAAATTATAAACTTATCAGGAAGCTTTTATGCAAGAATAATAAACTAGATATAGATGGCTTAGATAATAAGGGGGTGAACTCCGTCTACGACGGAGAAATTTATGAGTCAAAAATTAGTTATAGTTGAATCTCCAGCTAAGGCAAAAACCATAAGAAAATATTTGGGTAAAAATTATATAGTAGAAGCCTCTATGGGACATGTGAGGGATCTTCCTAAAAGTCAATTAGCAGTTGACACTGAAAATAACTATGCTCCCAAATATATAACTATCCGAGGAAAGGGAGAGCTTTTAGCCAAACTAAGAAAAGCAGCAAAAAAAAGTGATCAAATTTATCTAGCTACAGACCCCGATCGTGAAGGTGAGGCAATATCATGGCATTTATCTAAGGTCCTTGGGTTAGATGAAAATGAAAAATGCAGAATAGAATTTAACGAAATTACAAAAACTGCAGTTAAGAACTCTATAAAAAATGCAAGAGTGATAAATAATAATTTAGTAGATGCACAACAGGCAAGAAGAATCGTTGATAGATTAGTTGGCTATGAAATTAGTCCTATTCTATGGAAGAATGTAAAATGGGGCCTAAGTGCAGGCAGAGTTCAGTCTGCTGCCTTAAAGCTCATCTGTGATAGAGAGAAAGAAATTAATGCTTTTGAGCCAAAAGAGTACTGGACTATTGAGTGCACCCTAAAAAAGGATAAAAGTAAATTTACAGTTAAGCTACACAGCCATAATGATAAAAAAATAGAGATTTCTTCAGAAGAAGAGGCAGAAAAAATTACCCAAGCACTTCAAGGAGGTAATTTTACAGTAGATAATATTAAATACTCTACTAAAACTAGAAATCCATTACCTCCCTTCACTACAAGTACTCTGCAGCAAGATGCTTATAGAAGGTTAAACTTTTCAACTAAAAAAACTATGTCTGTAGCACAACAGCTCTACGAAGGTGTAGAGGTTAAAGGCCATGGAACAGTGGGTCTTATAACCTATATGAGAACTGATTCTGTAAGAATTTCAGATGAAGCTCAAAATATGGCATCTAATTATATTGAAAGAAAATATGGTTCTATGTATATTCCTGAAAAACCTAGGCAATATAAGAGTAAAAAGAATATTCAAGATGCTCATGAAGCAATTAGACCTTCAAACATTGATATTACTCCACCGATTGCTAAGGAAACCTTAACCCCAGACCAATATAAGTTATATACCCTTATATGGAACAGGTTTACTGCTAGTCAAATGAGCTCAGCATTAATTGACACCACCACGGTAGATATTAAAAATGGTGATTACCTCTTTAGAGCTTCTGGTTCTTCCGTGAAGTTTGATGGCTTCATGGCGGTATATGAATATATAAACGATGATGAAGAAGAAAACTCTAAGTTTCCACAGCTAGAGGAAAGGGATAGCCTAGAAAAGCTATCTATCAATAAAAGTCAACACTTTACTCAACCTCCAGCACGTTTTACTGAAGCTAGTTTTGTAAAGCTTATGGAAGAAAAAGGTATAGGGCGTCCAAGTACCTATGTTCCTACTATTTCAACCTTATTGGATAGAAAATATGTAAAAAGGGAAAAGAAGAGCTTAATCTCTACAGAGCTTGGAGAAATAGTCAACAATATAATGGAAGATTATTTTAAACAGATAGCGGATGTAGAATTCACGGCAGAAATGGAAAATAAGCTGGATGATATTGAAGAAGGTAAAGAAAAATGGACTGATGTGGTAGATATATTCTTCAAGCCTTTAAAAGAATCCTTAACTGTAGCAGAAAAGGAAGTATCGAAGGTTACAATAGAGGATAAGGTTTCCGATGTACCTTGCGACAAATGCGGAAAGCTTATGGTCATTAAGCATGGTAGATATGGTGACTTTCTTGCGTGTCCTGGTTATCCAGAATGTAAAAACACAAAACCTATTGTGGAAGAAATAGATGCTAAGTGCCCTGATTGTGGAGGAAATGTTCTTGTAAAAAGAAGTAAAAAGGGTAAGAAGTTTTTTGGTTGTTCAAATTATCCAGAATGTAAATTTGTGAGCTGGTATCAACCTACTAATAAAAAATGTGATAAATGTGGATCAATGATGTACTCTAAATATAGCAAGGCTAAAGGAGAATACTATCAGTGTTCAAATGATGAGTGCAAAAACATTGTAAGCGATAAATAATTATTTTATGACATTTTTAAAATCATTAGCTGTCGAAAAACAAAAAGCTGTTGAAATATTGTTGTAATTATGTTATTATATGTAATTGACAAGTATTTAAAATATTATAACAATTGTTAATATTCTTTACTTTAGTAAATAATATATGTACCCACGAGGAGGATATGTAATGTCTACTTTACTTAACAAAACTAGAATGCTAAACAAAATATTACAGAAATCAGGTACAGACCCAGTAGATTTTGTAGATATCTGCAAACTTTTAAGCGATGTATTATCCTGTAATGCATATATAGTAAGTAGAAGAGGAAAAATATTAGGTTATAACTTCCAATCATACTATGAAAGTGATGCTATAAAAGAAAATGCAGTTCAGCAGGGCAGGTTTTCTGAAGAGTACAACAATAAACTCTTAAATGTTCATGATACTATGGCTAATTTAACCTCAGATAATGAATTAGTATTATCTGCTGATAAAAATGAAGAATCTATAGTTACTTATTCAACTATAGTACCTATAATGGGAATGAGAGAAAGACAAGGAACTTTATTATTAACTAGACTTAATGAAAAATTCACTGACGATGATTTAGTTCTTATAGAATACAGTGCTACTGTAGTTGGATTAGAGGTTCTTAGGTCTAAGCAGGGAGAGGTAGAGGAAGAAGCAAGAAAGAAAGCTGTGGTGCAGCTTGCAATTGGCACCTTATCCTATTCTGAATTAGAAGCAGTTGAACATATATTTGATGAGCTTGATGGTACAGAAGGACTACTAGTAGCATCAAAGATAGCCGATAAGGTAGGAATAACTAGATCTGTAATTGTTAATGCTTTAAGAAAATTTGAAAGTGCAGGAGTTATTGAATCTCGTTCTTTAGGAATGAAGGGTACTCACATAAAGATTTTAAATGAAAAGCTTCTTGATGAGCTTAAGAAGATAAGATAAAAAATAAAGGATTTAATCCTTTATTTTTTTGTCAAAAACCTTAGTAAGGTTTTCATGGCTTCGTTAAATTCCGTAATTCATACAAATTAAGCTTAAATATTATCTTAAAATAAATAATTTAAAAACCTTAATAAATTATTATTGATAGAATAAAAGGCTTATGCTATACTACTATAGGTAAGAAAATACACACACTCTTTAATTTATAAAAAGGTGCTTGTAAGTCAGGTCTTTTATAAATATGATAAGAGTGGAGGAAAAACCAGGAGGTAATTAAATGTCAGTTATATCAATGAAACAGTTACTAGAAGCTGGTGTTCATTTTGGACATCAAACAAGAAGATGGAACCCTAAAATGGCTCCTTATATATTTACTGAAAGAAACGGTATATATATAATAGATCTTCAAAAAACAGTAAAAAAAGTAGATGACGCTTACAGCTTTGTTAAAAGTGTTTCCGAAGAAGGAAAGGATATTCTTTTCGTAGGAACTAAGAAGCAAGCTCAAGAAGCTATATCCGAAGAAGCAGCAAGATCAGGAATGCACTTTGTTAACAATAGATGGTTAGGTGGAATGCTTACTAACTTCTCAACTATTAAGACAAGAATTCAAAGACTTGAAGAGCTTGAAAGAATGGAAGAGGATGGAACTTTCGAAGTTCTTCCAAAGAAAGAAGTTATTAAGCTAAGAAATGAAAAAGATAAGCTTGAGAAAAACTTAGGTGGAATTAAGTCAATGGATGCTGAAAGCATTGGTGCTTTATTCGTTGTAGACCCAAGAAAAGAAAAGAACGCTATTTCAGAAGCTAAAATTTTAGGAATACCAGTAGTAGCTATTGTAGATACTAACTGTGATCCAGATGAAGTTGATTATGTTATTCCTGGAAATGATGATGCAATCAGAGCTGTTAAATTAATAACTGCAAAAATTTCTGATGCTGTTATCGAAGGAAGACAAGGCGAGCAATTAGCTGAATAAGTATTAAAATATGAAGGTAGGTGAAGTCTTAACTTCATTTACCTTTTAAATTAACTAACAAGGAGGATTACAATGATCACTGCACAATCCGTAAAAGAGTTAAGAGAAAGAACCGGCGCCGGTATGATGGACTGTAAAAAAGCTTTAACTGAGTCTAACGGCGATATGGAAAAAGCTGTAGAGATTCTTAGAGAAAAGGGTCTTGCTGCAGCTGCGAAAAAAGCTGGAAGAGTAGCTGCTGAAGGTGTAGTAGAAACCTACATTTCAGAAGATTATAAAAAAGCTGGTATCGTAGAAGTTAACTGTGAAACTGACTTTGTTGCAGCTAACGAAGAGTTTAAGACTGTAGCAAAGAATCTTGCTGAAATGGCAGCTTTTACTTCTGCAAAAACAATCGAAGAGTTTGTAGAAGAGAAATATATAGCTGATGAAGCTATGACTGTTAAGGATGTTATCACTGCTTTAATTGCTAAGCTAGGAGAAAACATGAACGTAAGAAGATTCGAAAGCTTCTCTGTAGAAAATGGAGCAATCCAGAGCTACATACATGGTGGTGGAAGAATCGGAGTTCTTGTAGAGCTTACAAGCGGAGCTAATGCTGACTCCCTACTTTCTGTAGCTAAGGATGTAGCAATGCAGGTAGCAGCAGCAAATCCTCTTTTCTTAAATAAAGAAGATGTTGATCAAGAAGCTCTTGAAAAAGAAAAAGAAATCTACAGAGTTCAAGCTTTAAATGAAGGAAAGCCTGAAAAAATCGTAGAAAAGATGGTTGAAGGAAGAATCCAAAAGTACTACAAGGAAGTTTGTCTTGTAGAACAAGTATGGGTAAGAGATACTGATAAGACTATCAAAAAATATCTTGATGAAAAATCCAAGGAACTTGGCTCAGAGATTAAGATATCTAGATATGCTAGATTCGAAAAGGGCGAAGGCATAGAAAAGCAAGAAGAAAACTTTGCTGAAGAAGTAGCAAAGCAGATGGGTAAGTAATATAAATTCAGTTTGTTGTAAACTGAGAATTGCCTTTCTATTAAGGTGTTTTTCTTTAAATGAATAATAAGACCTTCTGGATTAATAATAAATATATTTAATCCAGAAGGTTTTTTAATTTACTTATGAAAATATCTAATGGAAAATTTACTTCTTTTATTGTTAATGTAAAAATAATTGAAATAGATTTTTAGTTATAGTATCATATAAAGGAAAGTTCATCTTTATTAATGTATTTACATAATTAATCAATATAATACTTCAATTATCTAATTAAGTAGTTGTTAATTGATTTTATTTATTTTTATAAAATTGCTGTTATAAAGGAAGACAACTCATTGGAGCTACTTCTTTAAAACTCAAATATGGGAGGATAATTTATGCCGGAATGTAAGTACAAAAGAGTTATGCTTAAGGTGTCAGGAGAAGCTCTAGCAGGAGCAGGTGGCTTTGGTATCGATTTTAATGTTGCACTGAGAATTGCAAACGAGATTAAAGAGCTTGTAGCAATGGGCGTGGAAGTTGGTGCCGTAGTTGGTGGCGGAAACATTTGGCGTGGTAGAAGCGGAGAAGGTATGGATAGAACTACTGCAGATTATATGGGTATGTTGGCAACCTGTATAAATGCTTTGGCACTGCAGGATTCACTAGAAAGTATTGGAGTAATGACCAGAGTTCAAACTGCAATAGAGATGAAAGAAATCGCAGAGCCTTATATTAGAAGAAGAGCTATGAGGCATTTAGAAAAGGGTAGGGTAGTAATTTTTGCTGCAGGTACAGGAAATCCTTACTTTTCTACTGATACCACAGCGGCATTAAGAGCTGCAGAAATCGAAGCAGATGTTATTCTATTAGCAAAAAAGGTTGATGGAGTATATGATAAGGATCCTCACAAGTTCTCAGATGCTAAGAAATATGATACACTATCTTATATAAACGTATTGGAACAAGGGCTTCAAGTTATGGACTCAACTGCTACCTCTCTTTGTATGGATAACAACATTCCAATACTAGTATTCGGACTTGATGAGCCAGGAAATATTAAAAAAGTAATATTAGGAGAAAAAATAGGTACATTAGTTACTAAATAATAGGAGGGTATTATGGTTAAAGAGATTTTATCAAAAGCAGATGAAAAAATGAAAAAGTCTATTACAGTGCTAAAATCAGATCTAGCTTCCTTAAAAGCTGGAAGAGCAAATCCTACTATGCTGGATAGAATTGAGGTAGAATATTATGGCAGTATGATGCCAATCAATCAGGTTGCTAATATTTCTGCCCCAGAACCAAGGATTCTAACAATTGCACCTTGGGAAAAATCCACTCTGAAAGCAATTGAAAAAGCCATATTAAAATCTGATTTAGGTATTAATCCTTCTAATGATGGAACAATAATAAGACTTGTAGTTCCTGAATTAACAGAAGAAACAAGAAAAAATCTTGTTAAAACTGTAAAGAAATATGGAGAGGAAACAAAAGTCGCAGTTCGATCTGTTAGAAGAGATGCTAACGACAAGGTTAAGGCATTAAAAAAGAATTCTGAGATATCTGAGGATGAAGAGAAAAAAGCAGAAGACGATATTCAAAAAGTAACCGATGGACATATTAAAGAAATAGATAAAATCGTTGAAGCAAAGGAAAAGGAAATTATGTCAATATAAATAAAACCTGCTTTCGCAGGTTTTATTTATATATTTGAAGGAGGTATAAGGTGGTTAGTATTTTTAATAAAAAGAACAAGGATACTACTTCAATAGATATAGATACTAATAATATTCCAAAGCACATAGGTATAATTATGGACGGTAATGGAAGATGGGCAAAAAGAAGAAATCTTCCTAGAAGTTATGGGCATAAAGCTGGTGTGGAAACTATCAGAAGAATAATTAAGGAATGTAATAGATTAGGAGTTAAATATTTAACCTTGTATGCCTTTTCAACCGAGAATTGGAAAAGACCTGAAGATGAGGTTAATGCTCTAATGGGACTGTTAGTGGAATATTTAAAAAAAGAATTTAAGGAATTAGATAAAAATCAGGTAGTAATTAACTATATTGGGGATATTTCTAAGTTGCCATTAAGATGTCAGGAAGAACTTATTAAAGCTAAGGAAAATACTAAAAGTAATACTGGAGTTGTTATGAATCTAGCTCTCAATTACGGTGGAAGAGCAGAAATTATTGAAGGAATCAATAGATTTCTCAAGGACCATAATGGAGAAGATAACCTAAAAATTACTGAAGAAATCTTAGAAAACTATCTTTATACTAAGGGTATGCCTGATCCTGATATAGTAATTAGACCCAGTGGTGAACAAAGATTAAGCAATTTCCTTTTGTGGCAGTGTGCATACACTGAATTTTGGTATTCAGATATATTGTGGCCGGATTTTACGGAAAAAGATTTGCAGCAGGCTATAATTGATTATCAAAATAGAGAGAGGCGTTTTGGAGGACTTTAATATATGAAAGAAACTATAAAGAACAGCAGATACTTTGGAGCGGTATTAATTGCTCCTTTATTAATATTTCTGTTTATTGGTGGTGTTTACCTAAAATTATTAACCTTTCTTTTAGGTTTTATTGGAATGTATGAAGTATATAAAGTAATTAGGAGCACTAACAGCTATAAGCCAATACCTTTTTTAGGATATTTTTTACTTATTCTTTATTATGCACTTGGAATGTCTATCGATAACCTTGGATATATTATTATATTCTTTACGCTACTTTTATTATGTATACCAGTAATCAATATTGAATACAATTTTATCGATGCATTTATTACCCTTGGAGTTTTTTTATATGTAGGAGTATTTTTTAGCCTCATAACCAATATATATATGAAGCCCGGTGGTAATTATTTAGTATGGCTTATTTTTATTAGCTCCTGGCTAGGCGATACAGCCGCTTATTACAGTGGCCGATATTTAGGTAAAAGGAAGTTATGCCCTAAGGTTAGTCCTAAGAAAACTGTAGAGGGATCTATAGGTGGCTGGTTAGGAAGTATATTAGGCTGTGGGATCTTTGGGATAATAATAGATCCTTATTTATCAATGGATATAGCAATAATCAACTATTTCTTGATAGGTGCTGCAGCGGGTATCATGGGACAGTTTGGTGATTTAGTTGCTTCTTCTATAAAAAGATACTTTAATGTTAAGGATTATTCCAATTTAATTCCTGGACATGGTGGTATTTTAGATAGGTTTGATAGTATTATTTATTCCTCTGTTATCATATTCTTTTATTTAACCTTTATAGTAGGAATATAGTTAAAATATATTTAAAGCTGAAGTATGTATATGTGCATATCTTCAGCTTTTATATTTATATATATAATAGATAAAGTATATATGGAGGTTAAAATGAAGAATGGTTATAAGTTATTATATTGTATATTCATAATACTGATATTTATAATAATTAATATCCTTATAAGAAGCTATTTTACACCTATATTTTTCATAATTATTTTATATATAATAGCCTCTCCTATGTATAAGCAAGTTAAAGGATGCATGAAATCTAATAGACTAGCCTCATTAATAACAATATTGATACTAAATATAATATTGATTTTTACTTTATTTTATTTGGGAAGCTATATAATTATAACAGTAGATAAGTTAATTAACAGTCTACTCAATAACATACTAATTAAAAGCATAATATTGAAGCTAAATTTTAATATTGATATTATTTGGGATAATCTAAGCTCTATTGCTAATCCATTAGTATTAAAAGGTGCAGCTTTTACTGGAGATGCACTTATAACATATTTTATCAGTAATGTATCGGTGTTTTTTTTACTTTCAGACAGGGAGGAGTTCATTAACTTTATAAAACTATTCTTATCAAGTGGTTTTATTAGTAAAGTAAAAGAAAATACTAAAAGTATAAAAAAAATACTTACATTAGAGGTTATTTTAGTACTTTTTTCACTTCTTCAGACTATGGTAGGTTTCATAATTCTAAGAATTCCCGATGGCATAATATTATCTATACTCTGCGGATTTTTAGATATTCTACCCTATGTTGGAACTTTTATTGTATTTGCACCTTTAATAATATACAATATATTAGTAAAAGATTATATAACAGCAGTAGGATTATTATCCCTTTATACATTAGTTAGTGTCATAAGGCAGCTACTAGAAGCAAAATATATAGGAGATAATTTCAGTATCCATCCATTAGTTATAATTCTTTCTCTATACATAGGAATTCAACTATTTGGATTATCAGGAATACTGTTAGGACCTTTGTATGTGATAATTACAAAAGAAGTTATATTTAATTAGGAGGCTATAATGATAAATATATCCATTATTGGAGTAACTGGCTCCATTGGAACTCAAGCTATTGAGCTTATTAGATCAAATAAAGATAAATATAATATAGTAGGTGTATCTGCTCATAAAAACATTGTTAAGCTCATAGAAATTGTTGAAGAATTCTCTGTTAAGCATGTAGCTGTAACAGATAAAGAAAGCTATAACTCAATTAATAAAATATTAAAAGAAAAAAACATTAAATGTAACGTATATTATGGTATAGACGGCTTAACAAAAATATCTACTCTTCCGGAGGCTCAAACTGTATTAACCTCAGTAGTAGGAATGGTTGGTTTAGTACCTACCATAGAAGCAATTAGAGCAGGTAAGAATATAGCTCTTGCTAACAAAGAAACCCTAGTGGTAGCTGGTGAAATTGTTATGCAGGAGGCTAAAAGAAACAATGTTCAAATTCTACCGGTAGATTCTGAGCACAGCGCAATATTTCAGTGTCTTCAAGGAAACAATATGAATTCCCTTAGTAAAGTATTATTAACTGCTTCTGGTGGTCCTTTTAGAGGAAGGACCTATGAGGATATAAGCAAGGTAAGCTTAGAAGAAGCATTGAAACATCCAAAATGGAATATGGGAAAGAAAATAACGATAGATTCTGCAACCTTAATGAATAAGGGCTTAGAGGTTATTGAAGCACACTGGTTATTTGATTGTCCTTATGATTCTATTGAGGTTATAGTTCATCCTGAGAGCATCATTCATTCAATGGTTCAGTATACTGATGGCAGTGTAATTGCTCAATTAGGCATGCCTGATATGATACTTCCCATACAATATGCTTTTAATTATCCTAAAAGAGATAAGTGCTTTGTACAAGAGTTAGATTTATTTCAAATAGGAAAGCTAACCTTTGAAAAACCCGATAGAAGCACCTTTAAGTGCTTAAATCTAGCCTATGAAGCTGGTAAAAAGGGGTCTTTCTATCCTACTATATTAAATGCGGCTAATGAAGCAGCTGTAGATTTGTTTTTGAAAAGACAAATTTCATTTGTAAATATAGCAGAATTGATTGAGGAATCCCTTAATTTATTTTCCTATTCAGAACCATTATCAATTTCCAGAATAATAGATGTTGATAAAGAAATAAAAGATTATATTTATGGAAAAATATTATAGGAGGTTTATATGTATATAATTGTTGCTTTATTAGTTTTAGGCTTACTTATAACTATTCACGAACTTGGTCATTTTATTATGGCTAAGGCTAATAATGTTAAGGTTGAAGAATTTTCTATTGGTATGGGACCAGAGCTGAAAAAAATTCAAGGTAAAGAAACCCAGTACTCAATAAGACTCTTCCCCATAGGTGGTTATGTAAAAATGTATGGTGAAGAAGAGGATACAGGAGATCCTAGAGCATTTATGAGTAAAAAGCCTCTTCAGAGGATAAGCATAGTTGCTGCAGGAGTGATAATGAACTTCCTCTTAGCAATATTTCTATTTTCTATGGTAACACTAGCTAATGGATATGTTAAACCTAATATCAGCGAAGTTGTTGCAAATAGCCCAGCGGAAGCTGCAGGACTAAAGCCAGGAGATATTATAACAGAAGTAAATTCTAATAAGGTTTGGACCTTTAGTGATTTATCCTTACATGTATTTATCTCAGAAGGAAATCCTGTGGAAATAAAATATACTAGGCAGGGCAAGGATTATAAAGCTACAATAACCCCAGCTTTCAATAAAGATGAAGCTGCTTATCAGATAGGAGTCGCACCAACCTTGGAGGAGAAGCCTGGAATTGGCGAATCTTTGTCTGAGGGCTTTAAAAAATCAGTTTCCACCATAAATCAGGTGGTTTATTCTATTAAAACCATCTTTGCAGGTAAAGCCAGCCTAAATGATGTAGGAGGTCCTGTATCTATTATTAGAATATCTGGAGCAGCAGCAAAAGCTGGTATTTGGAATCTATTATCCCTTGCAGCTATGCTCAGTGTACAGCTATCAATTTTTAACTTAATTCCTTTCCCTGCTTTAGATGGTGGGTGGCTTTTATTTCTTTTAATTGAGCTTATTACTAGAAGAAAGGTAAGTGATAAAATAGTTCAAGCGGCTAATTTAGTTGGAATATCAATATTATTTTTGTTAATGATTTTAGTAACTATTAAGGATATATTATTCCCAATTGCATTATAAGAGAGGTAATTATGGACAGAAAACACACTAGAAAAATAAAGGTTGGAAATATATTTATAGGTGGTGATTCCCCTATAACTGTTCAATCTATGACAAACACTGATACAAGAAATGTTGCTGCTACTGTTCACCAGATAAAGGAATTAGAAAAATCAGGCTGTGATATTATTAGAAGCGCAGCACCAGACATGGAGGCAGCTAGAGCTTTAAAAGATATAATAGAACAAATAAGCATTCCTATGGTAGCTGATATACACTTTGATTACAGGCTTGCTTTAGAAGCAGTTAAGTCTGGTGTAGCTGCTTTAAGGATAAATCCAGGTAATATAGGAAGTATCGATAGAGTTAGGGAGGTTGCTCATGCCGCACTAGATAAGGGTATACCTATAAGAATAGGGGTTAATAGCGGTTCCTTAGAAAAAAAACTCCTTAATAAATACGGAACAGTTACAGCTGATGCTTTAGTAGAAAGCGCTTTAGGTCATGCAGACATATTGGAGGGCTTAGGATTTAAGGATATTGTTATATCCATAAAGTCCTCAGATGTTCCTATGATGATTGAAAGCTATAAGCTCATGTCAGAAAAAGCAGACTATCCTCTTCACTTAGGAGTAACGGAAGCGGGAACATTATGGAGAGGTACAATAAAATCCTCTATTGGAATAGGTGCTCTTCTAGCACAGGGGATTGGTGATACCATCAGAGTATCCTTGACAGGAAGTCCCATTGAAGAAGTGAAGGTAGGAAAGGAAATTCTAAAATCTCTTGGATTAGTGCAGTCAGGAATTCAATTTGTTTCTTGTCCCACTTGCGGAAGAACTGAGATTGATCTAATAAAGATAGCAAGGGAAGTAGAAGAAAGACTAAAGGACTGCCCTAAGAATATCAAGGTTGCTATAATGGGATGCATTGTTAATGGTCCTGGAGAGGCAAGAGAGGCTGATATAGGTATTGCCGGAGGAAAAAGGGAAGCCTTAATATTCAAAAAAGGTGAAGTTATTAAAAAGGTAAAAGAAGAAGTCGTTGTAGATGAATTAATGAAAGAGATAGAAAATATGTAATGTAATTCTATATATTTTATAAATTGTGCAAGAAATGAATCAATTGTCTATATTTGGCTAATTTTTAAATAACACTTGTATTATGATTTTCACTATGTTATTATAGCCTTATAGATTATTTATTTTATAGTATGCGTTTATTAAGAGTGGGCCTAAACCCGCTCTTTCTATTTGTATCTAATATATTAGTATATTTAATGATTATATACTAATAAGACTGATTATAGGAAATAATAAACAGTATACTTGCTTTAATTGAGTGTAAAGGAGGTTTATAATGAAAATTGAGGAACTTTTAAAAGAAGTGGAGACAATAGTGAGTAGTATCGTAGAAAATATGCACTACGAATTATATCACTTAGAATACGTAAAAGAAAATGGCGAATATTATCTCAGAATATATATCGACACACCATCTGGAATATCCCTTCAGGATTGTGAAAAGGTCAGTAGGGCTGTTAGTGTTGCTTTAGATGAAAAAGATCCTATTAAGGATCAGTATTATTTAGAGATTTCCTCTCCAGGAATAAATAGATTCCTGCACACTGAAAAGCACTTCCTTGATAATATAAATAAAAAGGTAAAGATAAACACCACAAAGCCAATTGAAGGTAAAAAAGTAATGATAGGAATCTTAGATCAATATTCTTCCGAGGAGATAATAGCTCTTATTGATAATAAACCAATAAGTATACCGCTGGATAAGATTAAATCAGTAAATATTGAAGAGGATTTTTCATGAGGAGGCATTAAAATGAGTGAGGAATTTATTGGTGCATTGCGGGAAATTGTCAAAGAAAAAGGTATAAGTGAGGATTTATTATTCACAACAATTGAAGATGCACTGGTGGCTGCCTATAAAAAGAACTATGCAAATACGGCAAGCAATGCACAAAATGTAAGAGTGACAATGAACAGAGAAAATGGCGATATCCATGTATATTCTCGTAAGAACGTGGTAGAAGAAGTTTATGATGATGTAACAGAAATTTCTTTAGAGGAAGCTAAAGCCATTAGCCCTAAGTATGAAATTGAAGATGTTGTTGAGCTTGAGGTTACACCTAGGACCTTTGGAAGAGTTGCTGCTCAGCTGGCAAAGCAAGTAGTTATACAAAGAATTAAGGAAGCAGAAAGAAATATCATCTATAATGAATTTATCGAAAAAGAATATGATATTATTTCTGGTACTGTTATTCGAAAGGATAAAGGTAATGTTTTTGTAGACCTTGGAAGGATTGAAGCAGTCCTTGGTGCAAACGAACAAATGCCTGGAGAAGATTATAATTTTAACGAAAGATTAAAGTTATATATAGTAGAAGTTAAAAATACTTCTAAGGGTGCTCAAGTAGTAGTTTCAAGAACTCATCCGGGTTTAGTCAAAAGACTGTTTGAGCTTGAGGTTCCTGAAATATATGAAGGAATCGTTGAGATTAAGAGTATCTCTAGAGAAGCGGGTTCAAGAACTAAAATTGCTGTTTACTCAAAGGATGAAACAATTGATCCTATGGGAGCATGTGTTGGGCCTAAAGGAATTAGAGTACAGAATATAGTTAGTGAATTAAAGAACGAGAAGATTGATATCATAAAATGGAGTAAGCTACCTGAGGAGTATATAGCCAATGCTCTCAGCCCAGCTAAGGTTTTAGACGTAACCATTGATGAGGAAAACAAGTCTGCAAAGGTAATAGTAGATGATAATCAATTATCCCTTGCTATTGGAAAAGAAGGACAGAACGTAAGGCTTGCAGCTAAGCTTACAGGATGGAAAATAGATATCAAGAATAGTTCACAAGCTCAATAATAACCTTTTTAAAGAGGTGAGGTAATGAAAGTCAAGAAGATACCCATGAGAATGTGCAATGGGTGTATGGAAATGAAGCCCAAAAAAGAGCTCATAAGAATAGTTAAAAATTCCGAAGGTATATTAAGTGTAGATTTAACTGGTAAAAAGCCTGGAAGAGGAGCTTATATATGCAGAGATGCTCAATGCCTAGAAAAGGCTATTAAATCTAAAAGGATTAATAAAAATCTAGAGACAAATGTCAGTGCAGAGATATATGATAATCTGAAAGAGCAGATTATAAATGGATAACTTTCTGCGTTTTCTATCACTGACAAAAAAATCTGGGCACCTTATTGAAGGATATAATAACTCCTTAGGAGTAATGAACAAAAAGAAAATACATTTAGTTATAGTGTCAAAAGAGTTATCCTCAAACTCTGAAAAGAAGTTTACAAATTATTGTGAAGCTAAAAATATTATAAAAATTAAAGCTTATTCCAAAGAGGAATTAGGAAAAGCTTTAGGTCGCCAAGAGGTTAAGATAGTTTGCATAACAGATGAAAATTTAGCAAAAAAACTTATCTCTTTAGCAAAGGAAGCAACACAAACAAAAAGCTAAGCGGGGGTGAATTATTTGTCAAAAATCAGAGTATATGAATTGGCAAAAGAGCTTGGAATATCAAGCAAGGATTTAATAACTATGCTCATGGATGAGTTTAGTATTGAAGTTAAAAATCACATGAGTGTCATTGAAGATGAAGATGCAGAGTTAATAAAAGAGTTACTTAGCGATAAGGAACCATCTACAGATTCTGCGGAAGAAGGAAATAAAACTATAGTGGATGAGTACGAAGAAATTTTAGCTGAAGAGCTTAATAATGCCTTCAAGAAGAATAGAAAAAGAAATAAAAACGAAAATAGAAACGAGAATTCTGGAAATATGGAAGAGGAACCTGTTTCTATCTTAGAAATTGGGGAAACCATAACCGTTAAGGAATTATCAGAAAAGCTTAAAAAGCCTACCACAGAAGTTATAAAAACATTAATTTTCAGTGGAGTAATGGCTGCAATAAATCAGGAAATTGATTTTGCTACAGCTGAGAAGGTAGCAGAAAAGTTTGAAATACCAATCAAGAAAAAAGAAGATGATGGTTCTAAACTTGAAGAGGATAGCGAACTATATAGCGATGACGATAGCGAAAGAAGACCTCCTATAGTTACTGTAATGGGCCACGTTGACCACGGGAAAACCTCTTTATTAGATGCTATTAAAAAGTCAAAGGTTACGGAAACTGAGGCAGGCGGTATAACTCAACATATAGGTGCTTATACTGTTACTATTAATGATGAAAAAATCACTTTCTTGGATACACCTGGACATGAAGCCTTTACTTCAATGAGAGCTAGAGGTGCTCAGGTTACAGACGTGGTAATATTAGTAGTAGCCGCAGATGATGGTATAATGCCTCAAACAAAAGAAGCTATAAATCACTGTAAAGCAGCTAATGTACCAATGGTAGTAGCTATTAATAAAATTGACCGTCCAGGAGCCAATCCTGATAAGGTAAAACAAGAACTTACAGAATTCGGTATGGTAGCAGAAGATTGGGGCGGAGATACTATATGTGTACCTGTTTCTGCTAAGACTCATGAAGGTATTGATAGTCTTCTTGAAATGGTTCTTCTTTCTGCGGAAATATTAGAATTAAAGGCTAATTCTAAACGAAATGCCAGAGGTACTGTTATAGAAGCTAAATTAGATAAAGGCAGGGGTCCAGTAGCTACTTTATTAGTTCAAAACGGAACTTTATCTGTTGGTGATTCTATTTTAGTAGGTAGTACCTACGGAAGAATAAGAGCCATGTTTGACGATAAAGGAAAGAAGATTAAATCAGCTGGTCCATCTATTCCTGTTGAGATATTAGGATTATCAGAAGTTCCATCAGCTGGTGATAGATTCCATGTTGTTAAGGATGAAAAGACAGCTAGAGATATGGCTGAGACTAGAAAAGACAAAATGAAAGATGAACATATGCAATCCGGCAATAGAGTTTCATTAGAGGATCTATACAATCAAATAAAAGAAGGCAAGGTAAAAGAGCTTGCATTAATTGTTAAGGCAGATGTACAGGGTTCTGTTGAAGCAATAAAGCAATCCTTAGAAAAACTTTCTACAGATGATGTAAAAGTTAGAGTTATCCATGGTGCTGCTGGAGCTATTACTGAAACAGATGTGACTCTTGCGACAGCCTCAAATGCAATAATCGTTGGATTTAATGTTAGACCCGATGCTAATGCTGTTAATATAGCTGAGAAAGAAAATGTAGATATTAAAACCTATAGAATAATATATGATGCTATAGAGGATGTTAAGTCAGCTATGATTGGAATGCTTGAGCCTGATCTAAAGGAAGTTGTTCTTGGTAGAGCAGAAATAAGGAGAACCTATAAAATATCCAGTCTTGGAACTATTGCAGGTTGCTATGTTTTAGATGGTAAAATAACTAGAAACAGCGATATTAGAGTTATCCGAGAAGGAATAGTTATATTCGAATCTAAACTTGCATCCCTTAAGAGATTTAAGGATGATGTTAAAGAAGCGGCAGCTGGATATGAATGTGGATTAAGCATCGAAAAGTTTAATGATATAAAAGATGGAGATATTATTGAAGCTTATACTATGGAAGAAATTAAGAGAAAACAGCTGTAAAGAGGTGATAAAATGGCTAATTATAGATCCGGAAGAATTAATGAAGAAATAAAAAGGGAAATTAGCATTATAATAGCAAATGACATTAAAGATCCCAGAGTATCCGCAATGGTTAGTGTGACCCACGTTAATACAACGAAGGATCTTCATTACGCTAAGGTGTCATTAAGTATTTTTGGAACTGAGTCTCAAAAGGAAGAAACCTTAGAAGCTATAAAGCACTCTAGCGGATTTATTAGAAAAGAGCTTGCTCATAGACTTAAGCTTAGACATACTCCCGAATTAATAATAGAGCGAGATGATTCTATTGAACACGGAATGCACATAAATGAAATCATTCAAAAGCTTAAGGAGAATAATAATGAAGCTTAATGAGATTTCAGAAATTATAAGTCAGAGTACAACTATTGGAATTACTTTTCACACTTCACCAGATGGTGATTCCATAGGCAGTGCTCTGGCTCTGCTAATTTCTCTAGAAAAATTAAATAAAAATGTCTATATTATATGTAAAGAAAAGCTTCCTGTTGATTTTAGCTTTTTACCAAGGAGTGAAGCTATAGATGGTACTATACAGGCTCCTAAAGAAGGTACAGAAATAGTTATTGTTATAGATTGCGGAAATGTAGAAAGAGTAAACGCAGATTTAAGTAATTATAAAAAAACTATTATTAACGTAGACCATCATATAAGTAATGATCAATATGGTCATTATAATTATATAGATACCTCTGCTGCTGCTTCAGCAGAAATTATCTTTAATCTAATTAAGGATCTAGGTGCTCCATTTGATAGCAAAATAGCTAGCTGCATATATACTTCCATCATGACTGATACCGGTTCTTTTAAATATTCAAACACCACAAGTAATACTCATTTAATATTATCTGAGCTGCTTAAGTATCCCTTCGATTTTACTTTAATACATAGGCTTATATATGAAAATAAGGATCAGAAATATATCAAGCTTTTAGGACTAGTATACTCAGATATGAAGCTTGTTAGAGATTCGAAAATATGTTTATTCTCAATTACAGATAGAATGCTCAAGGAGTTAAACTTCCAACTGGAGGATAGCTCAGAAATTGTATCCTCAGGTCTTATGATTAAAGGTGTGGAAGCTTCAATATTATTTAAAGAAAAAAATGATGGCGTTAAAATAAGCTTTAGGTCAAAGGACAAAATTGATGTGAGAAAAATAGCAGAGTATTTCTCAGGTGGAGGTCACATAAAGGCTTCCGGTGCCTTTATTTCTAATGTGACCATAGATAAAGCAACTGAAATGGTACTTGCTGTAATAGAGGAAAATGATTTATGTTAAATGGAGTTATAAATATAAATAAACCTGAAGGAATATCTTCCTTTGACGTTATAAGAAAGCTTAAGCCCCTGGTAGGTAAAGTCAAAATTGGTCATGCAGGAACCTTAGACCCATTAGCTAGCGGAGTTCTTCCTATTTGTTTAGGTCCAGCTACTAAGGCTATTGATTACTTTATGAACGATACAAAGATATACAGGACTATTTTAAAGCTAGGCATCACTACAGATACCTATGATAGAGAGGGGACTATTTTATTTAAGAAGGATGCCTCCTCAGTAACAATTATGGAAATATTATCAGTTCTTAAAGGCTTTAAAGGAACAATCAATCAATATCCCCCCATGTATTCAGCTCTTAAGGTTAATGGACAGCGCCTATACGATTTGGCCAGAAAAGGAATAGAGATTGAACGAGAGGCCAGAGAAGTAACTATATATGCTTTAAACCTATTATCCTATGATAATGCTTCTTCAGAACTAGAGCTTAGAGTTAGATGTTCTAAGGGGACATATATTAGAAGTCTCTGCAAAGATATAGGTGATGCCCTAGGGTGCGGAGCATATATGAAGGAATTAACAAGGGAAAAAAACGGAGTGTTTGATTTATCCCATTCAGTTAATCTAGATACTCTCAATACCTCAAACATAAGCGAATACATACTACCTTTAGATAGCTTATTGAATAAATATAATAAAATTCAATTAGATCCTTACTTTCTAAAATTATTTATTAATGGTGTTTCAATACAGGATAGAGCCTTAATCGATGAATTGGATAATAATTATACTTTATATAGAGTTTATGACATAGACAATAACTTTATTGGTATCGGACGGTTTGCAAATAAGGCTTTTAAAGCTGATAAAGTATTTATCACAAGGTAAGTGTTTACTTCTATGTTATCCCTATAAAAAAGCAAAGGATAGAGCTGGTTATAAATATCCTTTGCTTTTTATGGGTATATAATTAATTAGAATACAACAATTATAGCTTATAATCAAGGAAATCATATAACAATCTGTTATTAATTGACATAAAAAAGCGAATATGCAATAATAAACTGAAACTAAAGATATTAGTTAAAAGAAGAATTAATTTTAAAAGAATAAAGGTTTAAATTGAGGTAAAGAGATGTTGATAATAGATGAAAATTATAATAAACCTATAGATAAAAAAACATATATAGCTTTAGGTAGCTTTGATGGACTGCACACAGGTCATATGCAGCTAATTAACAAAGCAAAAGAACTAGCTGAAGTAAATAATGGACTAAGTATGGTTTATACCTTTAAAAATCATCCTAAAACCGTTGTAAAGGGTGCTATTCCACCTAAACTGCTTACGGACAATGAGTATAAGCTTAACTTATTAAAAAAAGCGGGAATTGATATAGCTTGTTTAGTTACCTTTTCTGAGGAGTATATGAAAAATTCAGCTGAAGGCTACATAAAAATGCTTATTGACCTATACAATGCTGACGGATTTGTTGTTGGACTAAATCATAAGTTTGGATATAAAAATACCGGCAATGTAGAATTTTTAAAAGAACTAAAATTAAAATATAACTTTAAGCTTGAAGTAGTAGAAACCATGAAATACCACGATGAAGTTGTAAGCAGTTCACTTATTCGTTCTGAGCTCACTGAAGGAAATTTAGAAAAGGCAAATATTTTATTGGGAAGACCCTATTGCTTAAGGAATATTGTTATTCATGGAAGAAAGCTTGGTAGAGAACTAGGTTATCCCACTGCTAATCTAAATATCAATAAGGATTATGTTATACCTGCTTTAGGAATATATTATACAATAGTAGAGATAAATAACACCTTTTATAAGGGTATAAGTAGTGTAGGGTTTAATCCTACCATAGAGAATAAGGGATTTTCTATAGAAACACATATATTAGATTTTAATCAAGAAATATATGACCAAGAAATATCCTTATATTTTATAAAGAAAATCCGAAATGAAAAGAAATTTAATACTTTGAATGATTTAATCGCCAGATTAGATATTGATAGAGAATTTGCAGAAAAAGAACCTATACCTGATTACTTTTTATAATAATAAGATTTAATCTATTACTTTTCAGTAAAAACATAAAGATTTTATACTAAAAATATTTTACTTTTATTATTATATCTGTTATAATAGCCGAGTAGAACCCTGTTCTAAGTTCTTAGAATGCCTATCTTTTTACTTGGAACTCGGGGATAAATTTTGGAGGTGTACCAATGGAAAAGGCAAGAAAACAAGAAATAATGACTAAATATGCTCGTCATGAGGGTGATACAGGATCACCAGAAGTACAAATAGCTCTTTTAACTGAGAGAATAAACAGCTTAACTGATCATCTTAAGACACATAAAAAAGACCATCACTCAAGAAGAGGTCTATTAATGATGGTTGGACAAAGAAGAGGTTTATTAAATTACCTAGAATCAAAAGATATTCAAAGATATCGTACTATAATTGAACAACTAGGACTAAGAAGATAGTAATCTTATATAAGAGAGTGTATGGGTTATCCATATGCTCTCTTGTTACATATCACTGCTTTTAAAATACACTAAAATTGTAGTTTTATGTATACGTTACACTAAATTAGAATAATAGGACAAAATGCTTTAGCATCAAGGATTCTAAGCTTGACAAAACAATCAATTTATGAAAGAATTAATACGTTAATGGAGAGGTTTAAATTTTCTTTCTGTATTTAATTATAAGATTATAGGAAATGCAATTAATATTTTTAAATGTAATAATTGTTTTGCTTATAAGGTTAATTCCAAATTATTTAGAGTCATGAAAGGAATTTTGTCTCTATATGATAGAGCGGTATCCCCGCTCTATCATTTTAGAATACTTATATTTTTAAAATTAATACAAATAATATTAACAATTGAAAGGAGGTATATTATGTACCATACACATGAGATGATTATAGCAGGTAGAAAGTTAAAGGTTGAATATGGAAAAATCGGCATGCTCTCTAATGCTGCTATTATGATGAGTTATGGTGATACCGTTATAATCACAAATGTAAACGCCTCAGAAACTCCTAGAGAAGGAATAGATTTCTTCCCTTTAAGCGTTGAATATGAGGAAAAACTATATGCTGTAGGTAAAATACCTGGAGGTTTTATTAAAAGGGAAGGCCGTCCATCAGAAAAAGCTATCCTTCACGGAAGAGCTATTGATAGACCGATAAGACCTTTATTTCCAAAGGGCTATAGAAATGATGTTCAAGTTGTATGCACTGTAGTTTCTGTAGAAAATGATAATCTTCCAGAAATTCTAGCAATAAATGCAGCATCAACAGCATTATCAATTTCTAGCATTCCATTTACTGATCCTGTAGGTGCTGTTTCTATAGGCTACATAAATGGTGAATTCATAGTAAATCCCACCACCAAGGAGAGAGAACAAAGCTCCTTAGCCTTAACTGTAGTAGCTACCAAGGAAAAGGTTATGATGATTGAGGCTGGTGCCAACGAGATTTCTGAAGATATCATGTATGATGCTATAATCTTCGGCTTTGAGGAATGTAAGAAAATAGTTGCCTTCCAGGAAGAGTGCATGAAGATGTTTGGAAAGGAAAAAATCTTCCCTGAATTCCATCATGTAGATGAGAACTTAGAAAATGAAGTTAAAGAATTTGCCTTCAACATGGTTAAAGATGCTATGTATATCATAGATAAGGATGAAAGAAATTCAGCAATATCAGAGGTTAAAGAAAAGGTTAAGGCTCAATTCGAAGAAAAGTATCCTGATAACATGGCAGATGTTAATGATGTAATCTACAACCTTCAAAAGAAAGTTGTAAGAAATATGATTCTGGATGAGAGCAGAAGACCTGATGGAAGAGGCTTTGATGAGATAAGA
The DNA here is from genome assembly GCF_049943125.1 of Alloiococcus sp. CFN-8. Classification (GTDB taxonomy): domain Bacteria; phylum Bacillota; class Clostridia; order Clostridiales; family Clostridiaceae; genus JAEXZL01. The sequence continues at coordinate 3,530,853 of NZ_CP188040.1, forward strand.
CCACTTGGTTGTGAGGTTTCTCTACTCCCAAGAACTCATGGAACAGGCTTATTCACTAGAGGTTTAACACAAGTACTCACAGTAGCAACCTTAGGAGCAATCGGTGATGTACAGATATTAGACGGAATAGCTGAAGAGGAATTTAAGAGATATATGCATCATTATAACTTCCCATCCTACAGTGTTGGAGAAGTAAGACCTCTTAGAGGACCTGGAAGAAGAGAAATCGGCCATGGTGCTTTAGCAGAGAGAGCTTTAGAACCTTTAATTCCTTCTGAAGAAGAATTCCCATATACTATTAGACTTGTTTCAGAAGTATTAAGCTCTAACGGTTCAACATCACAAGCCAGTGTTTGTGCTAGTACACTAGCTCTTCTGGACGCAGGTGTTCCGATAAAAAGACCTGCAGCAGGTATAGCTATGGGACTTGTAACCAGCGAGGATTTATCAAAGGAAGCTATTCTTACAGATATACAGGGAATCGAAGATTTCTTTGGCGATATGGACTTTAAGGTAGCAGGAACTGTAGAAGGGATAACTTCTATTCAGGTTGATACTAAGCTTAAAGGCTTATCCAATGATTGTATAAGAAATTCTATAGAGAAAGCTAAGATAGCAAGACTTCATATATTAGAAAAGATAAATGAATGTATATCAGCTCCAAGAGAAGAAGTATCACAGTACGCTCCTAAAACTTTCACAATGATGATAGATCCAGAAAAAATCAGAGATGTTATAGGTGCTGGTGGAAAAACAATCAATAAGATAATTGCTGAGACTGGCGTCAAGATAGACATTAAGGAAGATGGTAGAGTTTTTGTATCATCAACAGATTCAGTAGGCGTTAAGCAAGCCTTAAAGATTATCGAAGGTTTAACTAAGGATGTAAAGGCTGGAGAAATATATCTAGGTAAGGTTACAAAGATAGCTACCTTTGGTTGTTTTGTTGAAATACTACCTAACAAAGAAGGCTTGGTTCATATATCTAAATTAGATGTAACTAGGGTAAATAAAGTTGAGGATGTTGTTTCTGTTGGTGATGAGATCCTTGTTAAGGTTACTGAAATAGATAGTCAAGGCAGAATAAATCTCTCCAGAAAAGATGCCATAAAGGAATCAGAGCAAAATAAAGAAGTAGAAGAATAAAGAATAGAAGGGCTTTATGCCTTTTTATTTTTTTATATAAAACTAAAATTTCAAGGAGACTATTATGCTGAAAATACATAAGCTTTCAAATAATTTAAGAATTGTAGCTGAAAAGTCCGACTCAGTTAAGTCTTTTACTTTGGGTATATGGATAAAAGCAGGATCCAGAAATGAGAACCTTATTAATAATGGAATTTCTCATTTTATAGAACATATGCTTTTTAAAGGCACAAAAAAAAGAACAGCTTTAGAGCTAGCTGAAGCTATTGAAAATGTTGGCGGACAAATAAATGCTTTTACAGGTAGAGAAGCTACCTGTTATTATATAAAGGCGCTAGATGAATATCTCCCTCTTGCTTTTGATATATTATCAGATATGTTGTTTAACAGCAGCTTTTCTTTAGAGGATATAGAAAAAGAAAAGGGCGTAGTACTGGAGGAGATAAACATGTGCGATGATTCTCCTGAGGACGTACTAAGTGATCTTCATACTTATGCTACATGGCAGGAGGATAGTTTATCTCTTCCCATACTAGGAAGTAAGAAGTCCGTTTCATCGTTGACTAGAGATGCAATAGTTGAGTATCTTGATAGTAATTATACTCCGGAAAGAGCCGTAATCTCCATTAGTGGTAATTTTAATGAAGAGAAACTCTTAACTCTTGCAAACACTTATTTTGGAGATTGGAAGTCTAATTCAAAGAGCAGTATAGTAGAATATAGCAAGCCTACAATTCACCACAATTTCCTTCACAAGGATAAGGATATCGAACAGCTGCATATAAGTTTAGGACTTAAGGGGTATCCTTTAGGTAATGAATTAGGCTATACCTCAACTTTAATAGGAAATATTTTAGGTGGAGGATCCTCTTCAATATTATTTCAAAAACTGAGAGAAGAGCTAGGGCTCTGTTATTCTATATATACCTACACTACTGCTTATAACAATGGTGGAACATTAAATATATATGCAGGACTCTCACCACAGCATGGAGCAATCGCTGCAGAAGTTATAAAAGATGAATTAAATAAGCTTTCAGAAGAAGGAATCACTCCAGAGCTTTTAGAGATTACTAAGAAAAAGCTTAAAGGAAGCTATATACTAGGTTTAGAAAGCACCAGCAGCAGGATGTTTGCTAACGGTAGAAATATATTGTTTATGGATAAAACTTACTCTCAACAAGACATAATTGATAAAATAGATAACATTACAATGGAAAAAGTAAATAAGGTTATAAAAGAATGTATTACACCTGGACTTCTTAACGGTGCCTTTGTGGGTAATACTTCAGAAATTAATCAAGTATTAACAGTAATTAAAAACTGATATTACAGGAAAAGTGGAAAATCAACAGGTGACCTTGCACATATCATTACGTAAGTTAATAATAGACCTTTAAAGACATTTAACTGTGATTAAGTGTCTATTTTTGTACTCTTACTCCTCGAGTGTTAACCAATAAAAATTTCCATCTTTAAAGAAATTGACACTACTAATATTAGAGAGGAAAAATCCGTTTCTTCTTTAACAATAGATACCATAATTGAATATATTGATATTAATTCAATAAAGTGCTCCTTTCTGTGTGATAATGGTGTTTTTGCAGATAATAATAGATAAGTTAATCAAGTTTTAATTTATTGAAAGTTGATTTATATTAAACATCTGTTAATATTATTATATATGAAATAATCTATTTTATTGAGCATAAGGTTAATAATATTACTGCCGTAGATTATATTAATGAATTTTTATAGGTGTTATGAATGAATATAAAATAGGTGTCATGAATTAAATTTTTCATAGGTGCATATATTTTAATGATTAATAAAAATAGGAGGCACCGATAGTATGGCAGATAATATAAAGTTATATAGTGAGATAGAGAGATTTGAAATAATTAACATTAATGATGGAGAAAAATATAACTGTTTAGCTAATAACGATATTGTAGTTGATGAAGATGGTTATCTTAAACTTCTTATCATAAACATAAATAACAATAAATTTTCTTTATTTGGCAGCAATGAATTTATGGAAATACCCTGGGACTATGTAAAAAAGATTGGTGCACGAACCATAATTCTTGATGCTGAGGAACAAAATATTAAAAGAACTAAACCGTAACTTTTTACTAGAGGTGATTGGATGGATATTATCGTACAAAAGTTTGGAGGTACCTCCGTAACAACAAAAGAACGCAGAAAGCTTGTAGTAGAAAAAATTAAACACTCTTTAAATAATAACCTTATTCCAGTTGTAGTGGTATCAGCTATGGGCAGAAAAGGCGACCCCTATGCTACTGACACATTATTATCGATGATAAATGAAGGTTTCAAGACCAACAATCCTAAAGCAATGGATTTTCTTATGAGCTGCGGAGAAATGATAAGCACTGTTGTATTGTGTAATGATTTATATGATGCAGGTATAAGAGCAATGCCTCTTACTGGAGGACAGGCAGGAATAATTACAGATGCAAAATTTAATAATGCTTCAGTTAAAGAAGTTAATACCTCAATGCTAATGGAATTAATATCTCAAGGAATAGTACCTGTTGTTTCAGGCTTTCAGGGGGCCACAGAAAAAGGAGAAATCACTACATTGGGTAGAGGAGGAAGCGATACCACAGCATCTATTTTAGGCGTTGCTCTAAAAGCAAAGGAAATAGATATCTTTACCGATGTTGATGGTATTATGACTGCGGATCCTCGAATAGTTCAGGAGGCTGAGGTTATCTCTAAAATGAACTATCTAGAGGTATTCCAGTATGCTGATCAAGGTGCAAAGGTAATTCATCCTCGTGCAGTAGATATCGCTAAGAAAGGCTCTATACCATTAAAAATAAAAAATACATTCAACGAAAGCGATGGAACAATAATAGATAGCACTGATGAGGAAAGCAAGAAGATTATAGCAGGGATAACTTATACCCAAGATAGAATACAGGTTGTTATTAAAAAGGCGAATAATGAAGGTAATCCCATGTACAAAAACCTCCTTAATCTCCTTGCTAAAGAAAATATCAGTATTGATTTAATTAATGTATTTCCTGAAGAGAAGATATTCACAATCAGCTCAAAGGATAAGGATAGCCTCTGCAGAGTCCTTGGTATGGAGGGAATCAAATACAGCCTAGTAGAAGGCTGTAGCAATGTAGCTCTTATTGGAACAGGTATGAGAGGTATTCCAGGAGTTATGGCTTCAATAGTGGAAGCCCTAAATGAAGAAGAAATAGAAATACTACAGAGCGCTGATTCTTTTATGACTATATGGTGTCTTGTTAAGACTGAAAATGTTAAAAGAGCAATTAATATTCTCCATAAAAAGTTTATGTAGTATAGAATAATTAATCCTCCTAGGTGCACAATAAATGTGTATAGGAGGATTAATTATGGATAAAAACGGAGATGCAATAAAAGAATTTGGAAATACCTATGTAAATAACATGAAGGAAAATGAAAGTATTCAAGTATTATCTATTATAGGACAAATTGAAGGCCATATGAATCTATCTCCACAAACCAAGTCTACTAAATATGAGCATGTTATTCCTTCATTAATATCCATGGAACAAAATCCTGAAGTCCAGGGTATATTAATAGTCCTTAACACTATAGGTGGAGATATTGAGGCTGGACTCGCAATATCTGAGATGATTTATAGTTTAAGTAAACCAACGGTATCTTTAGTTGTTGGTGGCGGTCATTCTATAGGTGTCCCTCTTGCAACAGCTGCAGATTATTCTTTTATATCACCTTCAGCCACAATGATTTTGCATCCTATTAGAATGAATGGATTAGTGATAGGAGTGCCTCAAACCTTTGAATATTTCAATAAAATGCAGGAAAGAATAAATGACTTTATAGTAAGGACTTCTAATATAGACAAAGAAGCATTACGAAAGCTTTTGTTGCAGACAGATGAATTACTCAATGATATGGGTACTATATTAATAGGTGAGCAAGCTGTTACAATGGGATTGATTGATGAGGTAGGTGGAGTAAAAGATGCTCTAAAAAAGCTTAAAGAATTAATAAATGAGGATAAACCATAGATAGGCGCTATGGTTTATTTAATTTACTTAAAGGATATTTTTCTTAAATGTAGAATTAATAAAGCGGGGTGATACGATGGCGAAGAAGAAAAAGAAGACGTCCACGAAGGATAAAAATAATGTAAGAAAAGAAGTGAATGGTGTTATAATCATAGCTTTAGGATTGCTGCTGATTTTTAGCTTATTCTTTTCTAAAGATGAATTTATAGGGAATATATCAAAAGCAATTATATTTTCCACCATAGGTTTTTTGGGGTATTTACTTCCATTTATTTTAATAGCTTATGGTATTGCTATGATTTCAGCCCAAGACGGTTTAAAAAAGAGCAGTAAAAGAAAAGTTGCAATTATTATTACTCTGTTAAATACCTTGTTATTTATTCAGATGCTAACTATAAAAGATTATTATGTTCCTGGAGAGTTTTTTGGGTCTCTTAAAAATATAATAGATTCAGAAAGCAGATTTCATGGGGGTATTATAGGATTATTAATAGATATACCCTTTTATAATTTATTTGGTACAATAGGATCCTTTATTATTTTTATAGCTGTTTTTATAATAGCTGCTATTGTAATATTTGATATTTCCTTATATACCATGGGGAAGAATGTTAAAGATAAATCTGCAAGGCTGAAAATTGATAAAACGGCTATTAAAAAACTACAAACAACTAAAGAAATCGCAACAGATAGAGCAAGAGCTAAGGATGAAAAAGAGGATTATATTAACGGTATTAATAATAAAATTAAGATATTGGACTTTATGAAAAACACTACTTTAGATGATGCTGTTTATCAAGAAGATTTTCTTGAACAGATACCTCAAATAAAACCAGAAATTAATCAATACTCTGTTGAAGAGTCTGTAGCCAAAATCAATACTAATGAGAACTCAAAGGAAAAGAATAAAGCTATAAATGAAGAGATAAATAAAGAAATATCTGCCAAGATAGTTAGCTCTCCAGAAGTTATTGAATATAAGTATCCAGATGTAGATCTTTTAAATCAAAATTCTAAAACAAAGATGAACAAAGAAGATAAGAAAGAGCTGTTAGCAAATGCTACTCGATTAGAAGAAACATTAAACAGCTTCGGTGTCGATGCTAAAGTAATACAAGTAACCAAGGGACCCTCCGTTACCAGATTCGAGCTTCAACCAAAGGCGGGGGTGAAGGTAAGTAAAATTACAAATCTTTCAGATGATATAGCCCTTAGTTTAGCAGCTCGTGGAGTTCGTATAGAAGCTCCGATACCTGGAAAGTCTGCAGTGGGCATTGAGGTTCCCAATAAAGAGCTAAATGCCGTATTCTTAAGAGAAGTGTTGGAATCGAAGGAATTCACCTCTGGTTCTCAAAATTTATCCTTCGCCTTGGGTAAAGGGATAGATGGTAATTGTGTAGTCACTGATCTTAGCAAGATGCCACATTTATTAATAGCAGGTGCCACTGGGTCAGGGAAGAGTGTATGTATTAACACATTAATAATAAGCTTATTATATAAGTACTCCCCTTCAGAAGTAAGGCTGTTGATGGTGGATCCAAAGGTTGTAGAACTATCTGTTTACAACGGTATACCACATCTTCTTATACCAGTTGTTACTGATCCTAAAAAAGCTGCTGGAGCATTAAATTGGGCCGTAAATGAAATGACTAGAAGATATAAGCTTTTTGCTGAGAATTCTGTTAGAAATATTGAAGGCTATAACGACCTATTTGATAAAGGTAAAATAGAGGAAAAACTCCCATGGATAGTCATGATAGTAGATGAGTTAGCTGATCTTATGATGGCTTGTCCGCATGAAGTTGAAGAATACATTGCTAGATTGGCTCAAATGGCTAGAGCTGCTGGGATGCACTTAGTCATTGCCACTCAAAGACCTTCTGTTGATGTTATAACTGGAGTAATTAAAGCAAATATACCTTCAAGAATATCCTTTGCTGTTTCTAGCCAAATAGATTCTAGAACTATATTAGATTCCTCCGGAGCAGAAAAACTATTAGGAAGAGGGGATATGCTTTTCTATCCTGTTGGCGAATCTAAGCCTATAAGAATACAGGGAGCATTTATATCAGAAGGGGAGGTTGAAAAGGTTGTTGATAGTATTAAGGATAAGGTAGGTTCTCTGGAGGAGAACTATCAAACAGAAATACTAGAGCATATAGACAATGAAGTTTCCTCCACTCCCTCTGGTGATAGTGTAGATCCGCTATTAGACGAGGCAATAAAGATTGTAGTTGAATCAGGACAAGCATCTACTTCCTTATTGCAAAGGAGGCTCAGAATAGGGTATAATAGAGCGGCGAGAATTATGGAGCAATTGGAAGAAAACCGGGTTATTTCTCCAAGGGATGGAGCAAAACCAAGACAGGTCCTCTTAGGTAACCATGAAGAGAACGACTTTTAGTTTTCCCATAGGCTTCGTTATTCTGACATACTTAATTATGAAAACCTAGGAGGAAATACTTTGGGGCAATATAAAGTTGGAGTTATTAGTTTAGGCTGTGACAAGAATAGAATCGATAGTGAAATTATGTTAGGTACTATAAATTCTAATTATGTAATAACCAATAATGCTAGTGATGCAGATATTATAATTATTAATACCTGCGGTTTCATTGAAAAAGCAAAGCAAGAGTCTATTGATACCATACTTGAGATGGCTGAGTATAAAACAAAAGGTAAATGTAAGCTACTTATGGCAACAGGATGTCTTACTCAGAGGTATGGAGAGGAACTAGCTAAGCTAATTCCTGAGATAGATATTATGCTGGGGGTAAATGATTATCTTCAAATAAACAATTATATTAATGATTTTATTAGCAATCAGAAGAAGATAATTCAGTGTAATTATAGCGATGCTGGTATAAATGAAGGAAAAAGAGTATTAACCACAAAGTCCTCTACAGCATACATTCGAATAGCTGAAGGGTGCGATAACCACTGTACCTATTGTATTATCCCTAAAATCAGAGGGCATTACAGAAGCCGAAGCATGGAGAGCATATTAGAGGAAGCAATTTCATTGGCCCAGCAGGGAGTAACTGAAATTATACTCATAGCACAAGATACAACACGATACGGTATTGATATCTACGGAGAAAAGCAGCTTCATACTTTGATTAAAGAAATTTCCAGAATATCAGATTTAAGATGGATAAGAGTATTGTACTGTTATCCTGAAGAGATATACCCAGAGCTAATAAAAGAATTAGCTTCAAACGATAAGTTTTGTAAATATCTAGACCTACCTATACAGCACATCAGCAACAACATCTTAAAGCTAATGGGTAGAAAAACCACAAAAGAGTCTATCATTAATACAATTAATCAGCTAAGAAGTAATGTGCCAGATATCGCATTAAGAACTTCTATTATTGTAGGCTTTCCTGGAGAAACAGAAGAGGATTTCATAGAACTTGTGGACTTTATAAAGGAAACTTCTTTTGATAATTTGGGGGTATTTAAATATTCTCAGGAAGAGGGTAGCGCAGCGGCACTTCTTCCTGATCAGATAGATGAAAAGGTAAAGACAATTAGAGAAAGATTGTTAATGAAAGAGCAGAAACAATTAATTCCTGAAATAAATGCTAAAAGCATTAATAAAACTTATATGGTTCTTGTTGAAGAGGAGTCACAAGAGTATTATATAGGTAGGAGTGAAAAAATGGCCCCAGAAATTGATGGAGTCATCTATATAAAGAACAATGAACCAATAAAGATCGGTAGCTATATACCGGTTAAAATAGAAAAATCAATAGATTATGATTTGTTAGGAGTTGTTGATAATGAATTTGGCAAATAAGCTTACAATCCTTAGAATGTTTCTTGTCCCTGTTTTCTTAGTTTTTATGGCTGTTAAAGGGATACCTTATGGTAGCATAATTGCTACAGTAGTCTTTATCTTAGCATCCTTAACGGATAAGCTAGATGGATACATAGCAAGAAGCCGTAATCAAATAACAAACTTTGGTAAGTTCATGGATCCTTTAGCAGATAAATTATTAGTTACCGCTGCTTTAGTATCATTAGTTGAGCTTCAGCTATTGCCAGCTTGGGCTGCAATGGTGATTATAGCAAGAGAATTTGCTGTTTCTGGATTAAGAACAGTAGCTGCATCAGAAGGTACAGTTATTGCTGCTAGTAATTGGGGAAAAGCAAAAACAGTTATTCAAATAGTGGCCATAATCCTTTTACTAATAAAGGCTAACATAGGTACAGCTCCTTTAAATGGATTAATTAACTTAGAGTTTTTAAATGACTTCTTTAAAGTGGTTCCAGACTTTGTTATGCTGCTAGCAGTAGTTATAACACTAATTTCTGGAGTAGATTATTTTATTAAAAATAAATCAGTTATAAAAACTAATAAATAGGTTTAAAATCTTTAAAAATGTTAAAAATTAGAATATAATTAAAAGTTCCTTTTACGAGGAACTTTTTCAATATAGTTGACTTATAGTTTGTAATAACTTATAATTAAATAGGAACAAATGTTCGTGAGAGGATGGTGACCCTAATGGGTAATATTGATAACGAAAAATTAAAAGCAATTGAAGTTGCTATGGGACAAATAGAAAAACAATTTGGTAAGGGTTCTATAATGAAATTGGGTGAAAACAGCGGATTAAATGTGGAATCTATTCCTACGGGTTCTTTAGATTTAGACATTGCTTTGGGAATTGGCGGTGTACCTAGGGGTAGGATCATCGAAATTTACGGTCCAGAATCCTCTGGTAAGACTACAGTAGCTCTTCATATAGCAGCAGAGGCCCAAAGACTTAATGGAGCTGTTGCTTTCATAGATGCAGAGCATGCTTTAGATCCTAGTTATGCTAAAGTTATAGGTGTTGATATAGATAATTTGATTGTTTCCCAGCCTGATACTGGAGAACAAGCGCTTGAGATTACAGAAGCTTTAGTTAGATCTGGCGCTGTAGATGTTGTAGTTGTTGATTCAGTAGCTGCTTTAGTACCTCGAGCAGAAATAGAAGGTGAGATGGGAGATGCTCACGTTGGTTTACAGGCTAGATTAATGTCACAAGCATTAAGAAAACTTGCTGGAACAATTGCAAAATCAAAATGTGTAGCAATTTTCATCAATCAGTTAAGAGAAAAAGTTGGTATAATGTTTGGTAACCCAGAAACAACCCCTGGTGGTAGAGCATTAAAGTTCTATGCTTCTGTGCGCCTTGATGTTCGTAGGATTGATAGCATTAAGCAGGGGGATGAGATTTTAGGTAATAGAACAAGAGTTAAGGTAATTAAAAATAAAGTAGCTCCACCCTTTAGGCAGGCAGAGTTTGATATAATGTATAACGGTGGTATATCTAAAGTAGGTAATATTTTAGATGTAGGAGTAAAAGAAGAAATTGTTCAAAAAAGTGGCGCTTGGTTCTCTTACAAGGATACAAGACTTGGTCAGGGAAGAGAGAATTCTAAGCAGTTCTTAATAGAAAATCCTAATATTGCAACAGAAATAGAAAACCTGATTAGAAAAAAATATGATTTACCAGTAAATGAAGCTGCCGTTACTACATCTAAAGAACCTCAAGGTGATAATAAAGATAACAAGAAATAAAAAAAGTCGCAATTAAATTGCGACTTTTTTATATTTAAGCCAAAAATATTTTAGAATAAAAAAATATACAATTTCTCTATTGTTGACATTAAAACAAATATAATATAAAATAAATACAAATACTGGTTTATCATAATCAACAAGTATCCGTTCAATAATACACCTTTACTTGTGCTATAACTACTATGGTTACACAAGTTACTATGGAGGTGTTTAAAATGAAATGGAATATAGTAATACCTGCAATTGTTGGTATTGTGTTGTTCGGTATTGGAAATTTAGCAATTTATAAATTAAGGTTGAAAAAATCTAAAGAAACTATTACTAAAGTTGAAAGCGAAGCCTTGGAGACTCTAGCAGAATCAAAGAGGCAAGCAGAAGCAATGAAGAAAGAAGCAATAATAGAAGCTAAAGATGAAGTTCATCGTTTAAGAACTGACTTTGATAAAGAAATACGAGATAGGCGAAATGAAATACAGCGTCTTGAAAGAAGGCTTATTCAAAGAGAAGAGTCCTTAGATAAAAAAAGCGATTTGATTGAAAAGAAAGAGGATGCTCTAAACAAAAAAACTCAAGATATTCAGAATCTAGAAGATGATATTCAGGAGCTTCATAATAAGCAAAGACAGGAGCTTGAGAGAATTTCTGGTTTATCCTCTGAAGAAGCTAAACAAATCTTGTTGGATGAAATAAGCAGAGAAATAAAACATGATGCTGCCATAATGATTAAGGAAGTTGAATCTAGAGCGAAAGAAGAAGCAGAAAAGAAAGCTAGAGAAATTATTACTACAGCAATTCAAAGATGTGCTGCTGACCACGTTTCTGAATCAACAGTACATGTTGTTACTCTTCCCAACGATGAAATGAAGGGTAGGATTATAGGTAGAGAAGGAAGAAACATCAGAACTTTAGAAACACTAACTGGTGTTGACTTAATTATAGATGATACTCCTGAAGCTGTAATACTTTCAAGTTTTGATCCTATAAGAAGAGAAGTAGCAAGATTAGCTTTAGAAAAACTCATTGTAGATGGTAGGATTCATCCTGCAAGAATAGAAGAAATGGTTGAAAGAGCAAAAAAAGATCTGGATAATGAGATAAAAGAAGAAGGAGAGCAAGCGACCTTTGAAACAGGTATAAATGCTATCCATCCAGAAATAATCAAATTGCTAGGAAGACTAAAATATAGAACTAGCTATGGACAAAATGTACTTAAGCACTCTATTGAGGTTTCACATCTAGCTGGACTCATGGCGTCAGAGTTAGGATTAGATCCAACCATAGCTAAAAGAGCAGGTTTATTACATGATATAGGTAAAGCTGTTGATCATGAACACGAGGGTCCTCATGCTTTACTAGGTGGAGATTTAGCAAAGAAGTATCACGAATCACCGATTATAGTTAATGCTATCGCCGCCCATCATGGAGATGTAGAAATGCAATCATTAGAAGCTGTGTTAGTTCAGGCAGCAGATGCTATTTCAGCTGCTAGGCCAGGAGCAAGAAGAGAAACACTAGAAGCTTATATCAAGAGATTAGAAAAACTCGAGGAGATAGCAAATTCCTATGAAGGAGTCGAAAAATCTTTTGCTATTCAAGCAGGTAGAGAAATAAGAATAATGGTTAAGCCAGAACAAGTAGATGATGCAGGCTCTATTGAAATGGCTAGAAACATAGTAAAGCGTATTGAAGATGAACTTGAATACCCAGGACAAATTAAAATAAACGTAATCAGAGAAACCCGTGCTATTGATTATGCAAAATAAATATTAAGAAGAAAAATACATTTTGAAAATTCAAAATGTATTTTTTTATTTAATAGAGGTATTTTTTATTTTGTATAGAATATATAAAATGTATATATATTGCAATTTTTCATTTCAGTGTAAACGGTATATATCCATTTATGATTATAGGAGGTAAATATAATGGACGTTCTAAAAGTATCAACAAAGTCAAATCCAAATTCTGTTGCGGGTGCTTTAGCAGCAATAATAAAAGAAAAAAATCTGGTGGAAATCCAGGCCGTTGGTGCAGGAGCAATTAATCAAGCAGTTAAAGCAATAGCCATCGCAAGAGGGTTTATAGCGCCAAGCGGAAAAGATATAGTTTGTATACCAGCATTTACAGATATTATTATAGATGGAGAAGAAAGAACTGCTATTAAGTTAATAGTTCAACCAAGATAATACATATTCTGTTACCATATAAAAATCAATATACCTATATCAATTATTTAAATTCAATTATTGTAAAGGAGAGATGATTAAATGGATAATATAATTAAGCTTTCTATGCCTATAAATGGAGAAGTTATCCCATTGTCAGAGGTAAATAGCTATTTATTTAATAGCAAAATGATGGGAGAGGGGATAGCAATAAAGCCCCTGGATAATTATATATATTCTCCAATAGACGGAGAAATAGTAATGCTATATGAAGGCAGACATTCTATAGCTATAAAATCACCTGATGGTTTACAGATTCTTATTCATATAGGATTAGACACTGTTAAATTAGAAGGAAAAGGGTTTGCTACTTATGTAAAAGTAGGGGATATGGTTAAAAGAGGAGATAAGCTTCTATTCTTTGATAGGGAATATGTAGATCATCATTCATCAACTATAACACCGATGGTAATTACCAATACAGATATAATTAAAAATATCAAGGTGGATTATAAAGTATCAAAAGCAAAGGAAGATTTCATTGAAATCAGCATTTAGCAGGAATAAAGAAAGTATTGAAATTAGAAAGAATAATGTTATAATAAAATAAGTTATAATTTTATTCTAACTTTAAACAAAATAATTTACGCAGAGAGGTGTTTATTGTGGTATCTAAAGACGTAGTAGTTAATAACTCAACAGGACTACATGCAAGACCAGCAACATTATTAGTAAAGAAAGCTTCATCCTTTAAATCTGATGTTAGCATTGAATTTAACGGAAAGAAAGCTAACGTAAAAAGTTTAATAGGTGTATTGTCTTTAGGCGTAACAAAGGATTCAAAAATTACTGTTATGGCATCTGGAGATGATGAAACTTTAGCTGTAGAAGAGATAGTTAAATTAATAGATTCCTTAGAAGAATAAAAAACAAGAGGTCACTAATGTGATCTCTTATTTTTTATTTGGAACTAGCATATATCTATGTTCCGGTATACTACCTTTTAAATTTAGGTGCTATTAGCTTATTAGAAAATAACACAAAAATTATGTTTATGGCAGCAGCTCCAATTAATATATATACTATCCTGCTTATTAAAGGAATACTACCGAAGATTGCCTGAACCAAATCAAAGTTAGCAAGACCCACTAATCCCCAGTTAAGTGCACCTATAAGCACTAATAGGAACGATACCTTATCTATCACGCTTAGCTTGAACATACTTAATCCTCCACTCGTAATATAACTTAATAAATTATATTAATAAAATACGAAAATAGAACTAGAGAGATATAAAAAATATGTTATAATACATTTGTTATTAAGTAAATTACAGGAGGAAGCATGACATGAGGGATTCATACAATACACCTTTAAATTCAAGATACTCTTCTAAAGAAATGAGTTATTTGTTCTCCGACGATAAAAAGTTCACTACATGGAGAAAGTTATGGACTGCACTAGCAGAAGCAGAACAAGAGTTAGGTCTCAACATAAGCGATGAGCAAATTAGTGAATTAAGAAATAATATACATAATATTAATTATGAAGATGCAGAAAAGAAAGAAAAAGAAATCAGACATGATGTCATGAGCCATGTTTATGCATACGGCTTACAATGCCCAAAAGCCAAAAAAATAATTCACCTCGGAGCAACTAGCTGCTTTGTAGGGGATAATACAGATATAATCATCATGAAGGAAGCGCTTCTTCTTATCAAAAAGAAACTCATTAGTGTTATATATCAACTATCCACCTTCGCAGAAAAATATAAAAACCTCCCAACTTTAGGTTATACTCACTACCAACCTGCACAGCTGACAACAGTAGGCAAGAGAGTTACCTTATGGATTCAAGATTTAATAATTGACTTAGAAAACTTAGATTTTGTTATTGAAAAACTTAAGCTCAGAGGAGTAAAAGGGACTACAGGTACACAGGCAAGCTTCATGAATCTTTTTAACAACGACGAGGATAAGGTAAGGGCGCTGGATCAGAAAGTGGCTCGTAAGATGGGATTTGAAAGTTCATATTATGTTACAGGTCAAACCTATCCAAGAAAAATCGATTCAATAATATTAAATACACTTTCAGAAATTGCACAATCAGCTTACAAGTTCAGCAATGATATTAGACTTCTTCAAAGCATGAAAGAAATAGAAGAACCATTTGAAAAGAACCAGGTTGGTTCCTCTGCCATGGCTTATAAGCGCAATCCAATGAGATCCGAAAGAATCAGCGCTTTAGCTAGATACATAGTAGTAAACTCCTTAAATCCGGCCATAACAGCTTCAACTCAGTGGTTCGAAAGAACACTAGATGATTCAGCTAATAAAAGAATTTCAGTTAGCGAAGCCTTCTTAGCTTTAGATGGAGTTTTAAACCTATATATAAATATTTCAAGCAACATGGTTGTATATGATAAAGTCATAGCTTCCCACGTTCAAAATGAACTTCCATTTATGGCTACAGAAAATATAATAATGGAAGGAGTTAAAGCAGGAGGGGATAGACAGGAACTTCACGAGGCTATAAGAGTTCATTCCATGGCAGCGGCTAATGAAGTTAAAGTCTACGGTAGAAATAATGATTTATTAGATAGAATCGTTAAAGATACAATATTTAATATAGATAAAGCCACGCTGGATAAAATAATGGATCCTGTCAATTTTATAGGAAGAGCTCCAAGCCAGGTAGATGATTTTTTAAGAGATTGTGTTTATCCAATTATAGAGGAAAATAAATCTCTTATAAATACTGAAGTAAATATAAATGTTTAATTATAAAAAAGTATAGCTCGTCTATACTTTTTTTATTTGTGTGAAAAGAAAGTATAAGAATCAATGTTATCCACAGGAAAATTGTGGAAAACATTGGTTTTTGTTCTATTTTACGAATTTTAAAATTAATCACAAAACAACACACATTATTAAGATAGATGTATTTAATAAATATACAATAACTATGTATAGCACAATTCATAGGTTTATTTCACCAGATTACATAATAATCTACAAAGATAATATAAGCTATAATAAAATGTCATATTTAGAATTTTAAAATTGTTTAAAGCTTATAAATGGACTTTTGAGAAATTTTCAAATCCTAAATTCGATATTTTTGATTTTGCTGTAGAATTATATATAAAATAAAAGGGGAAAGAAGGAAAAATAGCCTGAAAAGATGCTTAAAAAACGTCGCTAAATATACATTTCACGACGTAAGACTTTAAAATCCATTTACTTATGGTTAAATTTAGACTATTATATATACATAGACTACTTTCAGCTATTTGGAGGTTTAAAATGAAGTTCGTAATAGAAAATTTTGAACAAAATAATTGTCCTGATGCAATGAACGAATTTTTAAATTACCTTACAACCATCAGAGGCAAATCACCTAATACAGTTAACGCTTATAGAACAGATTTAACTTTATTCTTTAAATTTTTAATGCTTTATAAAGGAAAAGTTCCAAATAATACTGACTTTGATGAGATATCTATAAAAGAAATCGATAAATTCTTTTTGCGCGGAATTACATTATCGGATCTATATGCATTTATTGCTTTTGTAGAAAAATACAGGCATAACGGTAGCTATGCAAAAGCCAGAAAAGTTGCTACTTTAAAATCCTTTTTTAAATATCTCCTTGGCAAAGCCAGAATTATTGACGAAAACCCAGCCTTAGAGTTAGAATCACCAAAAATTAACAAAAGAAACCCCATATACTTAACTTTAGATGAAAGCAGAAAGCTTTTGCTTAATATGGACGAGACATCAAAGAATTATTATAGAGATTACTGCATCATTACCCTTTTCCTAAACTGCGGAATGAGATTATCAGAGCTTTGTAGTATTAATATCAACGAAATCAAAGGAGATACCTTAAGTATTATAGGTAAAGGCAATAAAGAAAGAACAATTTATTTAAATACAGCATGCTTAAGAGCCATCGAGGATTATTTAAGAGTTCGTGATGGATCAAAGCTTCCACCGGAGGATAAAAATGCCCTTTTTGTCAGTGCTAAAAATCAAAGGATAAATAAACGCACCGTTGAGCGACTGGTAAAAAAGTACACTAATAACGCCGGCCTTGAATATAATAAATATACACCACATAAATTAAGACATACCGCTGCAACATTAATGTACAAGCATGGCAGCGTAGACATAAGAAATCTCCAGAAGCTTCTAGGACACGAATCGATAGCTACCACTCAAATTTACACTCATGTAGATGATGAAAAGCTTAGAGAAGCTGTAAATTCAAATCCCTTAAAGGATTTATAAAAGCGACTATCAATGATAGTCGCTTTTATTTATCTTCATCCTTCTTTTTCAATCTGTATAGTCCAGGATATTCTTCTATTAAATACTTTTTTGAGTCTTCTTCATCCTCCATTAATTCGCTGAGTCCTGGAATGTCTTCAATAAATTCAAATGGTGTTTCTTCATCATTTTCTTCTAGAATCTTTTTGATTTCTTCTTCATAGTTACGAGAATCTTTATTCAAGCTTCTCCCCTCCTCTTTTTTTACTATAATATATAACAGATAGGCTTTAAACAAAGTATACGAGAACATAAGTTTGATTATTTATGGTTCTTATGATATAATAACACTAATAGCGAGGTGAAGCAATGATGTCAGAAATAAAAACAGATAAACAAAAAGAGGTTTATGAGTTTTTAAAGGAATATACCGAAGCAAAGGGTTATCCCCCTTCTGTTAGAGAAATCTGTGAAGCTGTAGAACTTAAATCCACTTCTACGGTACACGGTCATTTAAAGAGATTAGAAAAAAAAGGCTTAATAAAAAGAGACCCTACTAAACCAAGAGCTTTAGAAATCGCAGAATTTGCAACAATAAAAAGAGAATTAGTTGATATTCCTGTAATAGGAACCATTACAGCTGGGTCCCCTGTCCTTGCTACAGAAAATATCGAAGATTACTTTTCTTTACCTATGAATTATGTAAAGCACGATAGCGACCTTTTTATCCTAAAAGTTGACGGATATTCTATGGAGGAAGCAGGAATTCTAGATGGAGACTTTGCCATTATAGAAAAGGCCAGCACAGCTCTTAACGGCGAAATAGTTGTAGCTCTTATTGAAAATGAGGCTACCATTAAAACCTTCTATAAAGAAAAAGACCATATAAGGCTTCAACCACAAAACAAGAATATGGATCCAATCATAGTTGAAAACTGCAGCATACTAGGAAAATTGGTAGGAATATATAGAAAATATTAAAACGAACGGTGTCCCGTTCGTTTTTTATTTTTAAATGTTATAAAACCTAATACTACATTAAGGATAATGCTATCAATAAACCTATTTTCACATGTTCAAAGGTAAGCCCACCCTGGAGATAAGCTATATAAGGTTCTCTAATAGGTGCATCGCAGGATAGTTCTATTGACGCTCCTTGAATAAAGGCTCCAGCAGCCATTATTACTTGATCTTGATAACCAGGCATATCCCATGGTTCACACTCAACGAAGGAATCAACCGGCGACCCCTTTTGTATACCCTTACAGAAATTGATTAATTTACCCTTATCATTAAACTTAACACTCTGGATTATATCACTTCTTTTATCCTTATAGCTTGGAAGCACCTCAAAACCAAGGAGCTCCATTACTCTGGCACATAATACAGCTCCCTTAACAGCTTCCATAGTAACGCTTGGAGCTAAAAATAACCCCTGATAGAATTGTCTCATTACTCCAAAGGTTGAACCGCACTCCCCTCCTATCCCAGGAACCGTTAACCTATAAGCAGCTTGCTCTACTAATTTACTCTTCCCTGCTACATATCCACCAGTAGGAGCAATACCTCCTCCTATATTCTTAATCAAGGAACCTGCTATAATATCTACCCCTACATCTGTAGGTTCTTTTATCTCAACAAATTCTCCGTAGCAGTTATCAACAAAAGTTATGACATCACTTCTTATTTCCTTAACAAATTCATTTAATACCCTTATATCTTCAATAGTTAAAGCCCTTCTCCATCCATAACCTGTGGATCTTTGTATATGTACAAGCTTAATAGTCTTATCACTTATCAAAGCTTCTTTTATAGCTGTATAATCAATCTTTCCATCAGGAAGAAGATCTATTTGCTTATAAAGTACACCATAATCCTTTAGTGACCCTATGTCTTCCTTATCTGTAATTCCAATAACATTATCCAATGTATCATAAGGCTTTCCACAAACTGATAACATAGTATCCTTAGGCCTTAAGCATCCAAAGAGCGCTGCTGTGATTGCATGAGTCCCATTTACAAAATGAGGTCTAACAAGAGCCGCTTCCGTATTAAATACTTTTGCATAAACCTTATCTAAGGTATCTCTCCCTATATCCCCATAGCCATACCCTGTTGAGTAGGTAAAATGACTTTCGCTTATTCTCTCCTCCTGAAAAGCAGCTATAACCTTAAGCTGATTATATTCCTTAATAGCATCAAGATCCTTTAATACTGCTTTTACATCTTCTGAGGCCTTTTCAACAATATCAAAAATTTCATCATTTATATTATATCTTTTCTTAAAAATTTCTTTTGTTTCTTTTAACATGGAAACCTCCTAGGACAATAATTTAGGCAAATCATAGGATTTGCCTAAATTAATTTTATTCATTATCTTCTTCACTGGCAAAATTGCTAAATAAAATCGGCTTTACTGGAGTGATGGTTGATACTGCATGCTTATAAATCAGCATTTGTTTTCCATCGCTATCTAAAACAACTGTAAAGCTATCGAAACCTTTTACTGTTCCTCTTAACTGGAAACCATTTGTTAAGTATATTGTTAAGGGTATTCTATTCTTTCTGGCATTATTTAAAAATATATCCTGCAGATTATTGGCTGTTTTATTCATTTCAGACCTCCGATATCTAAATATAATTTTAACTATATTATACAACTATAAAATCTTAATGTCATCTAAAATCTTAGCTACGATTTCCTCATCACAGCTGTAGTTGTCCTTGTCTATAAACACTGCTCTAGGATCCTTCCTGAACCAAGTGAGCTGTCGTTTAGCATAATTCCTGCTACCTTTTTTTATATCCTCTACAGCCTCTTCATAACTTATCTCTCCTTGAAGATAGCTTATTATTTCCTTATATCCAATCCCCTTCATGGATTGCATATCCTTTGTGCATCCATAATCCATTAACCATTTAACCTCTTCTACAAGACCCTCTTTAAGCATAATATCAACTCTTTTATTAATTCTGCTATAAAGCTTCTCTCTATCCATATTTAAAATATAATAATAAAGATCAAAATCACAGGAATACATATTATCATCTTTAAAATCACTAAAGGGTCTTCCAGTTATATGATAAACCTCTAAAGCTCTAATTACTCTTTTTAAATTATTGGGGTGTATTAACTTATAGCTTTCAGGGTCAATGTCCTTTAGCATAAAGTGAACATATTCATTGCCTTTATCTCTAGCAATTCTTTCTATCCCCTCTCTATATTGATCATCCTTGGAGCTTTCCGTAAAAGACATATTGCAAACGAGAGAATTTATATACAAACCAGTTCCTCCAGCTACTACCGGTATTTTACCTACACCATGAAGATTATTGATAATTTTATGAGCTTCAGCTTTATAGTCCGATACACTGAATTCTTCTTTAGGATCAATTATGTCAATAAGATGATGTTTAACCGAGCTTTGCTCCTCCTTAGAAACCTTGGCAGAACCTATATCCATATATTTATATATTTGCATTGAATCTGATGATATAATTTCTGTATTCAATTTTTTTGCAATTTCTATAGAAATATCTGTTTTACCTACAGCTGTCGGTCCTGCAATTATTACTAGTTTTTTATTCATATACACACTCCAGTTTACATAATTAATATCTTGTTACTGTATTCTTTTGAATAACTTTTCCATCTCATATAATGATAGCTTCAATATGGTAGGTCTACCATGTGGACAATGAAAGGGTTCATCTAAACGAGCCAAATCCTTAAGAAGCTCTTTCATTTCCTCTACAGTTAATTCTTCCTGAGCTTTCACCGCTGACCTGCATGCCATTCTAGCTATAGCATCATATTTATACTCCTCTGTTTTACCACTGCCCATATTCTTAAGATTATCTAAAATACTTAAAAATATATCTTTACACTTCGATCTTCCAATAACATAAGGTGCTTCCTTTATAACCACTGTATCGCTACCAAATTCCTCTACAAGAAAGCCAGCGTCTCTAAACACCTGACTATTCTCTTTGTAATACGAGTAATCATCTATATCAAGCTCTATAACTATAGGAACTAGCATGGTTTGAACTACAACCCTATGACCTCTAATTTCCTTGATATATTTTTCGAACATCACTTTTTCATGAGCAGCATGCTGATCAATCAAAAATAGAATTTTATTATGCTCCCCTAGTATATAGGTTTTATCAAATTGTCCTATAATACGTATGCTACTGAAATCAAGATTTCCACTCTTTCTATTATCAATACTTGATGTTTTTCTCTCCACCTCTTCTGAGTGTTCATTTTTTTTGATTATTACTTCATGCACTGTCTCAGGGGATTTTAAATCTACAGGTATATCCACATATATATGCTTATCTGGTAGTGATTCATTTTTATTTACCTCTACCTGTTCTATTGAACGCTCTATTGAACGCTCTCTTGAATTCTCTGTGGAGAAATACTCATTATCATTCTTTTCTTTAATCTCCCTTGATATCTGAATATCTTCATAATTAAACCTCACCGGTTCAACCTTTTCCCCTAAATCCAAGGTTAGCTCCTCCGGCAGTATAAAACTCTCTTTAATTGAGTTTTTAATCGCTTGGTGAACAGTATCAAATACGATTTTAAATAAAACCCTCTCATCCTTAAACTTAATTTCAGCTTTTGTTGGATGAACATTTACATCAATCAGCTCAGGATATATGTCTATAAATACTACAAAGAAAGGAAATTTATTAATAGTAGCAAAGGATTTGAAAGCATTTTCCACTGCTGCTGTAATTAACTTGCTCTTTATATATCTCTTATTTACATAAATAGATTGATTATTTCTAGAACCTCTGCTGATCTCAGAGTTTCCCACATAGCCATACACTGAAAGCTCATCACCATGGCTTTCAAAGGCTATGAGGTTCTCCTGAATCTTTTTTCCGTATATGTTTCTTATTACATCCATAGTATTGCCACTACCAAAGGTGGAAAACTGCTTTTTATTATTATTTATATAAGTAAATGCTATGTCAGGATTAGCCAATGCAATTCTATTAATAATATCTCCTATCAATGCACTTTCCCTAGAGGTGCTTTTCAAAAACTTCTTTCTAGCAGGAACATTGTAGAATATATCTCTTACTTCTATTATAGTGCCTTTATTCATGGGATAATCTACTAGACTATCCTTTATACCCCCCTGATATTCTATAGCCTTTCCCCCTACATCCTCTTCTGTCTTAGAGTATAGTTTAACCTTAGCAATAGAGGCTATACTCGCTAAGGCTTCACCTCTAAAGCCTAAGGTTCCTATCTTAAATAAGTCTTCTATATCCTGAATTTTACTTGTAGCATGAGGAAGGAAGGCTTTTTCAATATCCTCAGGATGAATTCCGACACCATCATCGGTAATTCTTATTAAGGTCTCTCCACCCTCTTCTATTTCTATATTAATATGGAGAGCCCCAGCATCAATGCTATTTTCAACTAACTCCTTGACCACAGAGGCAGGTCTTTCTACAACCTCTCCTGCAGCAATTTTATTAGAAATAACCTCATCTAAAAGGTTAATTCTTTTCATATTTCCACCCCCTAAATTATAGACTTGGAATCTTGAACTAATTTGTGCAATACATTTAAAGCTTCCATGGGTGTCATATTTAATGTGTCTAATCCTTTTAATGAATTAATTATTATATCTTTTTCATAATCTAAAATGCCAAGCTGCACTCCTAAATTCTTTTCTTTTACATAATGGTTATTACTATTATCCTCTTCAATAGTGATTGAGTCCCCTTCAAGTTTTTTTAATATATCCTTAGCCCTTGATATCACTTCTTCTGGAAGACCAGCGAGCTTTGCTACTTCAATACCATAGGACTGATCAGCTCCTCCTGGTATTATTTTTCTTAGAAATACTATAGTGTTATTTACCTCTTTCACTGCTACAGAATAATTCTTTATTCCTTTAATCTTATCCTCTAATCTTGTAAGCTCATGATAATGGGTAGCAAATAGAGTTTTACACCCAATACTACTGTTTCCTGCAAGGTATTCAATCACAGACCAGGCTATACTTAAGCCATCATAGGTACTCGTTCCTCTACCAACCTCATCTAATATTACTAAACTATTTTTGGTTGCATACTGTAAAATATTCGAAACCTCAGCCATCTCCACCATAAAGGTACTCTTTCCACCGGCTAAATCATCTGAAGCACCTATTCTAGTAAATATCTTATCATTTATAGATAAACTAGCTTCCGTTGCAGGAACAAAGCTTCCTATTTGACCCATAATGGCTATGAGTGCTACCTGCCTCATATATGTTGACTTACCAGCCATATTAGGTCCAGTAATAATTAATAATTGATCATCCTTACTATCTAATTTGCAATCATTGCTAACAAAATTGCCCTTTGGAAGCATCCTTTCTACTACCGGGTGTCTGCCCTCTTTTATTATTATAGTATTAGTATTGTTTATAGTAGGCTTTATGTAATTATTCTCTCTAGCTACTATCGCTAAAGATAGTAAGCTATCAATCTGGGATACTATAGCTGCAGCCTTTTTAATTTTAGTTATTTCTTTTTCTACTTCTTCTCTTACCTTAACAAACTCCTCGTATTCCAGTTGAACAAGCTTTTCCTCTGCACCTAATATTTTATTTTCCATCTCTTTAAGCTCTTCTGTTATGAATCTCTCAGCATTTGCTAGAGTTTGCTTTCTAATATACCTACCCTCTGGTATTGATGAATAATTAGCTTTACTAATTTCTATGTAATACCCAAATACTTTGTTGTATCCTACCTTAAGAGATTTTATACCTGTTTCTACCCTCTCGGAAGCTTCCAAATTTGCAATCCACTTCTTTCCATTGAGCTTAGCTTCTCTCAGTTCATCAATATAGCTATTGTAGCCCTCTTTAATCAAATTACCTTCTTTTAATACTATAGAAGGATCTTCTTTAATAGAAGAATCTATTAGTGTCACTATGTGATTAAGCTCCTCTAGGTTTTTATTTAGCTCCTTAAACTGTTTTGAAGGCAAGGAAGAAATTAATTCCTTTATAGTAGGAATATTCATTAATGAGTTTTTAAGAGCAAGAAGTTCTCTAGCATTAACATTTTTTGAAGCTATCTTTCCAGAAATTCTTTCAATATCGTAAATATTCTTAAGAGCTTCTTTTAAATCCTCACATAGAGTTAAATTACTCCATAAGTCATCAACACCATTTAATCTTTTCTCAATAGCCTTTTTATTTAGTAGAGGCTCTTCCACCCATTTTCTAAGGGTTCTTCCTCCCATAGAAGTTGTAGTTTTATCTAATACCCATAAAAGAGATCCTTTTTTAGTCTTCTCTCTAAGGCTTTCTGTAAGCTCTAAATTCCTTCTAGAATTTATGTCAATAGACATGTACTCTTCCACATAATATCTCTCTGCATCGTTTATATTAGATAAGGATGTTTTTTGAGTCTCTAGTATATATTTAAGCAGTGAACCTATTGAATGCCTGCAGAAGGTTTCTGTGAAATTATCACTATTGAATTGATTTTCAATAGCAGAATCAATCCCATCTAAGAAAAAACTTTCAGCTTTTTTATTTATATACACACCATAACCATCTAGGTTATTTTTTAATTTCTCATAGAGGCTCTCAGTGATTAAGAGTTCCGTAGGCATGATTTTATATATCTCATCAATAACCTTTTCTCTAGAGTACTCAAACTCCGTTGTATATAATTCTCCTGTGGTAATATCCACATAGCTAATTGTTGCCTTAGCATCTCCTTCATTACTGAAAATACTCATGATGAAATTATTCTTATCATCCTGTAAATAACCATCCTCATTATAGGTACCAGGAGTAATAACCCTAATAACATCTCGTTTTACAATACCTTTAGATAAGGCTGGATCCTCTACCTGCTCGCATATGGCTACTTTATAGCCTTTATTGATAAGTCTGCTAATATAATTATTAGAGGCATGATAAGGAATACCGCACATAGGAGCTCTTTCAGGAAGTCCACAGTCTCTACCCGTTAATACAAGCTCCAGCTCCTTAGAGGCTTTTTCAGCATCCTCGAAAAACATTTCATAAAAGTCCCCAAGCCTATAGAATAATATACAATCTTTGTATTGTTCTTTTATATTGAAGTACTGCTGCATCATTGGTGTTAACGCCACAAATACACCCCCTATAATAATATAAAAGCTCTTTAAAAAGAGCTTTTGTTTTTATATTTCTTCGCCCATAAGAGAGAAGGATTGCGCTTTAGTTATTTTTACCATCCTAAGGCTTCCAATTCCCTTACTGTCTCCTATGAAATTAACTAGCTTTCCAGTTCTTGTTCTTCCAGTAAGCTTTGAGGAATCATTTTTACTTTCACCCTCTACAAGTACTTCTACAATCTTACCTTCATATTCCTTATTCTTCTTTGCAGCTATGTTATTTACAAGCTCTATCAGCTTATTAAATCTTTCGTGCTTAACACTATCTTCTATTTGGTCTTCCATCCTATCAGCAGGAGTATATTTTCTGCGAGAGTAGATAAAAGTAAAGGCTGAATCATACTCAACTTTTTCCACTAGTGATAGGGTATCCTGGAAGTCTTCCTCAGTCTCTCCAGGGAAACCAACGATTATATCTGTTGTAAGAGAAACCCCTGGTATCTCTCTTTTGATTTTTTCAACGAGTTCTAAATAAGCTTCTCTAGTATAGCTTCTATTCATCTTTTTAAGTATTCTAGTGGAACCACTTTGTACCGGAAGATGAATTTGTTCGCAAAGCTTGCTGCCTTCTTTAATAGCCTGTATAACGTCGTCTGATAAATCCTTAGGATGAGAAGTCATAAATCTTACTCTATCAAGCCCTGGAATCCTGTCGATTCTTTTTAATAAATCCGCAAAGGTAATTTGTGGCTCTAAGCCCTTACCATATGAATTTACATTTTGCCCTAAGAGGGTTATTTCCTTATATCCTTGTTCTACAAGATCC